>NZ_CP018221.1:607500-934687 GCF_001890385.1 Tardibacter chloracetimidivorans | reverse complement strand
GGAGATCATTGGCTCGGGTACGGTAGGGGGAGGCTGTGGCCTTGAGCAAGGCCGCCTTCTCGAGGATGGCGACGTGGTTGAACTTGAAGTGGAAGGTATTGGGATCCTGCGCAACCGCATACGCGTCTAGAGCCTGCTTCGCCCCTTTCCGATGGCGCTCAATCGATCTCATCGAAAAAAGATATCAACGTAACTCTGGATCGACGCCGACGACATTCGTCGTGAAGTCGGGTGATCTATCATGCCGAGACGGTCCGCCGCAGCTCTACCGGATCCTGGGCGCTACCCTTCTGAGTTCATATCAGACCGACTGTTTTCATTGTATGCCAAGCGGAGCCATCGCCCCACGTCGCAACGACCGTCGCTCGGTGCTAGTGAGATCGTTGGATATCGGCCGTGTATCGATCCTGCAGCCGAGCACGCATGTCCTTATCCACTAAAAGCGCTTTCTCAAGATAGCTATCGACCGAGCCGAAATGCCGCTCGAGACTCTCAAATGCCGCCCCGATGAAACTTGGATCGGATCCCCAGAGGATCCTTCGTGCCGCAGGCGGCAGACTTTCGAGAACGCCGTGCTCATTTGCGCCGCCGATGTGCTCAGCAGGAGTGCGGGCCAACTCGGCCATCTCCAACAGCGTCTCGGTCAACGCATAATCTTCGACCAACGCGCTTTTGTGCACTCCCAGTGCGCTAAGCACCAGCGCGCAAGCGACACCTGTCCGATCCTTGCCTGCTGTGCAGTGTATCAAGGTAGCTCCGTCCTGCCTGTCAAGAAGGGAGAAGAGGGCTGCAAACTCATCTCGATAGCGAAAGGGCAGATCGGCATAGAATGCTCGCATGCGATCGACCGCCTCGCCTTCCGAACCAATGCCGCGGACGAAAAGATCGATCACTTCGTCATTATTAGTTTTGGCTGAAGTGTAGATCGTATCGGGCGGCTTACGCCAGCGCGATGGATGGGCGGTCTGTTCGGCAATCGTGCGCAGATCCACAACCGAGCGTATGTTGCATTCGCTGATAATCTGCAGATCATCATCGTGCAGAGTGGATAGCTTGGCCGAGCGAAAAATGCTTCTCCAACTCGTTTCCCGACCCGAGCTTGTTGGATAGCCCCCCAGATCGCGGAAATTCGATGCCCCTTTCAGATGCAGTACGCGGGATGACATGGTGATCTCTCTGCTGGATAGGTGCGACATGTCTTCAGTTCATGTAGAGGCCGCCATCCACATTGACGGTCTGCCCTACCACAAAGGCACTTTCCTCGGAGGCAAGGAAGAGAACGGTGCCGACACAATCTTCAGCGTTGGCGAGCCGGCCGGCCGGGGTGGAGGAGCTTTGCACAGTTTCCATGTCGATCGGCTCGCCATCGACGGTGGAGCTAGAATAGGCGATCTTCACCGCGTCCCACATGGAGGTCTGCACCGCACCGGGTGCGATCGCATTGACCCTTATGCCACTTGCGGACAACTCCTGAGCCGCGGCCTGGGTTACGCTCATGACGCCAGCCTTGCTTGCGGAATAGATCGCTGATCCCGCCGCTCCGCGGCGAGCTGCAGCAGAAGCAAAATTGACTATCGCTCCTCCACCATTGCTAGCCATTTGACGCGCGACGGCGGCCGTGGTGAACACTAGGCCTTTGAGGTTGATGCCGATGATCCGATCGAACTCATCCGGGGTCACGTCGAGAATATTCTCCATACCCCAGACACCCGCAGCGTTGATCAATATGTCGATTCGCCCTTGCCAATCGAGAACATTTTTGACCATCTCATCGATCGAAGACAGCTCGAGCACGTTCAACTGAAGGGGCAGGGCATTGTCGCCAAGCGTCTTGCAAGCTTCATTGCAGCGCTCGATGGACACATCGGCAATGACAACAAACGAGCCTTCTTCAACGAAGCGCTTGGCTATCGCAAATCCAATGCCGCCAGCTCCGCCGGTGACGATGGAAACTTTGTCGCGCAATCTACCAGCCACAATCCCCACCTTTATCTTCATGAGAGCAAAATATAGAGCCCCGACCTCTAGCCGTGGCATTCGCGCTTGCCGCTCTTGGCGAGGAGATGCCCGCTCAAGAATGCCTTACGCATGCGCATTTTCCCCGCGTGATCGAGCATGTGATCCGACTGAGCCCGCATTATGCGATACCACCCTTGAGCGCTGCCATTTCGACCACGAATCTGAAACGCACGTCATTCCGCCTCAGTCGATCGAAGACAGTGTTGAGCTGGGCAATCGGAAGCACTTCGACATCGGCGGCGATGTCATGCCTGGCGGCAAATTCGAGCATCTCTTGAGTCTCTGCAATACCGCCTGTCATCGAACTCGTCACAACTCTTCGGCCCCACGCCAATTGCATCGGTGAGATCGCAGCGGCTTGGGCAGGCATTCCGGTTAGGAACAGGACCCCATCGAGTTTCAGAAAGTCGAGATAGCCCGAGACGTCATGCGGGGCGCTCACCGTGTCCATGATGAAGTTGAAACGCTTTGTCTGATGCGCCATCTGCTCAGGATCGCTCGAGATTATGACTTCGCAGGCGCCCAATGCCAACGCATCCGCGGCTTTATCCGGCGAGGTCGTGAAGACTACGACATCAGCCCCAAAGGCACGCGCCCACTTGATGGCCAAGTGACCCAGACCACCTAGGCCGACAATCCCAACGCGGTCACCGCTCTTCAGCTGCGCCTTGTTGAAGGGCGAAAAGGTGGTGATGCCAGCGCACAGCAAGGGGGCAGCTCTAGCAGGATCCAGTTCCGAGGGAATTCGGACGGCGTAACTTTCGCTCACGACATACTTGTTCGAGAACCCCCCGAACGTCATCTGCCCCGAGCGGTCCGCACCTCCGAAGCTCGGAGTGGCACCTTCATCGCAATATATCTCCAATCCTGCTTCACAGGGCGAGCAAGTCCGGCACGAGTCGATGATACTGCCAATACCCACCCAGTCGCCGATCTGAAATCGCGTCACATGCGATCCTGTGTCGGTCACCATGCCGACGATCTCGTGTCCCGGCACCAGCGGATAGCTGTGGAACCCCCAGTCGTTGTCGACGGCATGGAGATCGCTGTGGCACACGCCGCAAAATTTGATGTCAACCAGGATGTCGGAGACGCCCATCGAGCCCCGCTCGAAATCGAAGGCCACGAGATCTCCGCCTCGCTCAAGGGCAGCATAGCCGTGAGACCTAATCATGAGCGATTCCTTCGTTACGCGGCCATCCGGTGCTGCCAGGGCGGTCTACTGACGAGACTTCGGGTAAGGCCTGCGTCAGCTCCGAACCACACCTCGGATGCCGGATCGCTTGGACGGTCACGGCCGATCAGCGCGCAGAGCAGGCGGGTTGATGACCTCCGAGCGAGGATCACCGAACGGCGACACCAGTTCGCATTTGATGGCCTTCATGCGAGGACCCGCGCTGCGGGCGTGAATGCCACATGCAGATGGTCGAGACTGTGTATCTGGAAGTGGGGAATGAAGCTGGGTTCGGCATGATCGCCTGAGAAGCGAAGCTCAGAGAGGCGTTGGAGGATTGTCCGCACAGCAATACGCATCTCACCGCGCGCCAGGAGGTTGCCCACGCAGAAATGTATGCCGCGTCCGAATGCCAGGTGGTTGCGAACACCTTTGCGATCGATATCGAAAGTTTCAGGGTTATCCCATTGTTCGGCATCATAGTTGCCGGACATGTAGCTGACCTGGACGATGGACTTCGCTGGAATCTCAATTCCGCTCAGGATCGTGTCTTGCGTCGTGAACCGGTATTGATGCGGAACCGGACAATGGGCGCGCAGCATCTCCTCGATAACGTTCGGCACGAGATCGAGATCTCCCCGAACTCGCCTCATGAGCTCGGGCTGCTTCAGCAACAGGTACACCGTGTTGCAGATACCTGTCGTTGTCGTCTCATTGCCTGCAACGAGAAAAAGCTGCACCATCATGAGCAGTTGGCCCATCGATAAGCGCTTGCCATCCTCTTCAACATGGACGAGCTTGCTTAGCAGATTGTCCGCCGGATCTTTGCGATAACGTTCTGCCCGATCGGCCAGGTAATTCTGCATTTCGATCATATGATCGGTCAGCTCGAGTTCCCTCTCGGGAGGGCAAAGCGGATCGTTACGTTCCACCCACGCTGAAGACCAGATCTTGAATCGTGGAAAATCCGCACGATCCACACCGAGTTGATCGGCAATGATATACATGGGCAAGGGAACCGCCAGGTCGGCGTTGATATCTGCTTCGCCGGACTCGATGAACGAGTCGATCAGGCGATCAGTGATATCCTGGATATATGGCTCCAGTTCACGCACATAGCGCGGCGTAAAAACTTTGTCGACGAGAGCGCGATGCCATCGATGCTCAGGCGGATCCGCAAATGCCAGCACATATTCCTCGGGCCAGCCGCGCTCCCTGTAACGCCTTTGCACCTCTGCGGAAACGGACGACTCTTTATTAAGTTGGATCGGCGTTCGGCTGGAGAAAATCTCGGTATGTTGATTCACATATGCGATGTCTTGGAACCGGCTTACGATATAGAGCCCCGTGGACGGATCGCGGTACACTGGAGCCTCTTCCCGAAGCGACTTCAGGAACGGAAACGGGCAGGCCTGCACCTCTGGAGAGGAATAGCTGCCCAAAGCCGTGTTCTCTTGCACCATCTAATATCCTCCGCGGGCTCTCGGGGGCTGCGTCGGGAAAAGCGCTACCGACACAGGTCGCCGTGAACCGATTACCCGGCCGGGATTGGCACCTGGTGGAGCGAATTGTATGTCACCGTGAAGCGGGACCGTTTGCGGATGGACCGCTCGGGTAAGGGCATTCAAGGCTGGTGGACGGCGGCCGCACGCCGCGCGAACGGCATCCAATTGAGGGTGCTTGCAAACCAATTCTGATGCGGTGTCCGTAGGCGGCACGTCGTATGCGCGCCGGCCTATTTAGAGGCCTGTCCCGCTGTCAGGGGACATCGCTTTGGGCCCGTCTATCGTTACCAGCATTGGCTGCCGCGCCCGATAGCTTTCAAATGGAACAAGATGATGGGGACTTTCAAGCTCATTGCTCTCTCGAACCCTGTGGAGGGGAAGGACGAGGAGTTCAACGCTTGGTATGCCGATGAGCATGTCGCCGATATTCTGGCGATACCAGGTATCCGTCACGCGGAAAGATTCCGGCTGGCGACGGAAAAAGGGAAATACAAATACCTCGCAGTCTATGAGATCGAGGCGGACGACGTGAACGTCCCGTTGACCGAGCTGCGCAGGAGATTGCGTTCGGGCGAAATCGTTTTGAGCGAGAGCATGCAGCAGGACGACGTATTGCTTGGAGCCTACGCCACGATCTGAGACGTCCGGACGTGTTGGTTGTGCGACGCTGCCAATACGATCGGGAATGGCCATGACGGCGCCGGCGCTCCGATATCCGCCCCGTAATCACTGTATAGCTGAGTATCTGTAATGGGCTTCACCGAGAAAAACGACATCGGTGCAACACAGCAAGTGCTCGACGGCATAAGGGTGCTCGAGCTGGGTCACTTCGTTGCCGCCCCATTTTGCACGAGGCTTTTGGCCGACCTCGGGGCAGATGTAATCAAAATTGAGCCGCTCCAAGGGGATCCCGTGCGCCAATGGGGCGCGCAGATCGAAGGGCGCTCTCTTTGGTGGTCGGTACATGGGCGCAACAAGCGCAGTATTGCGCTCGATCTCAAAACCGAAGCTGGCCGGGATGTGGTCCTGAAGCTTCTTCCTTTTTGTGATGTGGTGGTTGAGAATTTTCGGCCGGGTCAGCTTGAGCGGATGGGCCTGGGTCCTGATGTGCTGCGCGCGGTGAAGCCAGACATAATCATCGCTCATATCTCCGGCTATGGCCAATCAGGACCGGGACGAGATCGAGCAGCCTTTGGCGTGATCGGCGAGGCGGTTGGCGGAATTCGCCACCTCACCAACCATCCGCCCGGTCAATATGATCTGCCGCCTGTTCGTGTCGGGGTCAGCATCGGCGACTCGATTGCCGGTCTTTACGCGGCCTTCGGTATCGTGAGCGCTCTCTGGCGAAAGGAAAGGACCGGCACCCCAGGCTCAGCCAAGACGATCGATGTCGCGCTCACCGAAAGCGTCCTGAGCATGATGGAAGCGATGCTGCCCGAATATGGCGCACTCGGCATCGTCAAGCAGCCGACAGGTGGCGGAATAGCTACCGCGGCGCCATCGAATGCGTATCCCACTGCAGACGGCGAATGGATCTTAATCGCTGCCAACTCGGACCCGCTATTCGCCAAGCTCGTCCAAGTGATGAACCAGGACATCTTGCAGACCGACCCGCGCTTTCAGGGCAATGCGGCGCGAGTTGCCAACGCGGCGACCTTGGACGAGATCATCGGCAATTGGACCAAAACCAAGGATGCAAAGCAGTTAGCGGGCATCCTTGCTGACGCCGATATTCCCTCTTCAAAAGTCTACACGGCGGCAGACGTAGCGGAGGATCCTCAATACCGTGCTCGCCAAATGGTGAGAGACGTTGATGATCCGGCGTTGGGTAAGGTTCTCCACCCTGGAGTTGTGCCATGCTTTCCGGAATCGCCTGCTGAGGTTCGCTGGACGGGGCCTGACATCGGCGCCCATTCCGCCGAAATACTTAAAGAATTTCTGGACTTGCCTGAGAGCCGTATTGCCGACCTGAAGGCGCAAGGAGTGGTGAGATGACCTCAGCGACACTTCAGATCGTCGAGGTCGGTCCACGCGACGGCTTCCAGTCCATAGACGATGTGATCCCGACCGAGAGCAAAATCGCGCTCATCGACGGGTTATATGCAAGCGGCGTGCGGCGCATGGAGGCGACGGCCTTCGTGTCGACGCGGGCCGTGCCACAACTCGCCGACGCCAGCGATGTCCTGGCTCATGCAAATGATCTTCCCGGCCTCGATTGCCAGGTTCTAGTCCCAAGTGTGCGTCAAGCTGAACGAGCTTTGGATGCTGGCACCCGTCATATCGCTTTCGTGCTTTCGGTGTCCGAGAAGCACAACTTGGGAAATGTGAAGCGTACCCCGGAGCAATCTGTCGCAGATTATGCGGCGATCTGCGACATATTGCCGGCCGGAACGAAAATGCGGCTGAACCTGGCCACGGCATTCGACTGTCCATACGACGGATCGATGCCGGCAGAGTCGACCTTGTGCTTGCTGGACGCGCTGGTGCCGATCTTTCCCTCGGCAGAAATCTGCCTTTGCGACACGACCGGAAGGGTTACGCCGGACCGGGTCGCAGGCTTGTTTCAAATGGCCGCAGATCGTTTTCCGGGGTCTGAGAACTGGGCCTTTCACGGCCATGACACCTTCGGGCTCGGAGTCGCCAATGCCGTGGCTGCGTGGAACGCGGGTATCTCCGTCCTGGATTCCTCGTTCGCGGGACTAGGCGGCTGTCCATTTGCCCCAGGAGCGACAGGTAATGTCGCCACCGAGGATCTGGTCTGGACGTTCGAAGCGATGGGCGTCGGCACCTCCATCGATCTGACGGCGTTGTTGTCTGTGGCCGATCAGGGCACCAGGCTGCCGGGGGCGCAGTTCGGCGGCCGTGTGCGCGATGCCGTTCGCGCCCGTGCGTGCATCGGGAACTGAGCAGATGGGAAGCCCGCCAAGAACGCTTTTCCGGAAGATTTGGGACGCCCACGCCATCATGCCGTTGCAGGACGGCGATTGGCTTCTGTCGATCGACCGTCACCTCGTGAATGAGGTCACAAGTCCGCAAGCCTTCGAGGGGCTGCGAAATGCCGGGCGCAGGGTACGTAGGCCCGACGCGACGATTGCCGTTGCGGATCACAACGTTCCGACCGACCGTCGCGACGGGCCGATCGAAGATCCGGCCAGCAGGCTCCAGGTGGAGACGTTGGAGCAGAATGTCACAGAATTTCAGGTGCCCTACGTGCCGCTGACCGATCCGGCTCAGGGTATCGTGCACGTCATCGGACCGGAACTAGGCCTGACGCTTCCGGGCATGACGATCGTTTGCGGTGACAGCCATACCTCCACGCACGGCGCCTTTGGCGCTCTGGCATTCGGGATTGGCACCAGCGAAGTAGAACATGTCTTGGCCACACAGGCACTGAGGCAAAAGCCAGCCAAGTCGTTTCTGGTCCAAGTCGACAACGTCCTCGCGCCCGGCGTTACAGCCAAGGATCTGGTTTTGGCGATTATCGGCACGCTCGGCACGGCGGGTGCCACCGGGCATGTGATCGAATATGCCGGGCCGGGAATCGAAGCGCTGGACATGGCTGGTCGGATGACGGTCTGCAACATGTCGATCGAGGCCGGAGCCCGCGCAGGACTGATCGCTCCCGATGAGGTCGCCTTTGCGTGGCTTGAGGGCAGGCCGATGACGCCAAAGGGCGAAGATTTCGAGCGGGCAAAAGACCAATGGCGGGCACTCCGTTCGGATTCCGGCGCGCAGTACGATCGCGCGGTGCGTATCGATGCCTCCACTGTGGTCCCGATGGTGACCTGGGGAACATCGCCGGAAGCGGTGATCACGATCGGGTCCCCGGTCCCCGACCCGGCCGACCTCAATCCCTCGGCAAGGGCGCAAGCAGCGGCCATGCTGGACTATATGGGCCTGAAGCCAGGCCAGTCGCTTGATGATCTCCCGATCGACATGGTGTTTATCGGCAGCTGTACGAACGGGCGAATAGAAGATCTGCGAATGGCCGCGAAAGTGGTCAAGGGGCGCCGCGTAGCGCAGAACGTTCGCGCGTTGGTCGTTCCCGGTTCCGGAGCCGTGAAGGCTCAGGCAGAAGAGGAGGGGCTTGCCCAGATCTTCCTGCAGGCCGGTTTCGAATGGCGCGAGGCGGGCTGTTCCATGTGTCTTGGGATGAATCCCGATCGACTTGCGCCGGGGCAGCGCTGTGCTGCTACCTCGAACCGCAATTTCGAGGGCCGTCAAGGCCCCGGGGGGCGGACCCATCTGATGTCGCCGCCCATGGCAGCCGCGGCCGCCATTCATGGGCGGATCGTGGATGTGAGGAAAGCCTAGTGGAACCGTTTTGCCGCCTCGATGGTATCGCTGCGTCGCTACCCGCAGCCAATATCGACACGGACAAGATACTGGCCGCCGCCTACCTCAAGACCACCTTGCGCTCGGGATTGGGGAAGGCCCTTTTCAGTGCCAATCGCTATACCGAGGACGGGCAAGAGAATGCCGATTTCGTGCTCAACCAAATGCCGTGGCGACAGACGAAAGTTCTCGTAACGGGGCCGAATTTCGGCTGTGGCTCCAGCCGTGAGCATGCGCCTTGGGCGCTTCTTGATTTCGGAATCCGATGCATCGTTGCACCCAGTTTCGCCGATATCTTCTTCAACAACTGCTTCAAAAACGGGATCCTCGCGGTGACGCTGGCAGACGATATCGTAGCGATCCTGGCTGCCGACGCCCGATCCCCCAGCACCGCCCACATGGTGGTCGATCTCGAGAGCCAAACTCTTCGACGATCCAACGGTGAGGTGATCCTGTTCGAGGTCGATCCCGCACGCAAGCGCAGCCTGTTGCTCGGCTGGGACGATATCGAGGAAGCGATCGCGCATCTGGATGTGATCGAGGCCTGGGAGAGTGCCCAGGACAACCGCTGGCCGAGCGTCCCGGTAGGCGCGGGGTTCAATGCATTGCTGGATAGTCCCAAACGCGAGGGACAGCGCGGCGTTTCATAAACCGATAGTTCGATACCTGAATCCCATAACCATTTTGAGAGATCCGATGAACCACGCGAGCAACTCTGAGGTCGAGCGATCGGGGACGCTGACGCCGTTGATGCTGAATCATGCTGCATGGGTCACGCACGACGTCGAGGCGACCGCCGATTTCTATATGCGGATCATGGGGATGGATCTGGCGAGCACTGTCCTCGACGACAGTGTTCCGTCCACGGGTGACGATTTCCCCTATTTTCACATCTTCTTTCGGATGAAGGACGGGTCGACGATCGCGTTTTTTGAGGTCCCCGGACTGCCTGAGCGAACGGCTCTTTCTCACCCGGCGTACGAGATCTTCGATCATGTCGCATTGCAGGCATCCGATCATGCCGAAGTGGATCGTTGGCACAGTTGGCTGGTCCAGAACAATGTCGACGTCGTGGGCCCGGTCGATCACGACGGGCTGATCTACAGCATCTACTTCCACGATCCCAATGGCCTGCGTCTGGAGATCACGGTCCCCACCGATCCTGACTGGAACAAGCACCCGGAACAAGGTGCTATTGATCTCGCCATGTGGTGCGAGGCGAAGCGCAAAGCGCTGGCGGAGCAAAAGGACTTTCGCCTCAGCATGATCGAAGCGATCAAGAGCCACAAGGCGAACAGAGCCGAGGCCGCCGCCGGAGATGATACAATCGAGCCGTAGAGAGTTTCCGGGGGCGGTGCAGCAAGGAATCAAGACGGCGAGCGGTGCCCGATCGCGAGCAATAGCTGTGCTGCGCTCAGGCTCAGAGCGACCGGCTTTTATGCTCTTCGGCGCTCGTCGCTGGCCGGTCCGCTCCGTCAAGGAGGTTCGGTGTGTCCCGGCGCTTGGGGACTGTGGTGTAGTCTCGATCAGATAAAAAAGGTGGCAGAGGGCTTCCGGTTGAGCACTCTTCACATCGAGACTTTGCTTGGAGGAGCCTTCGATGAGCAAGCGACCTGCTTATTTCGACAAATACCAGACGCTTAATTTCGAACGTCATGATGACGGGGTGCTGGTCGTCACTTATCATAGCGATGGCGGCCCCGTGCTCTATTGCGATACCCATCATGCCGAATGGGCGCCTGCCTTCACCGATATCGGCATGGACCGCGACAACCGCGTCGTCATCTTCACAGGGACTGGGGACACCTTCATCGACAAGCACGGCCATTGGGAACGCCCGATGAAACAGCCGAGGCACTATGAGATAGCAATCTACGATCAGACAATGATGTTCCGCCGACTGCTCGAGATCGAGGTCCCGGTCATTTGCGCAGTGAACGGCCCAGCGCTCATTCACTCCGAGCTGGTCGTTGTGGGGGATATCACGCTCTGCTCGGAAAAGGCCGTTTTTGCCGACGATGGCCACTTTCCGTCGGGAGAAGCGCCAGGCGATGGTATCGTTCCTGTCTGGCAAGAGCTTCTGGGCGTCAACCGCGGCACTTACTTTGTACTTACCGGCCAGCGCATCGACGCCCATACAGCGCTCGAACTCGGCATCGCGAACGAGGTGCTTCCCCATGAAGAGCTGATGCCGCGCGCCCTGGACCTCGCCCACAGCATGGCGACTTATACCGACCTGACCTTGCGGGCGACCCGTCTATGCACCGTGGACCGGTGGAAGCGTGTGGTCTCCGAAAAGATCGGCTTTGGCTACGGCATGAACCTCGAGTGCATGGCGCACATGGATCGAGGGTGGATGGTTTGGGACGGCACCAACCAAGGGAATGAGGATGCCAATCAATTACGAACCCTCAAGCCCAGGGACGAATATCTTCGCCTAAAGCGCAATTGACCTTTCGATAAAAAATCTCTCGTCAACGCGTTCGATCATTCCGAGCGCGTAAGTGTCAGCGCCGATGCCAGCCGGTGTGTGGCCCTGGATCTGCCAGGTTTGGGTTGCGTGTTGTCCGCGGAGATGTCGGAGCCTGGCCGTCGAACCGCATTCGGCCCAGGCGGCACTGTTTGCTGTTCGCGCGTGGTTGGCTCGGAAAGCTACCCTTCGGCTTTTGAGCCGCGACGGGCAGGGAGGCTTAGGATGACACAAGCCCACGGATATGCAGCTCTGGAGCAAGGCGGCACGCTGAAGCCTTTCGCCTTTGCGAGACGTGAACCGGGGCTTCAGGACATTGTCGTCGACATTCGTTACTGCGGCGTTTGTCACACCGACCTGAATGCAGTCCGCAACATCCTCGGCTACTACGCCTTTCCGCTGGTGCCTCGTCACGAGATCGTCGGCAAGGTCGTACATATCGGCGATGGAGTAACCCGATTCCAGCCGGGAGACTGGGCGGGTATCGGAACCGTCATCGACTCTTGCGGCAGCTGCGACCATTGTCGTGATGGACTTGAGCCCTACTGCCGCAAAGGCGCGACGAGTACATATGGGCGCCCGGACCGGCATGGCCAGATGGCCTATGGCGGCTACGCTGACAACTACGTCATCGACGAGCGCTATGCCTTTCGGATACCAAGCGGTCTCGACCCCGCAAGCGCAGCGCCCCTCCTCTGCGCCGGCATCACGACATACTCGCCGTTGCGCCGAGCAGGCATTGGTGCGAGACACAAGGTCGGTATCGTCGGTTTGGGCGGTCTTGGGCATATCGCCGTAAAATGGGCGAAGATGTTTGGTGCTCATGTTACAGTCCTGACAACCAGCGCGGACAAGGCCGCGGATGCGAAGCGATTAGGCGCCAATGACGCTACGGTCTCCACCGATTTAGAGGCGATGACCGCGCTGAACGGAACCCTGGATTTCATATTAGACACTGTGGCTGCCAGTCATGATTTGAACGATTATTTAAAGCTACTGAAGCTTGGCGGCGAATTGTGTCTCGTGGGTATTCCTGCGGAGCAGCCCGAGATCTCACCGCTTTTGCTGGCGGCCGGTCGGCGATCCGTCTCAGGCTCGATGACTGGCGGCCTCGCGGAAACAGAGGAGATGCTGGAACTCGCCGCGCGGCACCGCATCGCGTGTGATGTCGAGATCATCGCAATGTCGCAAATCAACGCGGCTTTCGAGCGGCTGGGGAGGGGCGACGTCCACTACCGGTTCGTGATCGACATGGCATGCGACATCTAGTCGTTGCATTTTGGCCGACGTCCAAGCCTTCGAAAGGGCAGTGATCTTTCGCTCGTCTGGTAAGGTCGGTGCGTCAGAAAACGTCGCCGCCCGAGCCGGACTGTCAGACCACTCCTTGCCCGAATCCGGGTTAGGATCGATGCGTCCTCGCCTCGTCTAACGTTGCTCAGCGATACGTGAGAGTGGTGCCGCACGTTGAAAATTCGCCAAGCAGAGCGTTCCGTCATATCGCTGCGCTTCGAGGGGAAGCGGCACCCCGGCGCTGGTACCCCCCGATAGCGAGCCTAGAAGCGCGGCACGTCCTTGAACAAATCCTGAGCACCCGGGCCAAACCAGACATATTCGTGATAGTGCCCGAGCCAAGGCCTTTCATCTGTGTATAGGAACTGCACCGGATAATCGCTCGGCCCGACGACTGGAATGGACTTGTCGGACGGTAGGCAATCGCGGAAGCGGTTCCAATCGTCCCGATCCCCAGTGATTTCAAATGCAAGATGATGAAAGGCCAGCCCGAACCCATCGTCAGGCAAATGCTCTTTATAGAAATCGACAGGCCCTGATATTGGTCGCACGATCTCGTACATCAGATCTTTGATCCAAGCGAAGGCGACGTCCATCCGCGACGTGCCGGGACCATGAGGCGTCGTAACGTCGATTGAGACATCTCGCCAAACCAACATATCCCGAAGGCCATAGGTTTTGCGAAACATCTCGATCGCTTGGTCGATGTCAGTGGTTACATATGCGACCTGAAAAGGGTTGCCGATCAACAAAGGCTGCTTTTCCAAGCTCATGAAGGCTCTCCCTACGAGTTGATCTCGCCTCCATTTCGCGGCGAACAATCTGCTATAGTGCGGCGAACAGGCTGAACGCCTTGATGCCCAGGTGCTGTCCCATCAGGAGGTGACACGACGTGCGATGACGGCGCCGTCGCAGCGCGTTAAGACCCGAGAAGAGCAGGATCACCGAGAGACAGCGCCATGACCGACAGCTATCTGCACATTAGCTTCCTGGTGAAGAACCTCGAAGAGGGGATGGCCGAGTACGGCCGGCTGTTCGGAATCGCGTTCAGGCCGCCGCAGTGCTCGCCACTGGCAGACCTCGAGCAATTCGGGATCGAAGAAACGGGTACCGAGCTGCGGGCGGCGTACTCGGTCGCAGGGCCGCCCTATTACGAACTGATCGAAGCCACCGGATGCGGAATGTTCGATCCTGCCCAGGGATTTGGTTTCCACCATGTCGGGCTTTGGATGGAAGATCCCGACGAACTGCGCGCTCAACTCGCGCTGCAAAATATTCCTGTCGAGGGCATATATTGGTCGCCCGAAGGAGACATATTCACGATCCATACCGCACCCGCAGGAGAGAATAAGATCCGTTTCGAGTATCTGAACCGCAAGTTCGAAAAGACTTTTGCCGAGATCCTTGAAACCGGCGTCGTTCCCCAATGAAGACGACCCACCCTCCCATCGGCACAAAATCGCGTTTAGCGCGCGGCGATGCGACCCTTGAATCGCGACTGAAGGCAGAAGAGCGGCTAATCCTCCAGTTCGCTTGATGAGCGGACTATGAAACTCATTCTGGCTGCCAGGCGCGATGGCACCGTCATGCAGCAGGAATCAGCCGCAACCGGTCGCTTCAACTAATGGACAAGCTTTGACGGCTCCAATCTCCCGGGCCACCGGCTCCAGATCGCCAAATACCAGATGAAGAGTTCCCGCTGCGTAGCGATCGCCAGGCGCTGGTAGGCGCGCTTACGATATGTCATCACCGTTTCAGGCGATATGCCTAACTCCAGAGCAATCCCCAGCGATGAAACACCATAGATAATCCGGCTGCAAACCTCTGCTTCACGTCGCGGCATGTCGCGATATGTTTCCGAGATGCAGGTTTCGATTTCTTCGAGTGAGGTGAGAGCAACCGAAAGGTCGGGGCCTCGCCAAAGAATATTGATATGCTTGGCGAGTAGGGCGAGCAGCGAGGCCGCTATGGACTCCATCCGCTTCAGCTCGCACGCCGAGAAGGTGCCCACCTGACTCGAGCGAAGCACGCTCAGTCCGACAACGCTATCATCCTTTTTTGCGCAGATCAGCACGCGGTCGCTGATGGCCGTCTGCCCATAAACGACATCGCGCAATTGATTATCGGCCAACCGAGCAACGTCTGTGCGCAAGATCGCGGAAGGGCTCTTGTCGAGGCGAATCGCTGCCTCTTGGAAGGTCGGATCGCGGCGCCAGACGCCGCTCTCGACATAGATGCCAGCCTGCCTGTGGGCGGTGTCGGTACCATCGATGCTTGATGCCGTGACCTCACGCAGAGTACCCGAGTCGAGATGGAAGACGGCGCTATGCTCTGCGCCGCACGTTTTATGTAGAAAAGCCAACAGGTTAAAGCCGAAATCCGGACTGCCGACCGCGTCGATCACATTGGGCAGACCGGCGAATATGTCCGCCCCGATCTCTGAGGTTTTTTGCATAACTGGCGACACAACCCGCTCCTCGCGCCTATCGTACGAAATGTCCCTCGGTCGAGGGACATCGCCGCCGTGGCCTGATGCTATCAGCATAGTCCTTCCTTGGGTCATTTACCAGAGAGACGTTGATGCAGGACGCGTTTGAAGTGGACTCGGAATGGGTTAGCATCTCCTATCAAGAGTCGATCGCTTTCACGGAGGTCTACGGATTTGCCGGCAACCAGGGTGCGGTCAATCTCGAGGGCATTCTGTTCCGCCCCCGCGGTGTGGCTTCCAAGACGCTCCAGATCTACATGCATCCCGCCTCCACGCTGCAGCTCCTGCCCGTCCCTCGAGAGGCAGTTCGTAGAGGCGCGCATGTCCTATGCGCCGGCAGTCGCTACGCCCGCAACGATACGGCCGCGATACTCGAGAAGGTGCTGCTCGATCTCGGCGCCTACATTCGGCACGCGAAATCCGTCTGGGGCTATGAGCACATCGTCCTGGTCGGCTGGAGCGGAGGAGGATCGCTGTCGCTCTTCTATCAAGCACAGGCAGAGCGACCGACCATAACACACACACCCGCGGGCGACCCGGTCGACATCGTCGGAGCTGATCTCATTCCCGCCGACGCCGTCATATTTCAGGCGGCACATATCTCTCGCGCCCGCTTGCTGCTGGACATAATCGACCCTTCGGTACGGGACGAACTGAACCCGGACGACCGCGATCCCGACCTTGACATCTACAACATCAAGCCGCCGTTCGATCCCGCCTTCATCAAGCGATATCGCGAGGCTCAGCTGGCGCGCGTCAGGCGCATCACCGGTTGGGTCAAGGATACGCTCGAAGAGCTGAGGCGCCGGGGCGGCGCGGAAGTGGAACGCGGGTTCGTAACTCACCGGACGCTCGCCGACCCGCGGTTCCTCGATCCCGCGCTCGACCCCAATGATAGGCCGCCGGGCTGGTGCTACCTGGGTAACCCGGAGACCGTCAACAGTGGGCCTGTGGGGCTCGCGCGCTTCTCCACATTGCGTGCCTGGCTCTCCCAATGGTCGATCGACGATACCCAAGGGGACGGAGTGGCGTGCGCTTCGGTGATCAGGGCGCCGCTCCTGTTCATCGAAAACTCGGCCGATGATGCCGTTCCGCAGCCGCATTGCCGGGAAGTCTTCGACGCAGCGGTCTCGCCGGATAAGCGCTACGAGCTGATGGAGGGGGCGACCCACTATTATAAGGGGCAGCCGGAGCTGCTAGCAAAAGCCACCGACCTCACCCGAGCCTGGCTCAGCGAGCGCGGTCTTGCCGGCCGCTGACCGGCGCCTTTCGAATGTATGTTTAAAGAATGGAGAGTTTAGATGAGTGGACGGCCTGATTATTTCGACAAGTATGAGACGCTTGCGTTCGAGCGATCGGACGACGGTGTTCTGGTCGTTCGCTATCACAGCAACGGCGGCCCGGTGCTTTATAGCGGCACGCATCATGCGGAGTGGGCGCCTGCGTTCACGGACATCGGCATGGACCGCGGCAACCGGGTGGTGGTGTTCACCGGGACGGGGGACGTGTTCATCGACCGGCACGGGGAGTGGGGCAAGCCGATTGCGACGCCGAGCAACTTCGACGTGCCGTCATGGGGCGAAAAGATGATGTTCCGGCGGCAGTTCGAAATCGAGGCGCCTGTCATCAACGCGTGCAACGGTCCTGCGCTGATCCATGGCGAGCTCATGGTGCTGGGCGACATCAACCTGGCGTCGACGACGGCGAGCTATGCCGACGAAGGGCATTTCACCGCGGGCGAAGTGCCTGGAGACGGCGTCCACATCCTGTGGCAGGAGCTGCTGGGGACCAACCGGGGCAAGTACTTCCTCCTGACGGGCCAGAAGATCGACGCGTGGGAAGCACTGCGTCTGGGGGTGGTGAACGAGGTGCTCGAGCCGCAGGACCTGATGCCGCGCGCGCTCGAGCTGGCGCACCAGATGGCGACCTATTCGGATCTGACGCTGCGCTACACGCGCCAGTGCTTCGTGGACCGCTGGAAGCAGCTGTTCAACGACCAGGTCGGCGTCGGCTACGGCATGGCGTTGCAGGCCCTCTCGCACATGGACCGCGGCTGGATGGTCTGGGACAAGTCCAACGAGGGCAAGGAAGACTATCGCCAGCTGCAGCCCCTCCAGGCACGCGAATCCGTCAGGAAGTAGGCATCCGGGCCGGCACCTCCGCCGGCCCCGACATTGCCAACGGTCACAGCCAGAAAAACAGGGAGTTTGGACGAATGGTGGACGATCCCATCGTGGTGGTCGCCTATGCTAGAACCGCTATGGGTGGCTTCCAAGGAAGTCTGTCCAGCATGAAGTCGACCGATCTTGGCGCCGCCGCTGTGAAGGGCGCTTTGGGTCGAGCGGGCATTTCGCCCGACGCCGTGGATCAGATCGTCATGGGGTGCGTGCTCCCCGCCGGACTGGGCCAAGCTCCCGCCCGCCAAGCTGCGCTGAGTGCAGGCTTGCCTCACTCGGTGGAAGCCACGACGATCAACAAAATGTGTGGGTCGGGGATGCAAGCTGCGATGCTTGCCGCCGACGTGCTTCGCGCGGAGGCGGCCGATGTAATCGTGGCAGGAGGCATGGAGAGCATGTCCGGCGCTCCCTACCTGCTCTCGAAACATCGTTCGGGTGCACGCATCGGCCATGATGCCGTGAAGGATTCAATGTTTCTTGACGGCCTTGAGGACGCCTACGAGCCTGGAAAGCTCATGGGATCCTTTGCCGAGGATATCGCTCAAGAGTATCAGATCGGCCGCGCCGCACAGGACGCTTTCGCAGTAGAGAGCCTCCTGCGGGCCCAAAGGGCTATCGAGTCCGGAGCGTTCGCCCGCGAAATTGTTGACGTTGTGGTAAGCGGCCGTGCTGGCGACGTTGTCGTCAATCAGGATGAGCAGCCGGGAAAGGCTGATCTGGCGAAGATTCCCACGCTCAAGCCTGCGTTCGCCCGTGACGGCACAATCACAGCGGCCAATGCGTCTTCGATATCGGACGGTGCGGCGGCCCTCGTCCTCACTCGGGCAAGCGTCGCAGATAGGCTGGGTGTCTCGCCAGTCGCTCGGCTCGTTGCCAAGGCGGCGCATGCCCACGCGCCGGCCCGCTTTGCTACCGCACCGGTTCCGGCAATACAAAAGCTGCTCGCCAAGGCGGGTTGGGAATTGTCCGACGTCGATCTGTTCGAAGTGAACGAGGCGTTCGCTGTCGTGACCATGGTAGCCATGCACGAGCTTGGCATCGCCCATGAAAAAATGAACGTGAATGGCGGCGCGTGCGCGCTCGGCCATCCGATCGGTGCGTCAGGTGCCAGGATTATCGCGACACTGATCGCTGCGCTACAAGAGCGGGGCCTGAGCAAAGGCGTCGCCTCATTGTGCATCGGCGGGGGAGAAGCAACGGCTGTTGCTCTTGAGTTGATGTGATGTCGCGGAATGGGAGGCGGCGGCCCTCCTCGTGGGCGCCTCAGGTCGCCTCAACCAAGCCCCGAACCCTACACAAGAACCGCGATCAACGGAGCACGAGATGAAGATTGACGGCCTTGCCGCTGTTGTTACCGGCGGCGCATCCGGCTTGGGCGGGGCCACCGCGCGAGTGCTCGCAGAACGGGGCGCCAAGATCGCGGTGTTCGATCTGAACGAGGAAGCCGGCGTGGCTCACGCGGCCGAGATTGGCGGCGCTTTTTTCGGGGTCGATGTGACGGACGAGAAAAGCGTCGCGGCCGGCCTCCTTGCCGCAGAATCGGCCCACGGCGTTGCCCGGCTCCTGATCAACTGTGCAGGTGTCGCCCCGGCTATCAAGACGGTCGGACGCGACGGTCAGCCGCATCCGCTCGAGGCGTTTCGGCGGACCATCGATATAAATCTGGTTGGCTCCTTCAACGTGATCGCCCAATTTGCGGCTCGCCTCCGTGCGGCCGACCTCATCGGTGAGGAGAGGGGCGTAGTCGTCAATACCGCATCAGTGGCAGCTTTCGATGGGCAGATCGGGCAGGTTGCCTACGCCGCATCGAAGGCAGGCATCGTCGGCCTGACACTGCCGCTCGCACGCGATTTGGCACAGCATCGCATCAGGGTCGTAACGATCGCGCCTGGGCTCTTCCTGACACCGATGCTGATGGGATTGCCGACCGCCGCCCAGGACAGCCTCGGTAAGCAGGTGCCGCACCCAAGCCGCCTCGGTCATCCCGAGGAGTATGCGCAACTGGTCGAGAGTATCGTCGCCAACCCCATGTTGAACGGGGAGACGATCCGGCTCGATGGTGCGATCCGAATGTCCCCCAAATAAGCCCTTTTTCACTGTTTGCCTTTTGGCAGCGCAAAGGCCACCAGAAAGTCTCCCGGTTTGGTTTGGAGGCCGAGATTGCCCGAGGCGGCGATCACCACGAACTGGCGACCGCTTTGCTCCGACCAATAGGTAGCCGGTGTTGCCTGGCCTCCCGCGGGCAGTCGCCTCTTCCACAGCTCCCGGCCGGTGCGCGCGTCCAGCGCTCTGATGGCACGTTCCTGCGTTGCTGCGACAAACAACAACCCTCCGCGCGTCGCGATTGCTCCGCCTTGCGCAGGCGGGCCCATGTCCAGGGGCAGCATCGACGGGATGCCAAAGGGACCGCTGTCGCGGGCTGTCCCTAGCGGGCGGTGCCACAGCAGGCGGCCGCTTCTCAGATCAATCGCGGCGTAGGTATTGTAGGGGGGACGGTTACACGGCACCCCGAGCGGCGACAAAAACGGACGCTGCTCGACAGCGTAGGGCGTGTTCCCCTGCGGCAGGTAGCGGCCCAATTCACCCTTCGCCACTTCGATCTTATGGGTCTTCGCCTCCTCACGCGTCAGGAGCCTTGTCCGCAACCCGATATGATTGGCGCTTACGAACAGAACCATGTGATCGAGGTCAACGCTGGCTCCGCCCCAGCTCGTCCCCCCGGCATAGCCCGGATACTCCAGACTTTCGGTCAAACCCGGGGGCGTGAAGATGCCGTCATATCGTACCCGGCGGAAAGCAATCCGGCACCAAAGCTGGTCGATCGGGGACAGGCCCCACATATCGGTTTCACGAAAGTCGCTCCCTTGAAGCGATGGGAGGCGTGGCGAAAAGGGCTGGGTTCGCGCGTGCCAGTCGCCAGGCGCGGGTCGTCCCGAGGGTGCCCGGCGCTCGACGATTTCGAAGATCGGCTTGCCGGTAAGCCGGTCGAGGACAAATATCTCGCCTCGCTTCGTTGGTTGCACCAGAGCGTGCCGCAGCCCGCTTGCGAACGGGATATCGACCAGGGTGGGGGGTGACGCTAAATCATAGTCCCAAAGATCATGGTGGACCGTCTGGAATTTCCATCGCAGCGCCCCGGTTCGGATGTCGAGAGCGACGACCGAGCTGCCAAATGCATCGTCGAAGGGGCGTCGCATGCCACCGTACATGTCGGCCCCAGCCGGATTTGCCAGCGCGGCATAGACCAAACCGAGCTTCTCATCGGCGCTCAGCGGCACCCAACTATTCGGAGTGGACGGCGTGTAGGTATCCTGGCCCGAAGGCTCAGAGCGGCGGTCCAAGCGCCCGACGTCGAAAGCCCAGGCGAACTTGCCGGTTATGGCGTCAAAGGCGCGGATCACGCCGGATGGGGCGCCCCAATATACGTTGTCGATGACCTTGCCCCCCGTGACGATCTTGTCACCGACGATCAACGGAGGGGAGGTCACCACGAACTCTCCAAGTGCCTTGGGCCCTAGTCCTCGGAGCAGGGAGACAACCCCGTGATCGCCGAAGGTCTCGCAGGGTTTTCCCGAAATGGCGTCCAGCGCAACGAGCCTGGCATCCACTGTTGCCGTGATTATACGGGCCGGGCATTCACCCGAAGGCGTGGTTTTACGGAAATAGGAAACACCTCGACACTGCTGCAGAGGGATCGAGCGGGGGGTACGGGCGTTGTACCGCCAGCGTTGACGACCCGTTTCAGCATCCAATGCGACGACGTCGTTGTAACCGGTACAGAAATAAAGCAGATTTCCGATCTTCAACGGTGTGGCTTCGATGCTCCCCAAGACGCCTGCAGGGGGTAGACCGGCTCGATACGTCCAGGCGACCTCCAGCTTATCGACGCTATCCGCGTTCAGCTGCGCGAGCGGACTGAAGCGGCTGTTCTGGATATCCCGCCCATAGGAGGACCAGCTGCCGGCGACGTCTCCCATTGTCCGGGTCGAAACCCTTGCGGGAAATGTCGGCTGGACACCGGCCTGAAAGATCGGATCCGTCGTTTGAGGCTGCAAACGGTGGACAAACGAACCCAGCGGCAGCGCGATCAGATTGAGCGCAACAAGCGCTCCCACCGACACGCGTCCGCGCCCGGGCGCTGATGCAAGCGACCGAGTTATCATCGGTGTGCATAGCCACATTCCGATTAAGGCCGGTAACATGAGCCGGGGCAAGAGCGACCACGGCTCGCCGCCCGTCTCAGCAAAGGCCCAGGCGACACTAGCGGCGAAATACACCGCATATATCGCGAGACCCACCGTCCGATGGCGCCACAGGCAGAAGGCGCAACCGACGAGGGCGATGCCAGCCACGACATAATAGGCAGTCCCGCCAAGGTCCAGCAACCAGATGCCGCCGGCGAGCTGGATCAAACCGAATGCGGCTAGGGCGACCGCGCTGGCACGCAATATCATCGATCGTCTGTCGCCGCTGCTCAATGGAAAAGCCCCCGACTTGGCTCGGAGGTGGAAACCGGCTGTCACCGCCCTCCGAGCATGATGGCGTTTCCGCCGTCTGATGCAGGAGCTATGGGCCCCCCTCCGCCGCCGGCCGGCTGGACCTGACGAGATAAGCGGAAGGCTGATATTTTTCGCAATTGCGGAGCGATTCCTAGTCCCAAGGGAGTGGGACATCTCCGCTACGGTCCCGGCTCTATCATATTTGATATCTCGGAGGGCTGGCGTTCAGAGAACGTTAGGGCGACGGAAATGAGAACATGATTGGACCAAAGGGGAGGAAGATGCTCAATCTAAACAATAAGGCTTCAAAGGCCTCGGTAGCTATATTGCTTTGCGGGTCCAGCCTGATCGCGGCACCCGCTTTTGCCCAATCTGCCCCCGCTGACGAATCTGCCCAAGCAGCAGAAAGCGGCCCTGCAGAAGGCGAGATCATCGTCACAGCCCAGAAGCGCTCTCAGCGCCTGACCGACGTGGGCATCACGATCGCAGCGGCTACCGGCGATCAACTGAAGACGGCCGGCGTTGTGGATGTGGGGCAGCTCGCCAACATCGTCCCCGGTTTCTCGGCGACGACCACCTCAAACGGCTTTCCGGTCTACTCGCTACGAGGTGTGAACTTCAATGCAAGCCAGGCATCGGCCGCCCCGGCGGTGAGCGTCTACGTCGACCAGGGCGCTCTGCCCTTCTCGGTCATGACAGGAGGCATTTTTCTCGACGTCGAGCGAGTAGAGGTTTTGAAGGGCCCGCAGGGCACCCTGTTCGGGCAAAACGCGACTGGCGGCTCCATCAATATCATCGCCGCGAAGCCGACCAGCACCCTGAAGGCCGGCTTCAGCACCGAAGTGAACCACTTTGGTCAAGTGATGCTCGAGGGTTACGTCAGCGGGCCGCTGTCGGACACGCTCCGCGCTCGTGTCGCGGCGAGCACGACACAGTTCGGTGCGTGGCAGAGGGGCTACTACCTCAACAGACAGAAAAACGGCGACCAGAACAAGGGGGCCGCGCGGCTGCTGCTCGATTGGACGCCAACCGACCGGCTCACGGTAGCCGTCAATCTCAATGCCAACTACGATCATGGCGAAGTGCAGCAAGGCCAGATCGCATACCTCACGATCGCGGTTCCAGGTGGCGAGCCACCGCTTCTCAATACGTATCAGAGCCGCATCCCGGCAAAAAACAATCGCTATTCGGATTTCGACCTGGGCTTCGACACCCATGCCCGCAATCGGACGCTCCAAGGCGTTTTGCGAGCAGATTATGAGCTCACGGACGATCTGACTTTCACGTCGCTTACCGACTATGTCGATACCAATTTCGCTTCTCCCAGAGACTTGGACGGTTCGGCGGTTTCGCAGATCACCGGCACTGCAAGCGCGAAGCTCAGCGTCTTCAATCAGGAAGTCCGGTTAAGCGGTAAATTCCCTTCGGCGGGCATCAACTTCATTTTCGGCGCCAATTATCAGCACGACGATATCACCGATCGTCAGGACAACATCTATCAAGGCTATTCCGGCCTGGCGCCTGGCACGACGAATGTGATCGACTACAAGTTCAAGAACAAGACATTCGGTGTGTTTGGCAACCTTGATTTTGAGATTTTGCCGCGGCTGACGCTCACGGGCGGTTTGCGCTATACCAGGACGAAGCAGTCGGTCTCCGGATGTACCTATGACGGCGGGAACGGCTTCCTTGCCGGCACCGGCGAGTTCATCGCCAATCTGTTTCGTAGCTCGGCCGGTCTGCCGCCTGCGCCGGCCGGTGCATATGCTCCTGGCGGTTGCATAGTGGCGAACGACGTCGGTCCCAACCCGGACTATCTGCCGGTGGTCGTCGGCCTCCGCCAAACCGAAGACAATTATTCCTGGCGCGCTGGCGTCAACTACAAACCTACCCCCGACACCCTGGTCTACGCCCTGGTAAGCCGCGGTTACAAGGCTGGTGGATTTCCCGCACAGTTTACGCTTCTTGCCTCGCAAACCGACAGCTTCAAACAGGAGGAGCTGACGTCGTACGAGATCGGCGCCAAGCTTTCGGCATTCGACCGGAAGCTACAGGCCAACATCTCGGCCTTCCATTACGATTACAAAAACAAGCAGTTCTTCACCTATGTCCCTGTTGGCGGCTTTATAACAGTCGCTACGATCAAGAATATTCCCAGCTCCAAGGTCAAGGGAATCGACTTCGACTTTACAGCTAGGCCGATCGTTGGGTTTACGCTGCGCGGCGCGCTCACGTATGTGAAAACGGAGATCGGCGATTATGCCGGCTTCGACTACACGGGCACGCCGGTAAATTTCAAAGGATCGCCGTTTACCTTCGCACCGCCGGTGTCGGCCACGCTTGATGCGGAATATCGCACGCCCGTCAATTCGGACCTCGAAGGATTTGTCGGAGGCGGCCTCCTGTACAATTCGAAGACATATGCGGACTTCGGCAAACCGCTGAAATATACGATTGATCCTTACACGACATTCAACGCGCGTATCGGCATTGAATCGAGTAAAGGATGGCGGGTGAGCCTCTGGGCCCGAAATCTCACCAACAAATATTATTGGAATAGCGTCACGTCGGGCGGTGACGAGGCCATCCGTATCACCGGACAGCCGCGCACGTTCGGCGCCTCGGCCGGCTTCACCTTCTGACGGATGAAGGGGCCGACCGGTGCCCGCGTCGGCCCCTTCAATCTGACCAGGCGAGGTATGCGGCCGTGGGCCGTCCCATGATAGTACGATAGGAGCAAGTGAACATGAGTGTTTTGGGCTATGCCGCCTATGAGACCGGAGGAACCCTGTCGTCTATCGAGATCGAGCGACGGCCGCTGCGACCCGACGATGTCCGCATCCGCATCCGATTCTGCGGCGTTTGCTATTCTGACGTTCACCATATCGACAATCATTTCAACAACACCGTTTTTCCCTTGGTTCCAGGCCACGAGATCGTCGGCGAGGTCGAAGCGGTCGGCGAGGGGGTGGACACTTTCAAGCCGGGCCAGTTTGTCGCGGTTGGGTGCATGGTGGACTCGTGCGGTACATGCCAGCCGTGCACCTCCGACGAAGAGAACTTCTGCGAACGCGGGCCGACCATGACATACAATGGCAAGGATCGGATCGACGGAAGCAATACCCTCGGCGGCTATTCGCAAACCATTGTCGTGTCAGAGCGTTTCGTCGTCCGCGTTCCGGCCGAGCTTGATCCGGCATCGGTTGCGCCGCTGCTGTGCGCGGGCATCACCACCTATTCGCCGCTTCGTCGCACAAACGTCGGACCCGGCACCAAGCTTGGAATAGTCGGCGTCGGCGGCCTGGGCTCTATGGCGATCAAATTTGGCGTCGCTCTGGGAGCGGAGGTCACCGTTTTCACCACGTCGCCCGGAAAGGCTGACGCGGCGCGGGCGCTGGGTGCCTCGGAGGTGATCGTCTCCACAGATCGAGCGCAGATGAAGACGGTTCGCGGACGGCTGGACCTGATCCTAGATACCGCGTCTCAGGCGCATGACCTCAACCCGTATCTAAACACCTTGACCCGGGGCGGCCAGTTGGTGGTGGTCGGGGCTCTCGACCCCATCGTTCCGCCGGTGCACGCCTTCATCCTGGCAAGCGGACGGCGTTCGGTGAGCGGAACCTTTATCGGCGGTGTCGCCGAGACCCAGGAGATGCTCGATTTTTGCGCTGAGAAGGCGATCGCCTCGGATATCGAACTGATCCCGGTGAGCGAGCTGAACGATGCGCTCGATCAGCTGAGGGCGAACACGACCCACAAACGCTTTGTGATCGATATGTCCACGTTGTGAGAGCTCGGTCGGGCGGATCGTCGAACTGGATCCGCCATCGAACCGGTCCCGCGCAGCGGGGACATCTCGCCGGTGGGCCGCGGCGTATATAGGGTAGGAACATGCCGCCGCATCGATCCCTGTCGGCGCAAATGCACTGTTTATGGAGCTTGGGAATATGGCTGCTTCGTTGAAAGTCGAGACGTCCGTTCGCGTAACGGATCTTAAGCCCTTCGGTGTGGAGGTCGACGCCGATCTCCGTACCCCGGAGCATGACGACGAAGTGAAGAAACTCTTCGATCATTACGGCTTCCTCTTGTTTCGAAATCAGGATCTCACGCAGGAGCAGCAGCGCCGCGTGCTCGCGCGGCTCGGTCCGGTGCTCGACGACTTCCGCACGATCGGTTATGTGTCGAACACGCGCAAGGACGGGATCCTCGGCGATTCCGAGGTCTCGTTCCACCTTGACTGGCTCTACACCCCCGAGCCGGGACTGGGTATCTCGCTTCACGCCATCGAGGTCCCTTATGAAGAGACCTGGACGCGCTTCGCCGACGCAGCCGCGGCCTTGAAGCGTCTTTCTCCTGCTACCCGCGAGCGGATCTCCAAGCTTCGCGGCCTCAATCTCTTCTCGGCCAGCGAAGAAGGGCTGACCGGCCGGCAGCGGCTCGCCGATTATCCGGACTATGCGCCTCGACAAGCGCATCCCCTCATTTTCAACGATCCGATCACGGGTCGGGAGGTGCTCTTCGCGACCGAGCAGAATACGGCTCTTGTCCTCGACGAGAACGACGCGGGCATCGGCGACGACGAGAGTGAAGCGCTGCTCGCCGAATTCCGGGCGGTCCTCTACGATCCCAACAACATCTACGAGCACCGTTGGCGGAACGGCGATTTCCTCGTCTGGTCCAACCATGCCTATCATCATGCCCGCGGTGGACTGGTCCCCGGCAAGACAAGGACGCTCCAACGCGTCTGCATCACGAATGCGACGTCCGAGATGTACGACGCGCCCATTCCGAACGATCGCTTGCCCGAACATATGCGTAAGTAGCTGGAGGCTCCATTCACCACGAGGTGCGGTGCAATCGCGGTTCGGCTATTCGCTTCAATGACTTTTAGTGTTTCGGGGATGACGAGTGAGTTCCAAGATGGGTGGAGACGGGCAGCGAGGCGTGGAGTGGACCGGCAAGGTGGCTCTCGTTACTGGCGCCGGCAGCGGAATCGGGCAGGCGTCGGCTGAGGCTTTCGCCAGGGCGGGCGCCAAAGTTGCGGTGGTGGATCTCGATGTCGCTGGGGGGGAGCGCGTCGTCGAGAACATTAAGGCAGCAGGCGGCGAAGCTTTCTTCATAGCCAGCAACGTGTCGGACGAAAATGCGGTCAAGGAGATGGTGGCCGAAACCCTCTCCCGGTACGGGCGCCTTGACGCCGCGCACAACAATGCCGGCATCTCACCGGATACGGGGTTGACGGCCGATTGTCCTTTCGACGTCTGGAACCAGGTGATGGCGGTCAACCTGACCGGAACCTGGCTCTGCATGAAGCACCAAATTCCTGCCCTGCTCGCCGGCGGGGGAGGAGCCATCGTCAACACCGGTTCCGTCAACTCGATCAAGGGGGCTCCAAAGCTTTCGGCTTATGCCGCCTCGAAGCACGGATTGGTCGGGCTGACCCGAACCGCGGCAATCGAATATGCGGCCCAGAACATCCGCGTAAACATGATTTGCCCAGGCATCACCCTGACGCCCATGCTCGAGAAAAAAGCGGCGGAAGTGGACTGGGACTTGAAAACCGCGCATCAGATGGTCCCAATCGACCGCCTCGCGGCACCAAACGAAATGGCTGAGGCCGCGGTCTGGCTCTGTTCAACGTCGGCAAGCTATATAACCGGCGTCGTTCTGAGCGTCGACGGTGGAATGACGTTGAACTGATATGGCTTTTAACCGATCAGCAGGCAGGAGCTGCATCACCCGGGCTTCGACCAGCTGCCCTCCGAGGTGCTTGGTGAAGCGCCATGCCAGGGCAGATCGGGAAGGGGAGGGGCGCGCCCATGACCGCCACTGATTTGTCGCGCTACGTCGAATATCGTCGTACGCAGAAGCTCGAAATTCCCGAGTTCTACAACATCGCAGAGAGTGTTTGCGATCGGCATGCCGAGGCCTCGCCCGACAGGCTTGCCTACTTTGTAGAGCATGACGAGGGCATCGAAAAAGTCACGTTCGCTCAGCTTCGCGACCGGGCCAACGCCCTGGCCAACGCTTTTGTCCAACTCGGCCTGAAAAAGGGCGATCGTGTAGCGATCGTGCTTCCGATCGATGCTGTCGTTCCCGTGGTGCATATCGCGTGCTGGAAGATGGGCCTGATATCATGTCCGATGTCTGCCCTCTTTGGATCGGACGCCCTGGATTTCCGGTTTCGCAGTGCCGACGTGTCGCTGATCGTTACCGACAAATCCAGGCTCGCCACCATTCGCAGCACCGGCTCGCAGGTGCCGATCATGCTGGTCGATGGCGAGGAACCAGGAGCTCTGGATATCCGGCGTGCCATCGCGGAAAATTCCACGCAGTTCGAGACATTGCGCACCCGAAGCGACGAGCCGGCATTTCTAAACTATACATCCGGCACCAGTGGAGATCCGAAGGGAGTCCTCGCTGCGCACCGCGCGATGCTCGGCCATATCCCGTCGACGGACTTCTCCATGGGATATCCGGGAGAAGGGGGCGTGCAATATTCGCCGGCTGACTGGGCATGGCTGGCCGGGTTGACTATATTCATGACGGGGCTGCACGCCCGGCGCATCGTCGCTGCGCGCACCCGAGCGGGGTTCGACGCAATCGACACCTTCCGCTTCCTCTCGGAGCACAAGATCGAAATCGTCACGCTGGTGCCGACCATGCTTCGTATGATGCGCGCCATACCTAAAGCCGAGCGAGATAGATATCCTCTCGCGCTGCATACCGTGTTGTCGGGGGCCGAACCCGTCGGGGCAGAACTGTATCAATGGGTCGAGCAGGAACTCGGAGCCAGGCTGAGCGAAGCGTTCGGTCAGACCGAATGCAACCTCTGCATCATGAACAATAGCGAGATCATTCCATTCCGGCCGGGCGCCCTTGGAATGGCCGCACCGACTTACGATGTGGCGATCGTGGATGAGTCGGGTGCCGTCCTGCCTTCCGGCGCGGTCGGGCAGATTGGCGTGCGGAGCGGGCATCCCGTCATGATGCTTGAGTATTGGCGCAACCCCGAAGCCACGCAGCGCAAATATGCAGGCGAGTGGCTGCTGACGGGTGATTTGGCCTCTCAGGACGAAGATGGTTATTTCTGGCTGGTCGGACGCTCGGATGATGTGATCACCTCTTCTGGCTATCGCATCGGACCGGGGGAGATCGAGGAGTCGCTGCGCAAGCATCCGGCTGTCGCACTGGCCGCGGTGATCGGCGTTCCCGACCCTGTCCGGACTGAGGCCATCAAGGCCTTTATCCTTCTCAAGCCTGGCGTCGAAGGGACGGAAATGCTTGCCGAGGAGATCAAGACCTTCGTGCGGGATCGACTTGCTAGGCACGAAGTGCCGCGCCAGATCGCATTCGTGGAGGAAATGCCGACCACCTCGACCGGCAAGATTATGCGCCGGGTGCTGAAGGAAGCGGAGCTGGCGCGGGCCGCCGAGGCGGTTTCATCATGAGCCGGACCGTCCAATCACCGCAGCTGGAGAGAGCTGCAGTATTTCTCGATCGGCTACTGGTCGGCGCCCGATCGCGAAACATACCGGATAGTATGGAGAGCCATCCTGTCAGATAATGCGCCGAGAGGATGAGCGACCGAAGGAGAAGATGAAATGAACGTAGCAGTGGCACTTCCCGAACCTCTGAAGAAATATGAGGGTCGGATCATGGATCTCGACAGTCACGAGATGATCCCGCTCCAGGAATGGGAGGCCGTGTACGGTCCCATCGTCAAGCCGATGTTCGACGCATGGAGCGAAAAGGCCGAAACGGACGAGAACGACAAGAATTCTCCCAACGTTCCGGATTATCCGGGCGACATCGCTCCGATCGGTGAGGATATCACGACCCGCAAGGGGTGCCGGGCACCTGGCGCGCGTGACGCTGGCCGCCGCATTGAAGTGATGAACGCGATGGGTGTTGGCAAACAGCTGATTTTCTCCAGCTATGTCGGCATTTTCTCGCTCATGATGATGATGAATCCCAAAGACACTGAATTTCTGAGTTCGATCAAGGACGACCGCCAGGGTCTGGCCACTCGCCTCCTTGACAAATATCACGACTGGGTCGTCGGCGTAGGCCAGATCTCCGATCGCCTGCGTCCCGTAGCGCCGTTGTACGCCGACACGCCGGCTGGTCTCGTAGAGCGGGCGCGCAAGCTGATCGACGGCGGCATTCGCGCCATTCAGATCCCGGCAGGCAATCTGCCCGGCAACGTCTCGCCGGCACATCCGGATCTCGATCCCTTCTGGAAACTGCTTACCGACGCCAAATGTGCGTTGGTGCTGCATATCGGTTGCGAAGGGCAGTTCTTCGAGACCCGCGATTGGGGCAAGGCGCCCGCGTTCGAGAATTTCCGCAACCTTGGCGAGTTCAACGTCGATCCGTGGTCGCTCTCGATCCTCCACCTGCCGTTCCAGAACTTCGTCAGCACGATGATCAGCGGCGGCGTGTTTGAACGGCATCCGGATCTGAAAATCGGCGTAATCGAAGTCGGCGCACACTGGGTGGGACCGATGATGGAAGCCCTTGACCTGTGGTACGTCAATTCGCAGGCTTTCAAGACGCCCAACAATTATCGCCTGCCCGAGCTTCCGTCCCACTATGTGAAGAACAATCTGCGCGTCACTCCTTATGTGTTCGAGCCGGTTGACACTTATATCGAGCGGTACGGCTTGGAAGACGTGCTCTGCTTCTCCAGCGACTATCCGCACGTGGAAGGGGGGCGTAATATGCTTCATACCTTCTATGACAAGGTCGAGCGCCTCGGACCGGAAATCGTCGAGAAGTTTTTCGTGACGAACGGCAGCGTGCTGTTGCCTGACTGAGTAGCCGAAGAAGCGTCGTTGAATTTGGGAGAGTGGTGATGGTCAAGCGCGTAGATCGTGACGGTGAATTTCAGACGATCCGATATGAAACCGTCCAACCGCACATCGCGCGCATCACCCTCAACCGCCCGGAAAGCAGAAATGCGCAGACGCCCGAAATGCTCTACGAGCTGAATGATGCCTTCGATCTCGCGGCACGGGACGACGAGACGAAGGTTATCATCCTGGCTGCGGAAGGGCCCCATTTTTCATCGGGTCACGATTTGCGGATCACTGACTTCGTCGGCGAAATGGACCCGTTCGAACCTATCGGCACCTGGTGCGGATTTACCTGCAAGGGCGCCGAGGGCCGCATGGCGATCGAGCAGGAGATGTTCATCGGCCTCTGCGAGCGCTGGCGCAATCTTCCCAAGATCACGATCGCCCAGGTACAGGGCAAGGCGATCGCGGGTGGACTTATGCTCGTCTGGCCCTGTGACCTCATCATCGCCGCCGATGATGCAAGCTTTGCCGACAACACAGTGGCGATGGGCGTTTGCGGTGCTGAATTTTTCAACCATCCTTGGGAGTTCGGTATCAGGAAGGCCAAGGAGATGCTGTTGACGTCCGATTTCGTCACTGCCCAAGAGGCGCAGCTTCTCGGCATGGTGAATCATGTCGTGCCTCGATCCGAACTTGAGCAGTTCACGCTGGCTCTGGCGGGCAAGATCGCGAAGAAGCCGAGCATGGCCTTGAAGCTCGTCAAAGAGGCCGTGAACGCTGCCCAGGATATGCAGGGTCGGAAGAATGCGATGCAAACAAGCTTTGCGCTCCACCAGCTCAGTCATGCGCATAATCAGGACCTCTACGGTCTGCCTATCGACCCCACAGGGATCATGTCCGAGGGCGTCCGCAAGCAGGCCGCGTGGAGTGAGCCGGTGAAGTCCGCGGATGCCTAGCGGCGGCTGATCGCAGCCTGCTGCGACATCGACAGTGATCCACTGAATTGGGTAATTACAGCAAGCCGGCTCGTGCAAGGCTCATCAAGGAAAGAGGTACATGGTTTCGATCAGAGCTAGCGCCGTGTTCGAGTGGCCCGTGCAGCTTGTCTGGGAGCATGTTCGCGATTTCGCAAGTCACCTCGATTGGATCGAAGGCGGCGCGGCTGTGGAAATGCTTAAAGGCGATGGGACCACAGTAGGCGGCGTGCGACGCGTCACGTTGGAAAACGGCATTGAAGTTGACGAAGCCATCACCAGTATCGACGATACAACCCATACGCTCAGTTATCGTTTGCTGAGCGAATATCCGGAAGTGTTCAACGTTACAGGCTTCATTCGGCTTACAGCGATCACGGCTACAAACAGTACGTTTGTCGAACGTGATCTTTCGGTCGACTGCGCCCTTCCCAGGAAGGAGTTTGACGCGATCATCGATCATCGCTTCAACCTTCTCACCACGAGTCTGCAGGCTCTGTCCGAAGTGATCCGCCAACGTATCGCCGGCGGAAACGCGGTGCTCGAGCGATCTGCGGAAAGCGAGATTGCCGGCCAAGCCTGACCGGTCTCACAGGAACGCAACACTACCGGCCGCGTCAGTTGAGGTGCGCCTCGGAACAGCCATAGGAGAGGCGTGATGCCAGAGATTTGGCTGCGTTACGACATGCGTAGCCCCGCCTTCGGAACCAAGCCGGAGCATCTGTGCCGCATCGCGCTGGAGCAGGCGCAGTGGGCGGATAGCCTCGGTTTTGACGTCGTCCATCTCCCGGAACACCATGGTATCGACGACGGCTACAACCCCTCCACTTTGGTGTTTGCGTCGGCCTTTGCTGCCCGCACCAAGCGCATGCGCCTCTATCAGCTTCTGCTGCTGCCGCTCCACGATCCGATCCGGATCGCCGAGGATCTCGCCGTCCTGGATATTATCAGCGGCGGCCGCACGGCGCTGATATTAGGGCTGGGTTATGTCCCTTCAGAGTTTGCGATGTTCGGGGTCTCGCTTCGCCAACGCGCGGCGCTCATGGACAGCAAAATTGAGGCGCTCCGGCACGCGCTGGAAGGTGAGGCGTTCACCTACGAGGGCCGGGCGATCCACGTCACGCCGCGGCCCATTCAAAGGCCTACTCCACCGTTGTATGTAGGTGGAGCAGTCGCAGCGTCAGCGCGTCGCGCGGCACGGCTCGGAGACGGCTTTGTGCCGTCTGTGATGACCGAAGAGTTGCGCACGATATACCTGGAGGCTTGTTCGCAACTCGGCAAGGCACCGGGCACGATCATTGACAGCGTGTCAGGGCCGCAATTCATCTTCGTGAGTGAGGATCCCGAGAGGGCGTGGTGCCAGATAGCTCCGCACGCACTATACGAAGCCAATTTTTATGCGAACCTTGCCGCGGAAAACGACATCGCGGTTCCGTTCACGGCTATGGAAGATGTGGCAGCGCTGAAGGCGAGCGGGGTCTATCGTGTCGTTACTCCTGCGGAGTGCGTCGACCTCGCTGCCGCCCTCGATGAGAGAGGTGCGGCCATGATCTTCAACCCGTTGCTCTGCGGCATGCCGGAAGAGCTCTCATGGTCCAGCCTAGAATTGTTCGCCTCGCAGGTGCTGCCGGCAATCCGTGGAAATGTCGTGCCTGCCGATGCCTGACCTACCGCCGCACCCGTCGGTCAGCGCGTCAACCCGCGCCACCTACTCAAATTCCTATCTTGCCTACGTCGTTTCCGTCTTGTTCCTGATGAACGTCATCAATTACATGGATCGGTCGATCATCGGCGTTCTCGTCGAGTCTATCAAGGCAGACCTTAAGCTCAGCGACACCCAGATCGGCCTCCTATCCGGTGTCGCGTTCGCTTTGATCTATGCGACCGCCGGCCTTTTCATCGCTCGGGTGTCCGATCTTCATGACCGCAGGATCATCATGTCCGGCGCTGTGGTAATCTGGTCGGCGATGACCGCGGCGACCGGCCTGGTGTCTAGCTTCTGGCAATTCTTTCTTGCCCGCATGAGCGTTGGGATCGGGGAATCGGGCGCCATTCCAACGGCCAACGCCATGCTCGCCGACTATTTTGCGCCCCATCGACGTCCGCTCGCGATCGGTATTGTGACGGCAGGCGCGTTCTTCGGCATTTTGGCCGGATCCCTGCTAGGAGGATATGTCGGTGAGATCCATGGCTGGCGGGCAGCCTTCATCATTGCGGCCTTGCCTGGATTTCCTTTGGCTGCGTTGATTTTCTTCACCGTAAGGGATCCGCCTCGCGGCAACTCCGACGGGTTCGCGCGATATGAATATACGTCGATGGCGGCGTCGATCCTGACGCTACTCGGCAATCGAACCTATGTGCTGTTCGTGGCGAGCGGCGCGATGCTCACGTTTCTCATGTTCGGTTTGGCCGGATGGTTTCCAGCATTTCTGATGAGAGTACACGGTCTCAGCCAGTCGGCCTCGGGGCTCTATTTCGGACTTGCCCTTGGCCTTGGGACTGCCGGCGGCATGATCGGCGGAGGATATATTTCGAGCATCCTTGCGGGCCGCTCGCTGCGATGGCTGACGCTGATGCCTGTGCTTTTATCCCTCTCCTTGCTGCCATTGTTCGAACTCGCCATATTTGCGCCCCAGGCGTCCATGGCCTTGATCTTTCTCTCGGTCGCCTCCGCGCTGTGCGGCGCCAGCTATGGCCCCGTCCTCGCTGCCATGCAGACAGTCATTTCGCCCTCGATGCGCGCGACCGGTGCCGGGCTTTCTGGCTTGGTCGTGAGCTCGGTCGGCTTGGGCATCGCTCCGCTGATTGTCGGGATGTTGAGCGACGCGTTTCAGGGCTCGCTCGGGAGCGGTCCCGGCCTTCAGCGCGCGCTTGCTTTTTCCGCGCTCGCCTCGCTGGCAGCCAGTATCTGCCTCTACTGGGCCGATCGCTCGTTCAAACGGGGCTTCATGATGGCCGGCAAACCGGGAAAGTGCAGCAAGGCTGAACCCTTAGGATTGGAAGAAGCCTAAGCGAGAGGGTATGCGACATGGACTTTGCTTCGCAGATCAGACCGTCTGATCCGATTGCGGCCGGATTGTTGATTTGGGACAGGCTGGCGGTGACGGACATCCTCCACCGCTATTGCCATGCACTGGATCGTCGCGATTTCACGCTGATGGCGAGCTGCTTTCATCACGATGCGACGATGCAATACATGACCGAAGAGATCACCTGCGCCGCATTCATAGACTTCGCCAAACACATGGCGAGCATGCTGCGATGGACGATCCACCAACTGTCGAACTGCACTATCTCGATCGAAAGCGAAACCGCCGCAACCGAAAGCTATGTATTTGCCTATCATCGAATTCCGGCCGATGCGCAGGGTGACTACTTCTTCCGTCTGAACGGCTCTGAACAGATCGCGCTCGTGGCGTGTCGCTATGTCGACCGGTTCGAGAGGCGGGAAGGGCTGTGGAAAATTGCCCACCGTACCATCCCCGTGTTCGACAATGTCGAATATTGGTCTCCGGATAACGGCGGCTTCTTCGAGAGTGCTGACTATCGATCGAAAGCGCTAGGCCAGGCGGATCCGGGCTATATACTCACGGACGGTTGGCGCTAGTCGCGCTTTTCTCCGGTCTTGTGAGGCTTGGATGGCCCCTCGTGAAGGGGACATACCGATCCAGCGATAAGGGTGATGCCGAGCGAAAGATCAAACGGAGAAGCAGCGATCATGACCGTGCCACGTTTTGCCGACAAGGTTGCTCTCGTAACGGGGGCGGGCAGCGGAATCGGACGCGCGACGGCGATCGCTTTCGCAAAGGAAGGGGCATCAGTCGTATTGATCGATCTCGCCCGCGATGGTCTGGACGAGACACGATCGCTCGTCGAACAGGCGAACGGCTCGGCCCTCGCCTTGTCCGCCGATGTGACCGACGAGGACGCGGTGCAGGCCGCATTTGCCCAGGCAGTCGCGTGGAAGGGCGCGATCCACTGTGCCTTCAACAACGCCGGCATCACGCACGCGACCGTCGACACGGCAGACATCCCAAAGTCCGAGTTCGAGCGCGTCCTGAAGGTCAATGTCCTGGGCGTATGGCTGTGTATGCGCGAGGAGCTTCGTCACATGATACCGCGCGCCAGCGGGGTGATCGTGAACACCGGATCGGTGATGAGCACGCATAGCTGCGTTACGCAGGGCGGCTATGTCGCCAGCAAGGCAGCGGTGTTCGGCATGACCAAAAACGCTGCCGTCGAATATGGCGCGACAGGGGTTCGCATCAATGCAGTGGCACCGGGCGGTATTCGAACCGCTATGATGAGCGGGATCTTCGAAAATCTGACTGAGGAACAACGCGATCAGTCCGTCCAGCAGATTGCTGATATCCATCCAATGAAACGAACGGGCCGCCCCGAGGAGATCGCCGACGGCGTACTCTTCCTGTGCTCCGACCAGGCCACTTTTATCACGGGCGCGATGTTGGCGGTCGATGGTGGGTGGTCGGCCCTCTAAGGGACCGACGGGCGCACCGACCCGGGCAAGGCGACGAGGGGGGAAATGACGTGACATCAAAAACGGCCGTAGTCGTGGGGGCGAATGGCGGCGCTGGAATTGCTGTCACACGTGCCTTGCTCGCCAAGAACTACGCGGTCTGGGCAACCGTCTCCCGCCCGGAAAAAATCGCCGACTTCCGAAGCCATCTCCCTGGCTGCCGCGATTATATCGCTCTGGACCTCGCGAAAGCAGATGAACTCAAAGCCGACTTCTCCCGGTGGTTGGCTGAAATCGGTCGAGTGGACGCCGTGATCGTATGTGGTGCGGTAGCGCCCTTTGCGCCGGCGGAATTTACCAGCTTCGACGCCTTCAGGCAGACGATGGAGATCAATTGCGTCTCCAACCTAGCGATCTACCAGAGCAGCTTGCCATTCCTGAGGGAGACGCGCGGCAGGCTGGTCCTCACCGGCTCATATTCGGGCAAGGTTGCGACACCCATGATGGCCTCGTACGTGGCCTCGAAATTCGCGCTAGAAGGGCTGGTCGACGTGATGCGCCAAGAGGCCGGCGCATGGGGCGTCGAGGTGGTACTGCTGCAGCCTGGATCGATCGAAACCCCGATGGTCTACCGCAGCCAGGCCACGCTCGCGCAGGCCATCGAGAACTTGCCGTCGCAAGAGGCATCGCTTTACGGGAAGCTTTATCGCCAGATGAAGTACCGTGCGGACTCGGCCATTGAGGCTCGTACGTTCACACCCGCTCAAGCGGTCGCGGACGCCGCTCTGCAAGCCGTCGAAGCCGCCGTCCCCGAAACACGGTATCCAGTCGGAAGCGACGCTGAAAATCTCGTCGCATTGAGCCGAAGCAGGAGCGACCGCGAAATAGACGAACTCGTCCTGGAGATCTACCGATCCGCGCCGGTATAGTGCCCGCGGACGGGCTCGTCGGGCGGTCCCCGGAACGGGTGACATACTGCGGCGACAAGGCGTTTTAAGCTTATAGGGCATCAAGGAGCCTTGGCTCTACCGCTTTGCGGTTGACCGTTGGCCGATTGAACGGTCGTATCGATGTCGGCGTCTCGGGACGTGAGTAGGGAAAGAGGACGAGGAAATGAGTGGTTGTCCGATGTCTACCGTGCGGGTGGATCGCATCAAGGACTTGCAGGCGGTCCTTCGCTCCAAAAGCGCGCTCGAGAGCGCCGAGGTTTCGACCGAATATTATATCGAGCCCTCGGCTGCTGCGGAAACCAATATCCAGGAGTTTTTCCAGGGCATCGTCACGATGATCAACGGCGACGAGCACCGGCAGCGGCGCCGGCTGCTCAATTCGCTGGTTCGTCCAGAGGAACTCATCCGCTTTCGGGAGCATGTCATCCTCCCGTCAGTGGATCGCTGGCTGGGGCGTGCGGTCAAAAAAAATGCCGAGGGTCTCTACACCTGCGATCTCGCGGATGTCGTGGAACGGATATTCCTTGAGTTTGCTGCCAAGATCATCGGTCTGCAGGGCGTGGAGAGCGAAGAGGGCATGGCGCGTCTGCGTTCGTGTGTTCTGCCGATCTTCGGAGGCATGAGTTCCAGCCACTTCGAGAACAGAGATGCCGTTGTCGAGGCAGGCGTCGCTGCGAAGAAGGTCTTCGTCGAGGAATATTACAAGCCGTCCCTTGCCTATGTCCAAGAGCAGATGAAGCGGGTGGCCGCCGGCGAGCTCGCGGACGAAGATGTCCCCCTCAATCTTCTCAAGATGATCGTCACCGGAGCCGACCCGGGCTATGCCGATGAGGGCATCGCAATTCGCGAGGCGATCCTTTTCTTCGTTGCGACCACCGGCACGAGCACCCAGGCGGTTCTCTCGACCATCGAGGATCTGTCCCATTGGTTCGTGAAGCACCCGGAAGATGCAGCGCTCGTCGAGGACACCGAATTCATCAGCAACGCGCTTCAGGAATCCCTGCGGCTGAAGGCCCCTTACGTTTCCTTCGTAACGCGCGTGGCCGCCGACGATGTCGACGTACCCGGCTGTCCGATCAAGTCCGGTGATGCCATACAGGGTTGGATCGCTCAGGCTGGCCGCGATCCCGAGGTCTTCGGCAGCGATGCGAACGAGTTCAATCCAAAGCGCGAAGTGCCCGACGGGTACAATCGATACGGGCTCGCTTTTGCCACCGGCGCACACCAATGCCTCGGATTGCGGGCCGTGCTTGGCAATGACGGCCGTAGCGGAAGCCATCTGCGCATGATCCAGCACTTCTTCAAGCTCGGCGTCCGTCGTGATTTGACGCAGGTGCCCCGGATTCTCGAAATGCGAGCGTCCGAGCAGGAACTCGAAATTCCAACCTACATCACATTTCCGGTTGTGTTCACGAATTGGGAGAAGAATGCATGACGCGCCACCGCATTGCCGGCATCGACGATCTGCCTGAAGGCGAAATGGCCAAATATGACGTCGGTGGCCGGACGATCTGTCTCGCGAATGTGAAAGGCGTCGGCTTCCGCGCCATCGACGATCGGTGCACGCATGAGGACGAGTCCCTGAGCGAAGGCTTTCTTTGCGGCGAAGACGTCGAATGCCCCGCGCATGGGTCTCGCTTCAGCTTTTTGACGGGTGAAGTCAGCGGCCTTCCAGCAACGATGCCTGTTCGGGTCTATGAGGTGAGCGTCGACGACGGCAGCGTCTATGTCGACCTCGCCGTCGATGCGCCGTCGAGTGCTGCTTAGCAGCACGAACGGTCCAGACACTCCGGAAATTGGATAGTTTACGAGTGCGTGCGGGCATTTCAGCCGGACGCATCGTTGAGCAGTTTGCAGGACGATGGCGGGGATTATCGAGAAGCAGCAGATCGCAGGCGACACCGCTAGTCCCGGGCCTGGCCCATTGTCCGACGAGCATTGGAGGATGGTGGAAGCCCTGCAACGCGTGGTCGGCGTAGCTGAGGCAAAATTTATCAGCGAGCACTTTGCTGCCCTTGCCGGATCCGGACACCAAGGTGCGCAGCCGGAAATTCGCCTGATGCCCCTGACCGTCCTATTTGCAACGGAGACTGGCAACAGCGAGTTTGTTGCGAAAGCGGTTGCAAAGGAAGCCGAGACGAGAAGTCTGCTGCCGACCATCTATGATCTCGCAGATTATGATGTAGCCAAGCTTGCCGACGAAGCGCTGATACTTGCGATCGTCAGTACGACCGGTGAAGGTGACGCGCCCTACGCGGCCAGCAGCTTTTTCGAGGATCTGGTTCAAGCTGACGAGCTCGATCTCTCGGAGGTCCGCTTCTCCGTCCTCGCGCTTGGAGATTCTACTTACGCTGATTTTTGTGAAACGGGAAAGGTCCTCGACCGAGAGCTTGAGCGCTTGGGTGCGACGCGCCTTTCGCCGCGCGTGGATTGCGACCTCGATTTTGAAGACAGCGCGCGGGCGTGGAGCACGGCGGTGCTGAATACGATCGCCGAGCAGGCTGCTTCCAACGCAGCTGCGGCGCCGTCCACCTCTTCCGTCGAAGCGGTGGGTCTCGGCAGGCATCAGGTCTTTCAAAGCGAGATCCTTGACAGCTTTCTGCTCACAAAAGCGTCCTCGACCAAGGAAACCCGGCACCTGTCGCTCCGATTGCCGGCCGACGCTCCGACCTATGCGCCCGGCGATGCGGTCGGCGTCGTCGTGCGCAACGATCCGGTTGTCGTGGAAAATCTCCTGTCGGCGCTCGGGCTGAGCGCGACAAGCCAGGTGTCTATCAAAGGAAACGTGATAGATCTCCAAACAGCGATTGAGCGGCATTTTGAGGTAACCGCTGCAACACCGCGCTTCCTTGATCATTGGGCGGGCCTATCAGGAAGCGAGCAGCTCAGAGAGCTGTCGGAGGACGACAGGAAGAGCGACCGCTTCGAATTCCTTCATAATCATCATATCGCCGACATCGTTCGCCAATATCCGGCGTCTGCGGTTGATCCACAGGAATTCGTCGCAAGCCTGCGCCCCCTTCAGCCACGGCTCTATTCGATAGCTTCCAGTCTCAAGCGCCACCCAGGTGAAATCCATATCACTCTGGGGCAAGTGCGCTACACGCTTCACGGCACGGAGCGTATGGGGGTTGCATCGGCCCTTCTGAGCAAGCTCGAGGCCGGCGCCACGCTGGACGCGTTCATTCAGGCCAACGAGCATTTCAGGCTGCCCAAGACGGATGTGCCCATCATCATGATCGGCGCGGGAACGGGCGTTGCACCGTATCGCGGCTTCCTGCAGGAGCTTGAAGCCGAAGGAAGGCGAATCCCGAGCTGGCTGTTCTTCGGAGAGCGTCACAGCGCTACGGACTTCCTCTACGAGCATGACTGGCAGCGCTTCTCGGAAAGCGGCCTCCTTACCCGGCTGGATGCGGCATTCTCCCGCGACGGGGCATCCAAATATTATGTTCACCACCGAATGCTCGAGCGCGCGGAAGAATTTTTCCGCTGGCTTCAGGATGGCGCGCATATTTTCGTGTGTGGTGACGCGGCGACGCTCGGGCCCAGTGTGCATGCCGCCATCTTGGAAATAGTTCGCCAGGCTGGAGATATGTCGATGGACCAGGCTGAGGAATATCTTCGCGGATTGCTGGACGATCACCGCTACCACCGTGATGTCTATTGAAGATCAGGCGCTTGTCGGATCGCAAATGTTTAAAGAATGGAGAGTTTAGATGAGTGGACGGCCTGATTATTTCGACAAGTATGAGACGCTTGCGTTCGAGCGATCGGACGACGGTGTTCTGGTCGTTCGCTATCACAGCAACGGCGGCCCGGTGCTTTATAGCGGCACGCATCATGCGGAGTGGGCGCCTGCGTTCACGGACATCGGCATGGACCGCGGCAACCGGGTGGTGGTGTTCACCGGGACGGGGGACGTGTTCATCGACCGGCACGGGGAGTGGGGCAAGCCGATTGCGACGCCGAGCAACTTCGACGTGCCGTCATGGGGCGAAAAGATGATGTTCCGGCGGCAGTTCGAAATCGAGGCGCCTGTCATCAACGCGTGCAACGGTCCTGCGCTGATCCATGGCGAGCTCATGGTGCTGGGCGACATCAACCTGGCGTCGACGACGGCGAGCTATGCCGACGAAGGGCATTTCACCGCGGGCGAAGTGCCTGGAGACGGCGTCCACATCCTGTGGCAGGAGCTGCTGGGGACCAACCGGGGCAAGTACTTCCTCCTGACGGGCCAGAAGATCGACGCGTGGGAAGCACTGCGTCTGGGGGTGGTGAACGAGGTGCTCGAGCCGCAGGACCTGATGCCGCGCGCGCTCGAGCTGGCGCACCAGATGGCGACCTATTCGGATCTGACGCTGCGCTACACGCGCCAGTGCTTCGTGGACCGCTGGAAGCAGCTGTTCAACGACCAGGTCGGCGTCGGCTACGGCATGGCGTTGCAGGCCCTCTCGCACATGGACCGCGGCTGGATGGTCTGGGACAAGTCCAACGAGGGCAAGGAAGACTATCGCCAGCTGCAGCCCCTCCAGGCACGCGAATCCGTCAGGAAGTAGGCATCCGGGCCGGCACCTCCGCCGGCCCCGACCCATTTGGGCTCGGTCCGAACAACATAGCGCTGAGCCGAAACGATCGCGGTCGCTACGAAGCTGACAACGGGTGAAGGATAACAGATCATGGCCGCAGACCGCATAGATACCAGCCATTCCGCGGATTACATCGTTATCGGAGGTGGCAGCTCCGGCGCTGTGGTTGCGAGCCGTCTTTCCGAAAATCCGAACGTCAAGGTTCTACTCATCGAGGCGGGAGGAGAGGCGCGCTCGCCCTTCATTCAGATGCCCGCAGGTGTCGTTCGCCTGATCGGCAACAAGAAGGTGGACTGGTGCTACGAACAGGATCCGGATCCGTCGATTGACGGCCGGCAGTTCGCCTGGTCGGGTGGGAAACTGCTCGGCGGAAGCAGTTCGATCAACGGAACGGTCTTCATCCGCGGGACGAGACGCGACTACGACCGATGGGCGGCGCTAGGCGCGACGGGCTGGGATTATGCCGGCGTGCTCCCCTATTTCATGCGATCCGAAACATGGACGGGAGAACCGGCTCAAACGCGCGGGTCTCACGGTCCTTTGACCATCTCTCCGATGCGGCGAGGCTATCACCCGCTCGTCGAGAGGTTTGTGGCCGCATGTCGCGAACATGGGCTTGAGTTCCTTCCGGATTATAATGCGGACGTGAAGGAGGGCGTATTCTACACGCAAGCCTCGCAAAGAGACGGGCTGCGCTGCAATACTGAAAGAGCATATCTGCGACCCGCCCGCTCCCGGTCGAATCTTCAGATCGTCACCCAAGCCGAAGTCCGGACCATATTGTTCGCCGAAAAGGTCGCGGTGGGCGTCGAATATATCCGGGGTGGCCGCACAGAAAAAGCCCTCGCCACGCGGGAAGTGATCGTCAGCGCGGGCGCCATGGGTAGTCCTGCCCTGCTTCTGCGCTCCGGCATCGGTTCAGGCTCATATTTGGCGAGCCGCAATAAAAAGGTGGTTCTAGACCTGCCCGGCGTGGGTCTCAATCTTCAGGAACATCCTGGTGTCGCACAGAGCAAGTTGATCAATGTACCGTCCTTCAATAGCCAAACCGGGCGGCTCGACGTCCTTCGCTACTTGCTTCAATATTTGTGGAACCGGAGCGGCCCCATGGCCTCTCCGGCGGTTCCGGCGATGGCGCTGTTCCGCAGCCAGCCCGAGCTTGACGAACCGGATTCGCAAATCCACTTTTTCCCGCTGAGCTATGACGTCGATCCCGATACGACATCGTTCAACACCGTTGGCATGTCTACCGATCCGATGCTTACCCTCCATGTGTCTCTCTGCCATCCGCAAAGTCGCGGGCGCGTGGAGCTCGACGAGCATGACCGCCCGCACGTTCATCATCAGATGCTCGGCGACGAGGGCGATGTTCAATCGATGGTGAGCGCTCTCAAATATATAAACCGGATTTTCGACACCCCCGCGATGCAGAAAATTGTAGTCGCAAATCGCACGCCGAATCCTATCCCTACCGGGGATGACGAATGGGCCGCTTTTGCGCGCTCCAAGGCAGCGCCAGGGTACCATCCCGTTGGAACATGCCGGATAGGCTCGACTGACATGGCTGTCGTGGATCCCCATCTGCGCGTCCGCGGCGTGAAAAATCTGCGGGTTATTGACGCATCCGTGATGCCGACGATCCCGAGCGTCAACACCAACGCCACGGCGATTATGATCGGGGAGAAAGGTGCGGAGCTCGTTTCGACGAGCGCTTGATATGCCGGTTGGCTCCATCCTCGCTTTGGCAGATGTGATGAGCATCACGGCAGGGTCCGCTACGGTCATGAGAATGTCTAAGGCTCTCTAGGTCCTGGAAAAATGCTGGGAGGAATTCACAATGACAATGGCCGGTAAGGTGGCGATCGTCACAGGCGGCGCGCAGGGTCTGGGAGCGGCGGTCGTACGTTTGCTAAGCGAGGCCGGCGCGCAGGTCCTCATAACCGATATCGCGGATGCCGCAGGTGGCTCGTTGGCCGCGGAACTGGGGGAGGGAGCTCGGTTCCTTCACCATGACGTCTCGAGCGCGGCGGACTGGAGTGCGGCTATAAAAGCCGCAGAGGATGCGTTTGGGCCCGTCGACATACTCGTGAACAACGCCGCAACGACGCAGCGGCCAGCGTCTGTGGAAGACTTTGGCGAGGAAGAGTATCGGAGGATTTTCGAGGTAAATCAGCTCTCGGTTTTCCTCGGTATGCGGGCCGTTGTTCCTTCGATGCGCAAGGCAGGGGCCGGGGCCATCGTAAACATCTCGTCGGTCGCCGGTCTGGTGGGTCAGCGAGCCGCGATAGGATATGTGGCGACGAAATTTGCCGTCAGGGGCATGACCAAGGCTGCGGCGCTCGATCTGGCTCCCTATAATATCCGGGTAAACTGCGTCCATCCCGGCGCGATCGACACGCCCATGCTGAGGCAAGTGACCGAGGCGATGGAAGGCGATCCCGTCGGCGACTTTTGCCGAACGCTGCCCATTCCGCGGCAGGCTGCCCCCAAGGAGGTGGCGAGCGCCGTCCTGTTTCTCGTGTCGGACGGGGCAAGCTTCTGTACGGGTGTGACGATGCCCGTCGACGGCGGGTGGACGGTGTGAGCATTCGCGCTCAGATTCTTGAACTCGCTCTATTCCGTCACTTGCGGGCCTAATCGGCTTTCGATGAGCCGAGCCGGAGCGACACTTAGTGGCAACCGCCCGCGCCCCCGCGGCAAGCGGAAACGCGGGGCAGGCGCTTGCCGGTTCATCTCACGTCGGTTCACACCGCTTGAAGACGATCCCACTTGGTGAACACCACGGGGTACGAGATGTAGGTCGGGATATTGTCCGCGACTTCCATCTCTCCCATCGCCAACACCTCCGGCTTCTCGTCCGAAGCACGTTGGACGCCTCCCTTGAAGAAATGCTGGAGCAAACGGATGTGGCTACCGCCCTTGCCGTCGTTGCCGAGGACCACGCGCAAGCCCAGGCACTGATGGGGGCCCCCTCCGAAGGCAAGTCCGTAGCGGTTCACTCCTTTCGGTACCTCCCGACGAGGGTTGAAAATGTGCGCGTCCGGACCGAACACGGCAGCGTCGCGACCAGCTCGAGGGATCAAACCATGGATTTCGTCGCCGGCTTTGATCGGACAACCTTCGACCTCCAGGTCTTCTGTTGCCAACCGCGTGATATAGGACACGAAGGGCGCTCGAAGCCGCAAAGACTCCTGCAGCGCCAAGCTCAGGAATTCGAGATCCTCGACATTTTCCCAGTCTTCGGGATGATCCTCAAGCCAATTGAGAAGATCGTCAATCGTGGAGAGAACGGCCTGTACGCTCGTGCCCGTTGTCGCGACGAACATGAGGATCGACTCGATTACCGCGTTCCGCTCGTCGAGATACCGTTCATCCACGGCCGTCGCGATCATGTGGAGAAGATTGGTCTCGGCGCTGTCCACGTCGCTGCCATCAGACGCGTTCTGACCGAGCCGCTGTTTCATAGCCTCGAAGGACGGACGGTAATATTCTTCGACGAATATCCGCTTTGCTTCGAGACCAGCACGCGTAACCGCTTCTCGGTCGGCGAAGTGGCTGGCGCTCAGTCCGGCAAACATGGGGACGCAACAGGAGCGAAGCCTGGCCATCCTTTCTTCGGTTTCAATGTCCTGCAGCCCGATCAGCTTGGCGGTGAACTCGAGGAAAGTACGTTCCACTACGGCAGAAAGATCGCAGCGCATCATGCCGCGCTCATCGGGCTTGACGGCACGTGCCAACCAACGCTCCACGGAAGGAACGATGACGTCCTCGCGAAAATAGATGAGCTGTTCGGGACGAACCAGCGCGTTCAGATGCTTGCGCCGGTGCCGATGCGCGTCGCCATTCAGCATGCTGAGGTTGCCGTCCTGAAACTCGCGTACATTGATGTCGCCAAGCTCGGTCTTCTGCCTGTAATTGTCAGCCGAGACGTCCGGAACGTTCTCCACGCCCTTGGAGCGTAGCACCCGCTGGAGCACATCCACCTTATCGATCGACACGACGGCAGCGCTGGCCGGACAGATACCTTCACGCATATTTCTCTCCCGACTAGATTTGCGGCAATCCCCATTTCTGCCGGCGCTGATGGCCGCAAGTCCGGCCTGCCTGTGACGTCCAGCCTCGGCCTTGTGCCGAGCCGACCCTAACGCAAGGAAATGGACGACGAGTGTAACCCTCGGCTGGGACATGCGCCCCAGAGCACTCACTGTTAGCGGTCAGATTACCGTAAGTCTCACGATCCGCCACGCCCTAGGCGCTCCCAAATGTCTCGGCGAGAGCGCTTCGTTGAGCTTGGCTGGCAAGAGAGGATGCGGCATGAAAGTAGCGATGACCACCGTTGGCCTAAGAGCCTGGATGGCTTCCGACATACCGGCCATGATCGACGAAGTTAAACTCGCAGAGTCGGTCGGCCTTTATCAGTATGACATGCCCGATCATCTCGTAACGGTGCAGCAACCGGTGGACTACCCTTACGGGAAGGTCGCTATCGAGCTTAGCCATCAACCTTTCTACGAACCGTTGACCATGCTCTCCGCGCTTGCCGCCTCGACCTCACGCATTCGTCTGTCGACCGGTATTTTGCTGGCGCCGTTCCGGCCGGCTGTGTTGCTCTCGAAACAAATCTCGACGCTGGACCACATTTCCCGGGGCAGGATCGATCTCGGGTTCGGCGTCGGCTGGATGAAGGAAGAGTTCGATGCTTGCGGCGTTCAGTATGAAGGCCGCTTCGGTTATATGATAGATCAGGTGCGCGCGTGCCGCAGCTTGTGGACGGAGGCACCGGCGTCGATCGACAACAAGGCCGCCAAGTTCGACGAGATTTTCTGCTTTCCCCACCCTTACCAAAAGGGCGGGCCGCGCGTCATCCTCGGAATAGCGCCGAACGCTCGCAATTTCGCGCGGATGGCGGAGGTAGCTGATGGCTGGGATTGTGCACCCACGGAGTCTGATCCCGCAACGCTGCGAACGCACATCGCGGAACTGAAGCAGGCTTTCGTCGAGCGCGGTCGCGACCCCGAAAGCATCCTCATTCGCGCTTATCCGCCCATCGTCTACGACGCCAACGATCAAGCAGACATCAGGGCCACTCTCGCTCAAGCTCCTGCATTCGAGGACGCGGGCGTGGACGTGATGAGGATCAATGCTGTGTCATTCGTCAGGGACGAAAATTATCCCGCCTTTATCGAGGAACTTGCAGAGGCGATGAACTAGCGGACTTTAAGCGCTTCGCCCGGGTAGCCTCGGGTGTCACCTCCAACATAGCGGTCGGGCACAGAACATATCGGAACGGGAAAGGCGTGGCCGGTCGCCGCGCTCTCGTGAAATCACTCGAAGACGACGTGGACGCACTGAAAGAAGATTTTCGCCATGCCATGCGCAGGCTCGCGACCACGATCGCGCTCGTCACGACAGGCCGAGGCGAGAATCGCGCCGGCATCGCCGCTACGGCAGTATCATCGGTCGCGGCCGACCCGCCGACGCTTCTCGTCGTGGTCAACCGGAGCGCCAGCATTTTCCCCGTTCTGCACGACGAGGCGAAATTCTGCGTCAATCTTCTTGCAGAGCGGCACTCGAGCCTTGTCCACGTGTTCGGGGGCGCCAAAAAGGGAGCGGCGCGGTTCGAAGATGGCGCCTGGGCCGAGTCGGCAGAGGGCCTTCCAGTCCTGATGGATGCTGCAGCAAGCATCATATGCCGAACTACGGCTACCCTCGACGTCGCAACTCACCGCCTGTTTATCGGAGAAGTGACCCGGATCGAAGTGCACGCCTCGATTGATCCCCTGATCTGGTTGGACGGGCAGCTAGCCCGCGCAGAATGCCTGACCCAGTGCTCGGCTCAATCTTGAACGGCTGGATTCGGAATGCGGAGTTATTTGATCCAGGATCATGGGCGACGGCGGATCTGGAACCGTGCTCGAGTTGCTGCAACGGCACGTCCGCGCGACAAACAGCGAACAGGCCTGATTTCAAAACGTGATTCACGGCCAACCGGAGGGTAGTGATGCGATGTTTCGTTGGCGATGAGTTTGGGTCGGTCGACTTGTACCAGTTGACAGATCTGCCCACACCCCGGCCTGGAAGCGACGAAGTCCGCATACGCATTGCCGCGACCGCTCTGGGATTCGTCGACGGGCTGCTCGTCGAAGGCAGATATCAGTTGAGGCCGGCGCTTCCCTACGTGCCGGGTGGCGAGATCGCAGGTGTGGTCGATGCCGTCGGGAGCGATGTGGCAGGCGTGTCAGTGGGTGACCGCGTCGCCGTTTGGCGGTTGGGCGGGGGCTTGGCGGAGTACATCGTCGTTAAGGCGAATGAGGTGTCTATCGTGCCGGACGAGCTCGATCTTGAGATTGCAGCGGTGATGCTGCTCGATTTCCAGACCGCCCATTACGCATTGGTCGCCAGAGCAAATCTGAAGAAGGGGGAGACCGTTCTCGTGCTCGGCGCGGCAAGCGGCGTCGGCGCCGCTGCGGTGCAACTTGCGGCCGGATCGGGCGCTAACGTAATTGCTGCGGCTTCGACCGAGGCAAAGCGGTCTCTGGCCCGCCGGCTGGGCGCCACCACAACGGTCGACTCACGAGGAGACCTTCGATCGCAGATGAGGGACCTGGTGCCCTCGGGTGTGGACGTCGTTGTCGATCCGGTGGGCGGGACAAGTTCCGAAGCCGCGTTCCGGTCACTCGCGAAATATGGTCGGCACCTCGTGATCGGCTTCGCGTCTGGACGGATACCCTCGATTCCAGCGAATTTGCCCTTGCTCAAAAGCGGGTCACTTGTCGGTGTCGACGTCCGTCATTTCTATACATCTGATCTTGATCAAGCGCGCTTCGCCCTCGAGGCGCTTTTCGGAATGATGGTGACAGGGATCCTCAATCCGCCCAGCATTCAGCGATTTGCGCTGCATCAATCGCAACTGGCCATCGCGAGGACCTCAGATCGAGACAAGGCCGGCAAGGTCGTGGTGGTTCCATAGATCCCTTTGCCTCGTGTTTCGTCCCGCTCTATCGCGCACGAATGTTGCGTCAGGCTAATTTAGTATTTGAAGTGGCCCGAGTGAAGGAGGCTCATGGTGCCGCCTTCGCGGTAGCGAGATCGTTGGCGCTGGGTGATCGTGACCTTGGCCATCAATGCGAAATGCCGATTTGAGTCCCATGGCGAGGTGACATCCAGGTTCACCCTCTCGGTTATGATTCCTATTCCATCTCTAGCGTCTCTTCACCCGCCTGCCTGAACCATGATGGCATAATGCTCTCAAACTCACCATTTTTTTGCAAAACCGGGCAACCGTTGAGCGGCAGGAGAGAAGGTCGGTTTTTGCAGTCCGGATGAAGCGACCTTCCCCTTAGATACCGTCAACTGGAAGCACTCACGACGATGCAATTGTCCCTTCAAGGAAATGTCGCGGTTGTAACGGGCGGCGCCCAAGGAATGGGCCAAGCCGTGGCAAGGCTTTTTGCAAGCTGCGGCGCTCAAGTCATGATAGGCGATATCGACGAAGTGCGCGGTCGCGCCACCGTCGCCGACCTCGCGAAGTCAGGTGGCTCGGTTGAATTCCGCTATCTCGACGTGAGCAAGGCCGAGAGCGTCTCAGCGTTCATAGCTGAAACTGTCCAACGTTACGGATGCGTCAACATCGCAGTCAACAATGCTGCCGTGGGGCCTCGCACACAGGCGATCGTGGATTGCAATTCCGAAGAATATGATCGTATCTTTTCGGTCGATCTCAAAGGTGTGGCGCTGTCGATGCAATTCGAGATCGCGCAGATGATCACGCAAGGCCGTGGCGGGGCGGTCGTCAACATCGGTTCGTCAGCCTCGTTCCGCCCGACACCGTTGGCCGGCGCATATACCGCCGCCAAGCATGGCGTGATCGGGCTGACAAAGGTGGCGGCCGTTGAAAATGGTGTTCACGGTATTCGCGTAAATGCGGTCGCTCCGGGCGCCACAGATACCCCGATGCTGCGAGAATATATGGAGCACAACCAGGTTTCGCCCGAAGAGGTCGCAGACCAGATGAGCCTGCTTGGCCGGCTTGCCACTCCGGAGGATATTGCAAACGCTTGCCTGTTTTTGTGCTCCGATATGTCATCCTATATCACCGGCGCGACCATTTGCGTCGACGGAGGCTATGTTGCGCGTTGAAAGGCCGGTACGGGGGCGGGCGGACAAGCCTGTGCTTCAACCGTGACTCGTGCTCCTCCTGGCTTAGAACCTTCGGAAATGGGAATACCGTTTGGCCGAGCGCAGCGCTTGGCGCACGTCCGCTTCCCGATCGCTGCCAGCCGCCGAACGGGCATGAGAACCCGAGCGAAGTGGAGCCTTGAATGTTAGTCGCAGACTATCAGGCAGAAGAGGGGCATTCTCCGCTTGCGGCGCCGAGCCGGCCGATCGTGATTTCGCTGTTTGCCGGCATAGTCTCGACGGCGGTTATCTATGACGCACTACCGCCCGTTCTCCCGGCGATTTCCGCGAATTTCGGAGGGGGAACGCGAGGTGATCTGATTGCCCAGCTCGCGATGACCTTGCCCCTTCTGGGCATGGCGCTGTCGGGACTTTTTTCCGGCCGATCTATCGATAGGTTCGGGATCAAACCCGTCCTGATTGCCGCGTTGTTTGCATTCGCGATCTTTGGTTCCGTGGGAATGTTCATCCACACTGCTCTCCCACTTCTCGCCGCCCGGATAGCGACAGGGATAGCAGCGGGAACCATGTTGACATGTGGAACGACGCTGATCGCTGCGCACTACACGGGCCTCGGCCGTTTGCGAATGGCCGGGCGCCTTTTCGCCGTCGGCGCCATCTGTTCCGTGACGTTCATTCAGATTTCGGGAATCGCGGCAACCATCTCCTGGCGAGCGCCATTTCTGCTGCATCTCGTTTTCGCTCTGATCTTCGCTACACCAATCCTCTTGATGAAGCTCGCGCCTAGCGCTTTCGGCGAGCGCCATACGAGGGAATCCGGATTTGACGTCGCAAGACAGATAATGCCCGCGGCGCCTGCCTACTGCTACATTTTCCTGCTTAATTTCGTCAGTTATCTTTTCAGCGTGCAGCTCGTATTTCTGCTTGCATCCATCGGCGTTCACTCGTCGACGAGCATCGCGAATGTCGTGATGGTTTACGCATTTGGCGCGCTAGCGGGCAATTTGGCCGTGACGCGAATAGAAGCAAGGCTCGGAACCGTTGCCACGATTGCGGTTGGATGTGCACTGCTGAGCTTGGCAGCCTATGTTTGCGCCGTTTCCTGGTCGCTTGAGATCTTGATATTCGGCCCCTTCATCGGCGGGATCGGCACGGGTTTAGCGATTCCGTCCAATATGACCCTCATCATGCGGAGCGTTCCTCTGGCGCTCTCGGCGCGTGCCCTTAGCATTGGAACGTCAATGATGTATCTAGGCGGAGGCAGCGCGCCATTGGTGATAGCGCCGCTCGGCGAGGCCGTCGGGGTGCGAGGCGTCTATTATACCGCAGTCTTCGTGATCGGGCTCGCAGCCATGCCGCTCGTTGCCTTGTCATGGAGACGTGCGCAGCCGGAGACGACCTGATCCAGCGCGGGTGCACCTCGACGAGAACGGCGGGCTGACTGTGCTGACCCTGATGGGCTACGATACTAGCCTCAAGCCTAATCATGCAGGCAACATCAGGTTGAGAATCAATTGGTCAACAAGATCGGCGAGGAGCGTCAGCAGCTAAGAGTTCGTCATGGCGACTATTTCGGGCCATTATTTCAGAGTGTGCACACGCGGCGCTGAGCACGCGGGCGTTGACCGCGCGGCCTTGCTACTGCGCGCCGCCCTGCATCCTGGGGAAATCAACGCGCCGGGTTGGCGCGGTAGCGTTCAGAGCATGACACTGCTCGTTCAGGCGATATGGGCCGAGTTGAACGACGAGTTCATGGGCTTCACGAGCCAACCGGTGAAGCCCGGGACGCTCGCGATGATGACGGAACTGGCCCTAACCGGCCGGACTGTGCTTGAGGCGCTGCGCAAGGGCATCGCCTTTTACGGCATCGTCACGAACGCGGTCGTGACTGAACTGGAAGTAGAAGGCGACGATGTCCTTATTTCGGTGAAGCTCGAACACCCTGAACTGGATCCGGACCACTACCTGTTGGAGTTCTGGCTGATCATATGGCACCGGTTCGCATGCTGGCTTGCTGGAGAAATCGTGCCGATCACGCTGGTCGAACTCCCCTATCCCAGACCGACCGGCTACCTTGACGAGTTGTACCATCTGTTTCCCGCCGAACAACGCTTCGACGAACCGAGGTGTCGGCTCCGCCTGCCTCTCGATGCCCTTGCCGTCTCGATCATGCCGGACGAGGCGGCACGACAGCAAATGGTGAGGCGCGCGCCTTTTGATTTCATGACCATACCCGGCCATGACCACAGCCTGGCGCATCAGGTGCGAACTCTTCTGATGCCACGCGGAAATGCTGTCTTCTTTCCTCTCAGTGTAACACAGATCGGTGCGGCTCTCGGAATTCAACCCGTTACCCTGTCGCGCCGCCTGCGGGCTGAGGGCGCGACCGTAAGCGGGATTATCCAGGCAATTCGCCGCGAGTTGGCGACATCCCGATTGCTGGGAAACGGAACCACGGTCGAAGATATTGCTGTGCAGTTGGGCTATGACGAGCCGCGGTCGTTCACTCGAGCCTTTCGGCAGTGGATGGGCGTCAGCCCACGACAGTTTCGCAAGCTTGCTTTGAACGACGTTGCGCGTTCCTCCGACCGATAGGCTGCAAAAGCCATCTCGTCCCTGTCGGCGGTGACTGTGGCAGGCCAAGCCTGGTCCTAAGCATCTCCGCAAGGACGACGATCGCATTTTGTTAAGCGAGGTTCAGGTTTGAACAACAAACCTAGCGTCAACGGATGAGGATCTTGGGTTGGCTATGACAAGCTCCGCCGAGAAGCGATTGCGGTTCGACGATCAGGTTGCCATCGTCACCGGCGCGGGACGCGGCATCGGCCGGGAATATTCACTCTATCTGGCTGATCGAGGCGCTGCGGTGTTGGTAAACGATCTCGCGCGCGACGAGCATGGTGAAGAGCAGGCGGGGCCGGCCGACGAAGTAGTTCAAGAAATTCTCAAGAGGGGAGGGCGGGCCGTTGCGCATGTCGCGTCGGTCGCCACAGCAGAGGGTGCCGCCTCGATCGTGAGCGCGGCCCTTTCAGCATTCGGCAGAATAGATATCCTCATCAACAATGCCGGCTTCAATCGGCATGCGAGCTTCGCCGACGTATCGATCGAGGATTATCAAAGCGCGCTCGACGTACATCTTTTGGGAACGGTCCGTGTCACGTCCGCCGCCTGGGCGGAGCTCAGCAAACGAAATGGTCGGGTCGTCAACACAGTCTCCGAAGGTATGCTCGGTTCAACAGCGCTTATCGCTTATGGCGCTGCGAAAGGCGCGGTGTTCGGCTTTAGCCAGAACCTTGCCCTCGAGGGTGCTAAGCTCGGTATCAAGGTGAACTGCATATCTCCCCGCGCGTTCACGCGCATGTCCGAGGATTCGTTCGGACCCAGTGCCCTCGGGCTTCCCAAGGCGACAATCGAAGAATTCAGGTCGACGATGCCCGCAAGCATGATCGCGCCAGTAATGGCGTTTCTTGCACACAGTTCTTGTCCGCTAAATGGTGAAGTGTTGTGTACAGGCGGCGGGCAAGTGTCGCGCCTCGCGATGGTGGAATCGAGGGGATACTCCCAGGCCAACCTGACCATTGAGGATGTTTCTGATCATCTTGATGAGATACTTCAAGTGTCGGATTGCGTAATCAGAGGGGCGTCATGGACTCCCTCCTAAAGGAACAATGTTCCTGTCAATTTGTGGCAATGGAACCGTTACAAGCCAGGTCGCTGGCATGTTGACATCAGCGATCTGCACCTCGTCCATCCTCGTATGCTCACGTCTATGGGGATCGATCACTATAGTTGTACCTATTTCGACTGAACGAAATACGCTTTCCAGCGGTGCGAAATCCAAGTCCCCGCATAGGGTGACTGCTGGAGCTTTCGCATCCGTATATTCCAAACGGCAAGAGGCGATGGCGCAGTGCCATATGAAGCAATAACCGGTGTTTGCCTCGACGCACGGTTGCAGGGAGAGAGGGTGGAATGAAAAAGCTCGCTTTGAGGCATTCAGTTGCCGTCGTAGCGCTCGTGGGGGGCGCGTTTCCTTTTTCATCGGCCATGGCGCAAACCGTCGCTGGGCCGGATCAGGTGCGCGCCGAGTCAACGGCAGACCAGGGTATCGGTGAGATTGTCGTTACGGCGCAGAAGCGCGCTCAGAATCTGAGCGATGTCGGCATCACGATCGCAGTTGCGTCGGGTGAACAGCTCCAGACGGCGGGCGTGGTGGATGTCGGCCAGCTGGCAGCCGTCGTGCCAAGCTTCACGGCTTCTACATCATCTCTGGGATCGCCGGTATTCTCGCTACGCGGTATCAACTTCAACTCGTTTCAGCGCTCCGCGCCGCCGGCGGTGGCGACATATATCGACGAAGCGCCGCTGCCCTATCCGCAGATGACCCAAGCGATGTTGCTGGATATCGAGCGGCTGGAGGTGCTCAAAGGTCCGCAGGGCACTCTCTTCGGCCAAAACGCGACGGCTGGTTCCATCAACGCTATCGCAGCCAAGCCGACGTCGGTGCTTTCGGCCGGCTTCCAGGTGGACGTCGACAATTGGGGGCAGACGACGCTGCAGGGTTTTGTCAGCGGTCCGATCTCCGATACGCTCCGCGCCCGAGTCGCGGCCGGAACCACGCAGTTTGGTGGGTGGCAGAAGGGATATTTCCTCAATAACCAGAAGAACGGCGATCAAAACAAGGGTTCGGCCCGCCTGCTGCTTGATTGGGAGCCGACGGACCGGCTAAAAATCTCGACCAACTTCAACGCGAGTTTCGACCGCAGCGAGCAGCTCCAGCCGCAGATCGTCGATATAACGCTGGCAAATCCGGCTGCGCCTAGTCCCAATCTTCTGCTCTACCGCGATCATCCGGCGCGCCGGGCTCGCGATGCCGATTTCGATCTCGGTCTCGATACCCGTGCGAAAAATCACATGTATCAGGCCGTCCTGCGGGTTGACTACGATATCACGGACGACCTGACGTTTACGTCGCTGACGAACTACATCGACTGGAGCAGCCGGACGCCGTTCGACAATGACGGCTCCGCGTCGCTACAGCAGGTCAGCACGCAGATTTCCGAGATCAAGACGTTTACCCAGGAGGTGCGTCTCACCGGAAAGATTCCATCCGCGAATATCAACTATGTCCTAGGCGCGAGCTATGCGAACGATGATATCGTGGAAGGGGCCGATCAGGTCTACTATGCATATTCCGGCTTCCCGCCCAACTCACCGGCCCGCTGGATCTACGACCTTGGCCAGCGTGCGTCTGCTGTGTTCGCTAATCTCGACTACGAGATCGCACCGGGGCTAACGCTTACCGGCGGCGCGCGCTATACCGAGACAAGGCAGAAGATCAACGGCTGTACCTTCGATAGGGGGGGCGGAGGCATTGCCGGCACGGCCGGCTTCCTCGCGCAGATCGGTGCCGACGTCTTCTACGGACCCGGCGTGCGGAATGTCGCAAGTGCCTATCTGCCCGGCGGCTGTGCCACCATCGATGACACCGGGGCATCGCCGACGTTCTTGCCATCGTTCACAGACCAATCCCAGAAGGAGCACAACGTTTCCTGGCGGGCAGGCGTGAACTACAAGGTCGCTCCCGACAATCTGCTCTACGCCTTGGTCAGCAGAGGTTACAAGGCCGGTACCTACCCGGTCATCATCAATTTCTTCCAATCGGGCGTGAAAGGCGTCAAACAGGAGGAGCTTACCTCCTATGAAGTCGGTGCAAAGCTGTCTTTCCTCGATCGTCGAGTGCAGTTCAATCTGTCCGGTTTCTATTATGACTACAAGAACAAGCAGTTCTTCTCCTATCAGCCGGTGTTCGCGGGGCTGACGACTGCGACGTTGCTCAACATTCCCAAATCGAAGGTCAAAGGCATCGACGCCGAGCTTATCACCCGGCTCACACCGGAACTGACGGTCCGAGGCGCGATCACCTATATTGATACGAAGGTCGGGAGGTTTAACGGCTTCGACTTCACCGGGGCGAGGTTCGACTTCACGGGAAGTGAGTTCAACTTCGCTCCCCCAGTCGCAGCAACCGCGGATGCGGAGTATCGCACCGGTATCGGCGGCGATCTTGAGGGATTTGTCGGCGGTAGCTTGACCTACAATGCTCGGACCTTCGCCGACCTTGGGGAACCTGATCGGTTCAAAGTGCCGGCCTACACTCTGCTGGACGCCCGGATCGGCATCGAGTCCAGTCATGGCTGGCGGGTAAGCGTGTGGGGACGGAACCTGACCAATGAATATTACTGGAACTCGGTGAACTCGGGCGGCGACGAGTCGAACCGGGTTGCCGGAGCGCCCCGTACCTTCGGCGCCAGCTTCGGTTACCGTTTCTAGGTCACAAGACTGAACGAACGGATGGCACTGCAGCGGGACCACCGCAGCGGTGTCATCCGCTTTTATCGCAAATGAGAGCGAGGTCTGGATGGCATCGTTTCAAGGACGCGTAGCAATCGTCACTGGCGCTGCGCAGGGTATCGGAAAAGCGGTGGCGAGCCGCTTCGTCGCTGACGGTGCCAAGGTCATGTGCGTCGACCTGAAAGAGTCCGTGCTCGGCGTCGCTGAGCAATTGGGTGAGAATGCACGCGCTATCGTTGCCGATGTTGCCGACGATATCCAAGTGAACGGCTTCGTAACCGCGGCATTCGACCATTGGCAGCGATTAGATGTCCTGTGCAACAATGCTGGGACGGATGGTCACACCGCTCCTGTGCCGGATTGTTCGGCGCCGGATTTCGACTATCTGATGGGGGTAAACCTGCGAAGCGTCTTCCTTGGGATGAAGTATGCTATACCCCTGATGATCGAGGGCGGTGGCGGTTCGATTGTCAATATATCTTCGATTGCGGGCCTCATCGGATTGCCGGGCCAGAGCCTTTACGGTGCTTCAAAGCACGGCATAATCGGGCTCACACGGGCTGCGGCGCTCGAGCAAGGGCCTTTCGGCATCAGGGTGAACGCGGTTTGTCCCGGCGCGGTCCTGACTCCGCTGAGCGCCGACTTCATGGCCAAGGGTGGGAGCGACGTTGCCAAATGGGCGGCGATGCATGCCCTCCGCCGGTTCGCAGAGCCCGAAGAGATCGCTGCGGCTGTAGCTTTTCTGGCGAGTGATGAAGCGTCCTTCATTACCGGAACGGCAATTCCGGTGGACGGGGGCTTCACTGCTCAGTAGCAGCGACGACATTTTTTCCGTCGAGTACCGCCGTCGTCTAATCTTTGCGAAGGCGCTTCGACGTCACCGAGGATCGTTGTCCGAGGCCGCGTTGCCCTCCGCTCGGAGCCATTCTTCCGCCTCTTCGATTGCAAGAAAGACCTTGGCACGCGGATCATCGATCACGCGACTCACCTGCAGTTTGTGCAGTGTCGTTGCGACGACTATGGCGTAGCGATCTTGGCGGCCGACTAGATATTTGCTTGGTGGATCAAGAATTTGAGAAATCTCCATCTGTTGGACAGGTGCGTTTCTCGCATCACCCAACATCCTCAACGATCCGAACTGCATGCGAGCCTTGGCAATAATTGGCGCGCATATGGGCGTTGAACTTTTCTGCGTCCGATACCGACAATAAGCCTTCCATGCTGAACGCAAGCATTTTCTTGGAATCGAGTATGCGAAACTCGAACATTGCGTGCCTATCCGCTTAAGGCATACACCCACTAGATATGGTATGGTGGGTCCATTGGCCTGAGTAGAGTTCGGCAAAGGTCGGCGCCTCGATATCACTGGCGATCCCGAGGAGGGATCGGAAGGCGTTGAACGGGTAGAAGCGGCGATTGAAGCGGAAAGTGAACTCGTTGAGGTAGGCTTGCAGATGCTTGGTGCTGACGCCGTGGTGGATGCCGTTGAGCCACGCTTTGAGGTTTGAGAACACCAGATGGACGATGGGCAGGAACTCTTCGGACACCTCCGGGTCGCCACACTGGGCGATGGCGTGATGGTCGTAACCGCCGCCCTGCAACCCGCTATAGCCGCTCCAATCATCGGTGATGACCAGCGTTCCCGGCTCGACCGCGCTCTGTACAAAGCCACCAAGGGCACCGGCACTGCGGTCTGCACCGATGGCCAATCGAACCCTTCCGGCATAGCGTCCGTTCCGGCGGCGGTCCTGGCCAGTGCCAGGCTCCCGGTGACGAACTTCGACGGCGGCGACCACCAGCGTTTTGTGGTGGGTTCCCCGGCCTTCGCCGCGCGTTCGCCCGCCGATCCAGGTCTCATCGACCTCGACATGCTGACCGCTCTGCCCGCCGATCCGATCCTGATCGGGGCGCACCATCGCGGCGCGCAGTTTATGGAGCAGGCCAAAGGCCGTCTCGTACCGGGTCAGGCCAAGCTGGCGCTGCAACTGGACGGCAGATATGCCGGTCGTCTGACTCGCAACCAGGTAAGCGGCCCAGAACCACACGCTGAGCGGGATGTGGCTTCGTTCCATGGCCGTGCCGACCATCAGGCCGGTCTGACGGCGACACGAGCGGCACATCAGGATGACAGGCCGAGTGGTGAAACGAAACGGATCGCCGACGACGCCACAGCGTGGGCACGCAAATCCATCAGGCCAGCGAGCTTTTTCAAGCCAGGACGCGCAAGCGCCATCATCCGGGAAAAGCCGCTGGAACTCGGGGAGGGATTTCGGGAACGGCAGCTTGTCGCGGTCAAGAACGTCCACAATCCCCACCCTTTACAACCGCTTTGGGTGGCACCAAGCCGCAGGAAAAGTCAGGCGCGCGCCACAAGGCAGCCACTAGATGTAGTGGGTGTATGCGTCAAGCGGATAGGCACGGAACATTGCACGCCTCTCCATCGTCCGGCGGCCTTGCCTATACCGGATGAGCCGATGCCAGACACCCGAATTTTTGCACCGGGCGAAGGCAAACGTATCCGGCGTTCGACTACGATTCCTCTGTATCCGGGATCCGGTGTGACAGGAAAGCTTGTCAGGGCGAAGCATAACGATGGTAGTGAACGGATAGTGGCGCGCGGTCGGCGGCCAACCGGATCAGGAGGTCGGCTCGACTGGGCATTTCGGCCAATATGTGCCGGGTCAACCGCTCGTAGAAGCGGATGAAGTTCTCGACCTGGGCGTCGCTCATCACCGCGCTGGCGTCGCTGCCGGCGGTTCGGGCCAGCGCGTGCTCCTGCTCGATGCGCCAGTCGCGCACAACGTCGAAACCAGGGGCCGCGAGAAAGACGAGCATGTCGGTACGGCCGAACAGTCGTTGATAATCGCTGCCCAAGGCGGTGTTGACGGCGCGGCGCCAGCGGCCATCGCTATCTTCCAGGCGTTCGAGATCGTTGATCGGAGCGATCAGCGCTTCTTCCGCCTCAGGCTGTGCGCCGAGGCACCAACCCTCGAGAATGAGCAGCGCGGTATCGGCGGGCGCTTCCTCCCATACCGCTTCGGACGCGCGATCGTCTGCGGCCTTATCGAAACGCGGCAGCCGGACCGCACAGCCGTTGTCGATTGCCTCGATAATCTTCAAGCCAAGGCCGACGTCATGCGTACCTGGCACACCTCGAACGGCAAAGAGCGGATGCACTTGACGGGCCAGTGCGATGCGATCGGCTTTGGTATGGTAGATGTCATCGATAGAGAGGACCGCAGTGGTGATCCCTATGCCACGCATGCTCTCCGCGAGCGCTGCCGAAAGTGTCGACTTGCCGCTGCCCTGTGCTCCGGAAATGCCGAGAACGAAGGGTCGTGGAGTGCCTTTGGTCATCGCGTTGCGCAGCGCCGCTTCCACGGCGACAATGGCGGTGCCGAGGTTAGGCGACACGGTTCGGCGGCTCTCGCCCCTCAAGCAATGCTTCCAGATTGAGCACGACCTGCCGCCCCATCGCTTCGCGTGCCTCAAGGGTCGCGCTGCCGAGATGCGGTAGAAGCACGACATTCGGCGCTTCGAGCAACGATGGGTGAACCGCTGGCTCGTGCTCATAGACGTCGAGGCCGGCGCCGCCGATCTTTCCCGCGACTAGCGCTGCAGCCAAGGCAACCTCGTCGACCACGGATCCGCGAGCAGTGTTGATGAGCACTGCGCCAGGCTTCATTCGCTCGATCATCGCGGCATCGATCAGATGGCGGGTTTCGGTGCCGCCGGGACAATGTAGCGAGACAATGTCGGCTTCGGCGACAAGGTCAGTCACCGAACCGATGTAGCGAGAGCCAATGTCGTCATTCGTCGCCGCGCGGCGACTATGATAAATGGTTTCAACGCCCAAGGCCGCCCGCGCGAGCCGCGCAGTCACGCGCGCGATCCGGCCATAACCGATCAAGCCCAAGGTCTTGCCTCGCAGTGATCGTCCAATCAGATGGGTGGGTCGCCAACCGCTCCAGTCGCCCGAGCGCAATTCGCGTTCGCCCTCGCTCGCGCGCCGCGACACCATCATCATCAGCAGCAGCGCCAGTTCGGCCGTCGCCTCGGTCAGCACGTCAGGCGTGTTGGAGACGACGATCCTGGCCGCTTTCGCAGCCGAAAGGTCGATATGGTCGACGCCGGCGCCATAGTTGGCGATAATACGCACTCGTCCACCGCTGCCGATCACATCCGCGTCGATCCGATCGGACACGGTCGGGCATACAATGTCGAACGTCGCCATCGCGGCGGCCAGGTCGGCCTGCGACATCGGCGTGTCGGTCTCGTTCAAATGCACTTCGTGCTGGACTGCGAGCGAAGCCTCAATCGATTTCGGCCAACGTCGCGTCAATAAAATCCGGGCCACATGTCGCTCCATCAGCCACGCCCCCAAAAATCGTGTCGCGTGCCTTTTTTGAAGTTCTCGCGATGAGAACCGATGTCGTATCGATCGATCCCTGTCGCCGAAGTCCCCCGGGGAGGGGATAGAGTCCTCCTCGCTCTTAATGTTACCATCATCGACCGCTGTACGAGGTAGGCATCATGACCCTGGAAAGTCCGGAGCGCATTCAGTCCATGTGGGAAGCGGCGAGCGCGCAGATGCGCGAGCGTCGGCGCCCTGACGATTTTCCCGCATTGCCCGATATTCCCGCAGCCCGGTATACGAGCGAGTTCTTCTACGAGTTGGAGAAGAAGCATCTCTGGTCTAAGACCTGGTTGTTCGTCGGGTTGGCTCACGAGTTCGACGAAACGGGGAGTTATCGGACCTACACTCTCAACGATACACCCGTCGTCATTGTGCGAGGGCGAGACAAGAACCTACGGGCGTTCCACAACGTGTGCCAGCATCGCGGTTCGTTGCTCATGAAGGACGAGGGTGGTGTCGCAAAGAACATGCGGTGCCTTTATCATTGCTGGACATACGATCTCGAGGGGCAGCTGGCGTTCGTTCCTGATGAACATTATTTCTCCGACTTGGACAAAGCATCGAGGGGACTCAACCAGATACGCCTTGAGCAGTTCGGCAGCCTCGTCTTCATAAATTTCGACGAAGACGCACCGCCTCTCATTCAGTATCTGGCCGACATTCCATCGCTTTGGTCAGATATTCCACTCGATGATCTGCGCTTGTTCGAACGATTTGACTTCGAGGTCGATTGTAACTGGAAGTGCCTCCAGGACAACTTCGCAGAGAATTATCATGCAAAGTATGTGCATGAGCATACGATTGATAAAGTGATCGACTCGAAAACATCTGCGCTTCAGATGCTTCAGGGTGGCCACAACGCTATTGTGATCAAATCGCGCGGAACGCTTACGAGCGGAATGGGCGCGGCTTTCTTCAAATCCGAGGATGATACGCCGGAGGAGCAAGCGAGCAAGCTGGCCGAAATCTCGCGAAGCGGGCAGCGCAACTACAATGTGTTCCCCAATGCAACTTTTCCGATCGCGGAGTATCTTTTTCCCATCGTGTTGGTCTGGCCGATCAATGCCGGCCGGAGCCGGGTTGAAGTTTCGTTCGTAAAAACCGGAAGCGGCCCAGACAACGAGAAGCTGGATCGGGATACGCTTACGTTCTTCAAGAGCTTTATCGGTGAAGATCTGGATGCGCTATCAGGTATGCATAAAGCGCTTGCACATGGCGGCATAACATCCATTCCGTTGTGCTGGTCGGAGCAGTTCATCTATAATCATGAGCAGCATATTGATGAAGTCATCGGCTCCGAAAATATTCCGCAAGGGATGGCGGTGGTGAAAGTTGATCTTCCGTACGCGCAGAACTGAGTCGATAACTCAAGACCGGACGGCGACCTCAGGGGGAAAATTAGCAGGACCACAGCTCGCGAGACTGCCAAATGCTAAGCTTGAAGCACGTCAACGCTCTTCTTCAAACCTTTCGTGAGGCGCGCACCGAGGAAGAGCTCTTCGCCGCGCTTATCAAAGCGACAGAGGTACTGGGGTTCTCGCAGGTGGCAATGGGGCATCATGTCGATCTTGGATCACCGCCTCACGGTGCAATACGGCTTACGAACTACAATCAAGACTGGATCGCGCACGGAATGGATCGCGATTACTTCGCCGATGATCCGATCCATCTCGCAAGCACGAAGACAGTCAACGGCTTCCTGTGGCAGGAAGTTGACCAGATCATCAACCTAACAGCACGTCACAAGCAAGTGCTCGCCGAGGCGGTGGGATTCGGGCTTGGCGCGGGCTTTACTGTCCCTGTCCACTTGCCGGGAGAGTATCATGGCACGTGCAGCTTTGCCGCACCCAGCCTTGATCAACTGCACGAGAACGCGCTGCCGATTGCGCAACTATGTGGCACGTTCGCCTTTGAAGCAGCAAGGCGGATAATGCGCCGGCGCATGAACCTCGAGGACAAGCCAATGCCCGAACTCAGGCCGCGCGAACTGCAAGCTCTCATTCTTGTGGGCCGGGGAAAGACGGATGGCGAGATCGGTGCGATATTGGGCGTCTCGCAAGCCACCGCTCACGGACATGTCGAAGGTGCCAGGCGGGCCTATGGGAACGCTCAGCGCGCTTACATGATAGTGCGCGCCCTATTTGACGGGCAAATCTCGTTTGCTGATTTGCTGCGACGTTGATTGCGAGGAGGGCTTTCGCACGGTGCTCGCTGCGCGCGGTCGAAACGGCTGCGGCCAAACCAATTGCACTACCGCCTCGTAGTTGTCCGGATGAACGCCATCACGTGAGGGAAGGCTCGCCACACTCACCGTTCGATCGCCTTGCTTGAGAGCTACTCTGTAGATCTCCCATGCTTTGGGTACGGAGCGCGGATAAACCCATGTCACCAGACCGGCGCTCAAAGCTCGCCGCAGCCGCACGAGATCGCGGGTTATACTAACAGTATCTCGACTGTTCGACCCCGCAGAGATGATCACCGAATGGTAGTGATCGGCAGGGACCATTTTGATGATGGCAGCGACAGAAGCTCCGATACGAGCCCGTATTTCGCATCCATCTGGCTGTAACGCGGCCAGCGCGGCGGCGATGCCAAGAGCGATGCTGTCGCCAATGATCAGACACGACCCCATAGGATCAAGCGGGGGAGGGGGAGTCGACGGTGAGCGGCTGGGAAGGGGTAGCGACCACGTATCCTCCCAGATTGGAAGTCGGACAGGATTTCACGCTGAATGCTATTATGCTATTCGCGATGTTCGGAAGGAACCGCTCATGCACCCGGAACTCGAGGCCTCGCCGGAAGAGAGTGTGGACCTCACGCGCAAGCGCCCTCGTGTCTCGGCTTCGATGTGGCAGCCTTGGTACGCTAAACTGTGGTGGGGTGCTTCGGCAAGCTACTGGACGGGAAAGCTTATTTCGTTTTGCAATCCCTCCCTTGATGAACTCTACACGAGCGCGGTCGCTGGCTATCTCAATCTCGTCTTCTATCCGGTAACCGCGTTCATGGTGCTTGGTGTAGGTTTCCTTCGCGCCTGGATGGACTTCAATGGTTGGGAATGGGGACCACCCACTGGCGATCAGCTGTTTCCCAAGCGATCGGTGGGAGGATTTCGTGATCCGATGGCAGACCCTCTTGATCCGCGATCGCCATCCCACTGGCGCTACCTCGACGACATCAAATAGTGTCATTTGTCGCGACGTTCTTTGAAACTCGACTCCCCATCGAAGGGGCTTCCGCGAACGTCTGTCGAGAATGATCCGCTCCTAAGCACCGACGACTGTTCGATTGATGTGAGAGGTCCTGTTATATCTGCAGTTCCTCGGCCGGCATCGGCATCTTGCAGATAACGATTTCGCAGTCCGTCGCGCCCAAGAATTTCGTCCGACAGGCTGTTGCTAAAAGCATGCTCGGGCTGGCTTGAGCGCGCCGCAGCGCGCTCTGCGGTCGCGATTGCTTCTCGAACGTCATAGTTCATGATATCAAGTGTGGCGCCTGCGTTTTCGGATGTCGTGCCTCGGTCGGTGCTCGTGAAGCCGAGAGAGCCACCGGCTCCACCGCTTACCGCGCTTCCCTCTCCCTTTCCGCCCGACTTACCGGATACTCGCTGAGCATTGGCAGAGACTGACGCGTTTATGTCTGTCCCCATCGAGGTGGAGTCTGTTGATTTCCGTTGAGAGTTGACCCGGGAGGGGCATAAATTTCCACTGAGAAGTGACCCATGTTCTGACCTTCCCCCTGGCTGATGCGTCGGGGGACATTGGAGTGATCGACATGGCGTTACTGAGCGTAATCCGGCGCTGGCATTTTCGTGAGGGGATGCCGATCCGGGAGATTGAGCGACGGACCGGACTGTCGCGCAACACGATCCGCAAGTACCTTCGGGCGGGCACGGTTGAGCCCAGGTTCAAGGTTCCCGAACGGCCAAGCAAGCTGGACCCGTTCGCAGGGAAGCTGGCGGGTTGGCTGCGGATCGAGGCTGGTCGCTCGCGCAAGCAGCGGCGCACGGTCAAGCAGCTGCACGCCGATCTCGTCGCCCTGGGCTTCGATGGCTCCTACGGACGTGTTGCGGCCTTTGCGCGCAGTTGGAAGGCCGACCGCCAGCGTGATGCCCAGACCAGCGGGCGCGGGACCTTCGTGCCGCTGGTGTTTCAGCCTGGCGAAGCGTTCCAGTTCGACTGGAGCGAGGATTGGGCGATCATTGCCGGCAAGCAGACCAAGCTACAGGTGGCGCACACCAAGCTGTCGCACAGCCGGGCGTTCATCGTCAGGGCCTATCTGCTCCAGACCCACGAGATGCTGTTCGATGCGCTGACGCAGGCGTTCCGGGTGCTGGGCGGTGTGCCGCAGCGCGGGATCTTTGATAACATGAAGACCGCGGTTGATCGGATCGGCAGTGGCAAGGCACGGCAGGTCAACGCCCGGTTCGCGGCGCTGGCCAGCCATTACCTGTTCGAGCCCGAGTTCTGTAACCCGGCCTCGGGGTGGGAGAAGGGGCAGGTCGAGAAGAACGTCCAGGATGCCCGTCGCCGGCTGTGGCAGCCGATACCCAGCTTTGCGGATATCGATGCGCTCAATGCCTGGCTCGAGGAGCAATGCATCGCCCAGTGGAGCCATATCCCCCACGGCGCGCTACCCGGCAGCATCGCCGATATGCATGCCGCGGAGGTCGCCAGCCTGATGCCGCTGGGGCGGCCCTTCGACGGCTTCGTCGAGCATACCAAGCGGGTATCGCCGACCTGCCTCGTAAACTTCGAGCGCAACCGGTACTCAGTGCCGGCCTCCTTCGCCAACCGCCCGGTGAGTCTGCGAGTTTATCCGGACCGTATCGTCATCGCCGCCGAGGGGCGGATCCTGTGCGAGCATGGGCGGATCATCGCCCGCTCACATCATCTGCCGGGACGGATCGTCTATGACTGGCGGCACTATCTGGCGGTGATCCAGCGTAAGCCCGGTGCTTTGCGCAACGGCGCGCCGTTTACCGAGATGCCCGATGCGTTCCGCCAGTTGCAGGGGCATCTTCTCAAGCGCCCGGGCGGCGATAGGGAGATGGTCGAGATACTCTCGCTTGTGCTGCACCACGACGAACAGGCGGTGTTGGGCGCCGTCGAGCTGGCGCTGGAGGGCGGTGTTCCGACCAAGATCCACGTGCTCAACATCCTGCATCGGCTGACCGATGGCAAGGCGCCGCCAGCATCACCGATCGATGCGCCGCAAGCCCTGCGCCTTGCCCAGGAACCGCTCGCCGACGTCGGCCGCTATGATAACCTGCGGGAGCTGCGCCGTGCGTCATGATCCCGCCAGCGCTGCCGTCGAGGTCATGCTGCGCGGTCTCAAGATGTACGGCATGGCCCAGGCAGTGAGCGATCTCATCGCCCAGGGCGCCCCGGCCTTCGATGACGCCGTGCCGATCCTCTCCCAGCTGCTCAAGGCCGAGATGGCGGAACGCGAAGTGCGATCCATCGCCTATCAGATCAAGGCGGCCCGGTTCCCGGCCTACAAGGACCTCGCCGGGTTCGACTTTGCTTCCAGCGAGGTCAATGAAGCCCTGGTCCGCCAGCTCCATCGCGGCGAGTTCATCGACGGCGCCGATAATGTCGTGCTGATCGGCGGCCCCGGCACGGGCAAGACCCACATGGCCACCGCGCTCGGTATCCAGGCCGTGGAACACCACCGCAGGAAGGCCCGGTTCTTCTCCACCGTCGACCTGGTCAACATGCTCGAACAGGAAAAGGCCATGAACAAGGCTGGCCAGCTTGCCGAGCGCCTGCTGCGCCTCGACCTCGTCATCCTCGATGAGCTTGGATACCTGCCGTTCAGCCCGTCAGGCGGCGCCCTGCTGTTCCACTTGCTCTCCAAGCTCTACGAGCAGACCAGCGTGATCATCACCACCAACCTCAGCTTCAGCGAATGGGCTGGCGTGTTCGGCGATGCCAAGATGACCACCGCGCTGCTCGACCGGCTCACCCACCACTGCCACATCCTGGAAACCGGCAACGACAGCTTCCGGTTCAGGGCGAGTTCTGCCGCACCCAAAACCAGAAAGGAAAAATCACCAGCTTGACCCACATCCCGCAACGCGGGAGACACACATCCACCAGGGTCACTTCTCGATGAAAATCCCGGGTCAACTCTCAACGGAAATCAACACCGCAAGCGGCCTGAAGGAGATCGACATCCTCATCCTGGCGTCGGGCTTCGATGCCCTGACCGGGGCAATCCTGAAGGTTGATATCCGCGGGGTCGGCGGGGTTGCCTTGAGGGATCGCTGGGCGGACGGGCCACGGGATTATCTCGGATTCGTCTGTGCCGATTTCCCCAATTTCTTCATGGTCAACGGCCCGCACTGCGCCGCCGGGAATTTCGTGCTCATCGCCGAACACATGGTCGACTGGATTTTCCGGTTGATCGACTTCGCCGTGGAACGGCGCATCGTCGCAATCGACACGACGCCCGAAGCAGAAGACCGCTGGCTGAACCAGGTCAGCGAGATCGCTTCTCAGGCCATCGCGTCCTCAGGCTGCGACAGCTGGTTCAACGGCGGCAATATTCCCGGAAAGCGGAAGCAGTTGCTGACCTATTTCGGCGGACAGGGAGAGTTTGCCAAGCTGGCGGACGGCATCGCGGAAGCGGGCTATCCCGGCTTCGAGTTCACCCAGGAGGCCAGCGCCGCCATGGCGGCGCATTTGGCGTAGATGGCGGTCGTGCGGTGCAATTTCGCGCAGAAGATGACCGGAACGTGCAGGCAATCGCTAGGATCGGATTTAGCATGAGCCGATATCGGCACGGAACTGATAAGCCAGGATTAGGGGGACGATGAACGCTGATAAGCCCAATGCCGGCATTGAATCACGGGAGTTCGATTCCCGCTATGAGTGGCGCGCGGTTCTCCTGCTCAGCGCAGCCTTCGGCCTGGTCGGCTTGGATCGATGGATCATAGCGCCGCTCGCCCCGGCGATCATCGCAGATCTTGGCCTGGCTCCCCAGCATATAAACTTCCTGGTCGCGATCCTGGGGGTCACCTGGGGCATCGCTGCCGTGCTGATGGGCGGCCTGTCCGACCGCATCGGCCGGCGGGCGGTCCTCCTTCCGGCGATCGTCATCTTCTCCCTCGCATCGGGCTTCAGCGCGCTCGCGTCCGGCCTGATGACCTTCGCGATCATTCGGGGGACGATGGGCGTCGCCGAGGGCGCGTTCGCACCGGCTAGCTTCGCCGCGACTGCCGAAGCCTCACATCACAATCGCCGTGGCTTCAATCAGGGTCTCCAGCAAGCGAGTTTCGCTCTGTTCGGTCTTGGTTTCGGGCCGATCCTCGCCACGCAGCTTCTGACGGTCATGTCCTGGCGCGCCATATTCCTGATCGTCGCCATCCCCGGTCTGATCCTGTCCGCGCTGCTGGCGGCAATCATCCGCGAACCTCATCAAAACAACGTCGCCCGTGCACCGCAGGCCAGCCCGGTACCTTTCGCTGTCGTCCTTCGGCACCGCAATGTCCCGCTGGGCATGGCCGGATTGCTCTGTGCGATGTGCGGTATATTCGTGCTCAGCGCGAACATACCGCTCTATCTGACGACCGAACTTGGACTGTCGTCCACCGACATGGGGCTGGTGACCTCCGCGATCGGGTTCGGAGGGTTTGTCGGGCAGTGGGGGCTCGCTTGGCTTTCAGATCATTTCGGACGGCGGACGATGGCCGCTTCGGGGTTCGCCGGCGGAGCGGTGTTTCTGATCGCCTTCATGCAGGCGGGGCCCAATGTCGGCTTGCTCTTTGGCTTGCTGTTCTTCTGCACCGCCTTCAGTTTCGGGCTGTTGTCGCTGTTGACCGGTCCGGTCGCCACGGAGGCCGCGCCGCCGGGCATGATATCGACAGCGGCAGGGCTGATCATCGGATCGGGGGAGATTTTCGGCGGCGGGCTGGCCCTGGTTGTAGCCGGTGCGATCATCGCCGAGTGCGGGATCGGAGCAATGCTCTACCTGGCGTTGTGCGGTATGATCGCCGGTGCCGTGCTAATGCTGTTCCTCGTCGAGACCGCACCGCGCAAACTGGCCCGGGAATCTTGATCCAATGGCTTATTTCGCCTTCATGGGGATCGATCGGATCGGCAGCGGGCCAGTACGAGAGCGCTCCCGCGATGCGCATCGAGCCCATCTCCGCACACGTCATGCCGATTGCACCTTCGTGTCGGGAGGGCCGTTGCTCGATACTGTCGCAGGCGAGATGGTGGGATCGCTGCTGATCTTCGAAGCGGCATCGCGCGCGGATGTCGAACGGGTCATCGCAGGCGATCCGTATATACTTGCCGACCTTTTCGTGCGGACAGAGCTACATGTCCTCCATTGGACAGTCGGGGCACCGCCGGCCCACGCAGGATCATGCTTGAACAAACGGAGGGGATAGCCATTACCTTGAGCGACATAGCCAGCATGGAAGCGATACATCTGATCAAGGCGCGCTATTGCCGTTACTGCGACACCGGACAACCGGGGGAACTGGCGGATCTGTTCAGCGAGAACGCCATTTTCGATGTCCGCGCGGCTGCATCGATAGAGCCGCCGACGGACGGGGTATTCGCCGAAATAGGCTATCAGGTGGGGCGCAAGAACATCCGCGACACGATTGCGCTGATGCTGAGCAACCTTTCATCGTCGGTGCACCATTGTCACATGCCGGAGATCGAGCTGACCTCGCCCACCACCGCAAAGGCGATCTGGGCGATGGAGGACCGGATCCAGCTTCGCACCGGTCCGATCAAATCCATGCATGGCTTTGGGCACTATCACGAGACATATATTATCGAGGATGCCACATGGCGCATAGAGACATTGCGGCTGACGCGCCTTCGCGTGGATATCGTTCCGGCCGAATGATCGGCCGCCGACTCATGCCGGGAAATGATTTCACCATCCGCTCGGGACCGGATCGCGCGCGACGTGAACTTGAGGCTCGCGGGCTCGATCCCAGCATGCTGCTTCGTCAGCGCTTCGCGATTATCAATCTGTGGCGCCCAATTCCGGGCCGACAGGTGAACGCCAGTATTCGCTGCGCGTTCGCCTGCGGCGCCGCGATTAACGGCCAGACCAGACCGGTTTGCGCTTGTCGATGAAGGCCTGGAAGCCCTCCTTGGCATCATCGGAATTGGTGATCTGGTCGGTTATCTCCGCCTGCCGCTTCCACCGCTCATCGGTCGACCAGGTGGCGGAGTTCCGGATGACCTCCTTGGCGCCGGCGAGGGCGACGGGGGCATTGGCCGCGATCCGGCGGGCCAGATCGAGGGCGACGGTCAGCGCCTCTCCCGGTTCGGCGATGCGATTGACGATACCGACCGCATGGAGGCGCTCTGCCGGGAGCGGGTCGCCGATGAGGTTGAGCTCCATCGCCAGTTGAACGGGGGCCCGTGAAAGGTTCAGCAAGCCCCCACCCGCTGCGGCGAGCCCCACCTTGGTTTCGGGAAGACCGATCTTCGCCCCCGCGGCGGCGACGATCAGATCGCACGCCAGCGCCATTTCGAAGCCGCCGCCGATCGCCAGCCCCTCGATCGCCGCGATAAGAGGTTTGCGCGAGGGCTTTTCGACAATCCCCGCGAACCCACGACCGCCGGCCCGCGGCACGCCGTCGACGAGGAAGCCTTTGACATCCGCTCCCGCCGAAAAACGGCCACCCGCGCCGGTGAGGATGCCAACCGCGAGAGTGTCGTCATTGTCCAATTCATCCATCGCCGCGGCGATGCCCTCGGCCATGGCCTTGGTGATCGAATTGAGCCTGTCTGGCCGGTTCAAGGTCACGATCAGGATCGCGCCGTCTCGAGCTGTCACGACGGGTTGTTCGGTCATCCGTATCTCTCCATCCTTCGAAATATCGTTCTGCGGGATTATTGAGGGGTGCCCGCCTCAGCCAGCCTGACGAGCTCCTCGCGCAGCGTCTTTCGGTCGATCTTGCCATTCGCCAAGAGGGGGAGGGACGATCGAAAATAGACCTGTTTCGGAATCTTGACGCTGGAAATCCGCTGCTTGAGGAAGCTGGACAGCCCTTCGCCTGATGTTTTGGCGACATCGCGCACCTGCACGATCGCGTGGACTGCTTCGCCGTACAGCGCGTCGGGAACCCCGCCGACGAACGCCATCACGACGTCGGCATGTTCCTCGAGCGCGATCTCCACCTCGGACGGGAGGATATTATACCCGCCCGAGCGGATCATCTCCTTGCTGCGGCCGACGATGGCGATGTTGTCGCCCTTGAAAATGCCCAGGTCACCGGTTCGAAACCAGCCATCCTCGGTAAAGGCGGCCCGTGTCGCGTCCGGCTTGTTCCAATAGCCGAGCATGATCTGCGGCCCTTTGAGTTGGATTTCCCCCGGCGCATCCTCGCCGTCTGCGCGGACGATGCGGACCTCGACCCGGGGATGTGGCCGGCCGACCGTCGAGCAGATTTCGAGGTCGCCGTCTTTCTCCGTCGAGAAGGTTATCGTCCCGCTGGCTTCGGTCATGCCGTAGGAGACGGCCAGCACCTTGCAGTAACGCCGCATCACGGCGACGGACGAGGTGGGCAGGGGGCCGGCCCACCAGAGAAATTCCAGGCTGCTGAGGTCATAGCGATCGAGCAGGCCGCTCTCGACCAGTCGCTGGATCATCGTCGGTATGCACAGGACCAGGGTAACGCGATGCCGCTCGATTGCGGACAGCAGCAATTCGGAATCGAAGCGGGGCACCTGCACAAGCGCTCCGCCCACCATAAGGATCGCCGCCATCTCGCACAGAACATATCCGACATGGTCGATGGGAAGTTGCGAAATCGCTCGCGGGCGGCGCAGGGCCGACTGTTCGATATAGGCTTTAGCCGAGATAATCAGATTTGCATGGGATAACAGGGCGCCCTTCGGTGCGCCCGTAGATCCCGACGTGTAGATGATCGCCACGGGGTCATTCTCCGTGACGTCATTGGGCAACTTTGCTGGGGGTGCATCACCGGCCACGAGGCGCGTGAACTCGGGTGAAAGTGCCTGGCCGGAAGCAGAAAAGATGAAGGGGACCGGTCCCGCGGCATCCTTGCTCACCGCGGACACCAACTGCCCGTAATCTTTGCCGTCGAGAATGTCCGCGGAGAAAATGAAGCCGGGCTTTGCATCGTCCATGATATAGGCGAGTTCGGGCTGAGCCAGGCGCGTGCTCAGCCCGAGATAGATGGCGCCGATCTTTGCGCAGGCGAGGAAGGTGATGACGACTTCGGCCCGAGCGTTCGAAAGGATGGCGACACGATCGCCCTTCCCGATGCCTTTGCCGACGAGAAACGCGGCCATGCAGTCGACCATGGCCGCAAGCGAACCATAGTCGATGCTTTGGGCATCGTTGACGATGGCATCGAAGCCGGCGGCATGCTGAGCGTTATGGTCAAAAATATCGCCGATCGTTTCGCCCGGCGCAATTGCTGCAGCTTTCCTCATCGGTCCTGAACCTCTGCTTTATCGAGCTTTGCCGCTCGTTCCTCAATAAATCCCACTTTGGCCTGGTCGTCCGCCTGCTCGGCCATTGGGCCCCATGCTCAGCGCCCGCGCAGCCCCTATCGACCAACGCGATCTGAGCGCGAGCCACTCGCGCTTCAGACGACCCAGGATCGTTGCCGGCGCCATCAGATCGACGCCGATCGCTGCGGATTCCATGTTGAAGTCGGCCGCCGCCCGGCGATCCCTGGAGAAAGCGTCGACCAGTATTTTCCGTTGTTCCAGGCCGGGCGACGCGATCGACTGGGCGATTGCGTGCGCAGCGCTGGCCGCATCGATGATTCCGGAATTCAGGCCACGGCCGCCAAAGGGCGGAAACAGGTGCGCGGCCTCGCCGACCAGCAGCACCCGCCGGTGTGTGTCGGTGAAGTGCTCTGCGACGAGTTGATAGAAGCGATAGGTCGATACCCACGCTATCTTGTCGCAATAGCGTGCGTCCATCACGGACGGCAGCCAGGCGCGAATTTCCTCTGGCGTGCTCAAGCGGCGCAACTCTTCGTCGTTGCGTGCCTCGATATCCAGGCGCCATCCGCCCTTGAACGGGATCATCAGTACATTGCGCTGGCCCACCCCAGGATGCGCATAGTGGAAGGTAAGTTCCTTACGCGCGGGCTCCTCATCGAGCTCGTCGAGATCTATGATCACCCAGCGTGAATCCGATGTGTTGCCGATCAGCTTGATGCCGGCCGTCTTCCGAACGACCGACTTCGACCCATCGGCGCCGACGACGAAATCCGCCATGACGGAATCACGACCCTCGAACGCGATCTCGACACCGTGATCGTCCACGTGAACGCCCGCTACCGGAGCGCTCCAATAGGTTTCAATGCCCGCCGCGCGGCAAGCGTCGCGCAACGCCGCTTCGGTTACCGCCTGTGGTACGCTCGTGCCAAAAATCTGCCGTTTACGCTCGTCATATTCTTTGACGAAGAACTGGCGGCCACGGTAGAAATATCGCCTCGCATCCCAGACAAGGCCCTGGTCGATGAGGGTCTGCCGCATCCCCGGCGCCATCTGATCGAGTTCCTGGAGGGGCTGATTGTGAATGAAGAGCGCGCGGCTGCCTGGCCGCAGCTTGTCTTCCGCATCCGCCTCGAAAATTACCGGTGTAATCCCTTGCGCCTTGAGGGCGAGAGCGGCTGTCAGCCCGACCGGGCCAGCACCTACCACTGCAACTTGCACCTTCATTCAATATTCTCTTTCTATTCAATCGGATGCGGGCAGATGAGGCGCGACGCCTGGCGCTTGCACCGTCCGTCCGCAATTTTTGTCGAGAAATTCACGAAATGACCGGCCTCCAGTCGGCCTAGCCGCCGTGAGCCGATCTTCGACGATCCTTCTCCCGACCAGCGAATTGAACTCGCCTGGCAATTACGCGCTAAGCTTCTTCCCGCCTCTTCTGTCTCGAAAACAACTGCCGCCCCACGAAGCGAGCCTGGCGTCGCACCCCGATTTATGCCGTGGACCGATATTATCCAGCAAGCGTCATATTGTAAACTAATGTTTGTACTGCTTCGGCCCTTCAATCGCAGCGGAAGCGGCAATATGCCCTTGATAAAGGGATAACGGCGACTCGGGGCGAGCGACGAACATGTGTCACTAGTAATGGAGATTGACAATAGATTCGACCAACTTTAGGCAAGAAATTGAACGGGGCGGCCGCTGCTGGCTCGCGCAAGCGCTTGCGTTGCGCCATAACTCACAAGGCATTTAGGGCAGGTTAGACATGGTGCAGCCGTTCGACATTCCGACCCGCTACAACTTTGCGCGCGACGATTTTGAACGGATTGCGCATGAGCGGCCGGACGATCGCGCACTGCTTTGGATCGGCGGCGATGGGCAGGTGGAGGATCGCAGCTTTTCCGAAATGAGCCTGGCGGGTGCGCGTGCCGCCTCGCTGCTTGCCGCGTGGGGCGTGCGCCGTGGCGACACTGTCCTGATACTTTTGTCGCGCGAGCTGGCGTGGTGGGAGCTGATGCTCGGCTGCCTGCGGCTTGGCGCGATCGCATCACCAGGCACAATCCAGCTCAAGGCGAAGGATATCGCCTACCGCCGCGATGCTTCGGGCGCGCGCTGCATCATAGCATCTGCCGATGTGGCGGATGCCGTCGATGCGGCGTGGGACGGCGATACGACGCGGATCATTGTCGGGTCGAGCCGCGCCGGCTGGACGAGCTATGATGAGGCTTTAGTGGCCGCGGATCCTTTCGACGGATTCGCCGATACCGGATCTGACGAAGACGCTTTCTGTTATTTTTCGAGCGGTACGACCGGTCAGCCGAAAATGGCGGTCCATGGCCATAGCTATGCGCTGGCGCATCGGATCACAGGGTCTTACTGGCTGGGTTTGGGATCCAACGACCTTCACTGGAACGTTTCCGACAACGGATGGGCTAAGGCGGCGTGGAGCAGCCTGTTCGGGCCGTGGCAGCAAGGTGCGGCGATATTCACGCACCAGTCCCGCTCGTTCGATCCGGCGGCGTCGCTGGACATGCTGGAGCGTTTTCCGATCACGACGCTCTGCGCGCCACCGACAGCCTACCGAATGTTTGTCCGAAGCAACCTGAAGGGCAGGACATTCGCCGCGCTTCGCCACTGCGTCAGTGCCGGCGAGCCCTTAAACCCCGAAGTCATCGAATTGTGGAGCGAGACGACCGGACTGGTAATCCACGATGGCTATGGGCAGACCGAAACCGTGCTGCTATGCGGCAATCGGCCGGGCGCTTCGCGGTCCGGTTCCATGGGCAAGCCCGCGCCCCAGTTCGACATGGCGGTCGTGGACGAAGAGGGGGCGCCGATGCCTGCCGGCAAGGAAGGCGACATCGCGCTGCGGGCCGGGGAACCGAGGCCGCCGGGTCTGTTCAAAGGTTATCGCGGCGAGGCGGCCTTGAACGAGAGCGTGTTCCGGAACGGGTGGTATCTTACCGGTGACCGCGCGGTCGTGGACGAAGATGGCTATTTTTGGTTCGTCGGCCGTGCGGACGACGTCATTCTGACCGCTGGCTACAGGATCGGTCCTTTCGAGGTAGAAAGCGCCCTGTTCGAACATCCGGCAGTCGCGGAAAGTGCGGTCGTGGCGAGCCCTGACAAGGAGCGGGGCGAGGTGATCAAGGCGTTCGTCGTTCTGGCGGCCGGCTATCAGGCTTCGCCGGATCTCGTGAAAATCCTGCAGGATCACGTCAAGGCGACCACCGCGCCCTATAAATATCCGCGACGCATCGAATTCGTCGATAGCCTGCCGAAGACGATCAGCGGCAAGATCCGGCGCAAGGAGCTGCGGGACGCTGAATGGGGCCGGCTGGCGAGCGCGTAACGGCCGAAAGGGCCCATGGCCCGCGCCTTGTCCGCGGCAGCATTGTTATGCGGGATTTCGACTCGGTCGTCATGATCCATGACGGTGCCCGACGTGGGCACCATTGATGCGAGGCGAGGTCGGTTAGTGGATGAACCGGCTAAATATCATCAACACTCATTATGATATTAGGGCCGGTCAGGCGATATTCTGGGGTTCGGCCCGGCCAGGAGGGATGGTGTCGAGCCCCTCCGGCGCGGGGGTGCTCCCTCGATGGCTGCACGAAAATACTTATTGCAGTGCGGCATGACGTGGGTTCTGCCTCGTCGAGTTCGGTTATTGAGCGAGCAAATCGGAACTCACCCTCAATCGCCATGCCTGTATTTCCCTTGCCAGTCACAGAAGGTCATATTATAGTACCATTTGCAAGGCGGTCTACGAAGCCGCGGGAGAGTGAATTGGGCGAGGCGCTGGACATGCACGCAGTCGCATCTAACGAATTTCCGCCGTTCACTGCGGCGTATACGCACGGCATCTTGCTTCGGCCGGAGCATACGATCCATGAGTCCAGCGATAGCTTGGGCTGGACGACCCTTTACGCCTCGCGGCAGCACGAGCGGCCCTACAGTGCCGACTTCGCCAGTTGCCATGATCATCTGATCGTCATCCACCTCAGCGGGCCAGTGAACGTGGAACGCCAGCTCAGCGGCGAACGACACCGGACGCGCATTCAGACCGGCGGGATGTTCGTTCTTCCCGGTGGCCGGGATTTTGGCGTCAAGCTCTGCGCGCCGCTCGAGACCATCCATCTCTACATTAAGGGCGATCTACTGACGGCTGCGGCCAGCGAACTGTGTCAGGGCGATCCCGAGGGCATCGAATTGCTGCCGCGCATGGGCGAGCGCGACCCGCTGATAGAACATCTGGGTCGCATGGCCTGCGCGATGATGGCCGATCGCCAGACCGATTTTTTCGCGGACGGCTTGGCACGTGTGATGGCGGCGCAACTGGTCCGGTATCATTCGACTGGCGTCCATGCGCCTCTTTCCTCCGGCAAAGGCCTCAGCTTCCAGCAGCTGGCGGCTGTGCGCGAACTAATAGAGGAGCAGATGGAACAACCTCTTCGGATCGACGATCTGGCCAATGCTGCGGGATTGAGCGCCATACAATTCGCGCGTCAGTTCAAGCTCTCGACCGGGAAGACGCCGCATCAATATCTGATTGAAGCGAGAGTCGCGCGAGCCCGCACCCTGCTCCAAGGGAGAGCCTCGATTGCCCAGATCGCTTTCGAATGCGGGTTCAGCCACCAGGAGCATCTGACTAGAACCTTTGGCCGGCAGTTGGGAGTCACGCCAGCCGCATATCGGCGAAACGCCCTGAGTTGAGGTACGCTCTTGCTAGGCCCGTATCGCTACGGCATGCGCTGAATCACATATGGAAATGCGTGAAAAGATCCAAAATCCGTTGATCTATCCGTCGCTATCGGCCGACATGGGGGCTAAAGCCTTCATCCGGACGATGAGCAATATCGAGAATATCAAACTCCTGAAGGCACGCTACTGCCGGTTTCTCGATCAGCAGATGTGGGATGACTTCGTCGAGTTGTTCACGCCCGGTTGTATGTTCGCGGTGGAGGTCAAGGACCCGGCGCAATGGTCGATTTTCCGGAAAGAGGGCTCAAACCCTGAACCGATTTCGCGCGACCTCTGGATCGCGATGGTGAGCCGGACCATGGCGGACGGGGGTATGAGCGCCCATCATGTCCATTCGCCCGAGATTAGCTTCGTGGATGATAGCAATGCGATCGGGTTCTGGGCGCTGGAGGACCACCTGCTCACCCCCGCGATGAAGTTCCATGGCTGGGGCCGTTACGAGCATCGCCTGATCAGGATCGGGAGCGCATGGAAAATCGCGGCGTGGCGGCTCAGATGGATGCATATAGAGGCTATCTGATGACATCTCGAAATCCTGGCTGGTTTGAAGCTCGGTTCCCAGCGCCGCAAAGCTGGTCGAGCGTTGCCCCTTGTAGGGCTACCGATCCGGGCAGCGTTGATAAGCGATGAGGAGACGGTCATGATCCCATCCGAAGAACTGCCCCTGGATCCGGATCTGCCGATCATCGATGCCCATCACCACCTGTGGGAGCGGGCGCCGCTAGAGGGCTATATGCCTTACACGATAGATCAGTTCGCCGACGAAATCCTAAGATCGGGGCACAATGTCATAGCAAGTGTCTATAACGACTCTTTGGTCGGATACCGAACGTCGGGACCCGAGCATCTGCGCGTCGTCGGCGAGGTGGAATCTGTCGAAAAGACCGTCGCCGGCTATGCCCGCCGCAATGGCAGACTTCCGGGCCTGTGCGCAGGCATCGTCGGCACCGCAAATTTGACCATGGGTCGCGCCGTCGAGGAGGTGTTGGACGAGTTCGCTGCTGTTTCACCCCGTTTCCGAGGCATTCGGCATATGACCGCTTTCGCCGATGAGCTGCCCAATTGGGGGTGCGACCAGGGGCAGGTGATGCTGCGGCCGTCGTTCAAGGAAGGTCTGGCCGCACTCGCCCGCAAAGGAATGACCTTCGATGCCTGGCTGTTCCAGGATCAACTGCTGGAGGTCGTCGATATTGCCAATGCGGTTCCCGATGTCGTCATCATCGTCAATCATCTGGGCGGGCCCAGAGGTACCGGGCGCTATCAGGGCCGCCTCAAGGAGGCCTTCGCCGATTGGAAGACAAATCTGGAAGCGGTTGCTACCTGCCCCAACGTCATAATAAAGCTCGGTGGCATGAACATCGTTACGACGGGGATGGCTGTCCAGAGTGCGGCAGAGGCGAACGAGTTGCACCGCCGGCATATATTGACGGCGATTGATCTGTTTGGCCCGGATCGATGCATGTTTGAAAGCAACGCGCCCGTCGACTCGCAAATTATCTCCTACGGGAATTTGTGGAACAGCTTCAAGCGCATAACCGCCGATTTTTCCGTCTCCGATCGTACCAAGCTGTTCTCGCAAACCGCCGCTTCGATTTATCGGATAGAGTTGAATTCTGAGAGCTGAGGAGAATCGCCTGACCTCAAGCGTTACGGAGCCTCCGACATGTCGGGCTATGCGACCGGCCGCTGGTCGAGTTCGGCATCACGCGGGAACTACCGGGGATTCGCCGCTCGCCAGCCAAGGCCAATGGCTTTCACTGTGCGATTATGCCGAAGAAAGTTGGATTTGTGCAGGACGGTCGGCGGGTTCGCCCGCATGGTGCAATAGGCGTAGTGAGTTGGTTATTTGATTCCTGGTTTTCTTAGCACAGCAATCACATCGATGATCCAAAGAACAAAAGTGGGGGAGGAGTGAAATGAACTTCTATAGCGGCTTCATGCTGGCGAGAATCGGGCGTCCTTATGCCTTGGGAGCTTCTGCGCTGGCACTTTTCGCGGCATCTTCAGGAACCGCTTTCGCTGCCATGCAAAGTGATGCCGCGGCATCGCCGGCCGCCGCTGCGGCGGCCGGCGACAATGCGGATGTCGGCGAGATCGTCGTGACCGCCCAGCGTCGCGCGGAATCGCTCGAGGCTGTTCCGATCGCGATCACGTCGATCGGCGGCGGCGGGCTCGCCAAATCGTCGGTCACCAGCACGGGTCAGCTGGCCCAGGTCGTGCCCGGCCTGCGCTTCGATTATTCGGCCAGCTTCGCCCAGCCGACCATCCGCGGCGTCGGCACCGCTGCGGTCGGCCCCGGCCTGAACTCGAACATCGCGACCTATGTCGACGGCTTCTATATTTCGAGTCCGTTCAGCACCGACTTCAAACTGCTAGATGTCGACAATGTCAGCGTGCTGAAAGGCCCCCAGGGTACGCTGTTCGGCCGCAATGCGACCGGCGGGGCCATCCTGGTGACGACCAAGAAGCCAACCTTTCAGACGACCGGCAACATCATGGCGAGCTACGAACGCTTCAACCATCCGAGCGTCGGTGGCTTCCTGTCGACCGGTCTGACCGAGAAGGTGGCCGTGAGCATCACGGCAGCTTATGAGCGCGGCGACAACTTCTACAAGAATATCTTCACCGGCGACGACAATCCGGGCAAATTCCACAGCCTGAGCTTCAAGTCCAAGATATTGTGGGAGGTCTCCGACGCGACCGATGTCATGCTGAGCTACCAGCATACGGATGTCAGCGATCCGACGTCCGCGATGTATAATGCCTATCAGGGTCTAACCATCGACGCCTTCATTCCGGGATCGGTGATCGCATCGAAGCGCGGCGATATTTCGTCGGACTACGATCCTAGATTCAAGCTCAATGTCGACGGTGCCTACCTCACGGCCGACACGGATTTAGGCTTTGGGAAGCTGACCTCCTACTCGATGTATCGCGATCAGAGGACGCTGTCAGCCAACGACAACGATGCGGCAAGCGCCAGCGTGTTCAACGTTTTATACCGCAATCAACAGAAGTCAGCGTCCCAGGAATTCGTCCTGACGTCGCCCCAAGATACATCGCGTCGATTGAGCTGGGTGCTGGGCGCCAACTATTTCTATGATAAGGATGCTCAGCAATTCTATGCCGGTGCGCCCCTTGCGCTCGGGCTCGTTCACCAGCAGACAAGCAAATCCTTCGCCTTTTTTGGAGATGCGACCTACGAACTGGCCGACAAGTTGTTTCTGACCGGTGGTCTTCGGTACAGCAGCGAGAAGCGCTTGGCGGACTATCTGGTCCAGAGCACGGCGTTCGGCACGCCCGGCGCCAATGACAGCGCGTCGAAGACCTTCAACAGTCTGACGCCGCGCGCGGTCATCCGCTACGAGCTCGCGCCTCGCACTAGCGTCTACGCGTCCTTCTCGAAGGGCTTCAAATCGGGCGCGTTCAACACCTTCTCGATCGACCTCACCACGCCGGTCAAGCCTGAGAAACTGACGGCCTATGAGGTCGGATTTAAGACGGCGTCACGCAACGTGCGCTTCAGCACGGCCGGCTATTATTACGATTATACCAACCTTCAGCTCGCCTCCTACACGTCGACGACCGTGACGTTGAAGAATGCCGCGCGGGCGGAAGTGTACGGCGTCGAAGGCGACGTGTCGGTCAATCCGGTCGAGGGGCTCGAGATCAGGGTCGCGGGCGCCTACACCCATGCGCGGTTCAAGAAGTTCTTGGGTGCCCCGGCCCAGGTTCAATGTCTCGACCTCGTGTCCTGCGGAGCGTTTTTCGGCCTGTTCATCACGACGCCGATCGATGCGAGCGGTTTCACGATGCCGCGTTCGCCGAAATTCAGCGGCAACGTGACCGTCAACTATACGCGGCCCCTGGCCGGCGGTGAGATCGCGTTCTCGGCCAATTACTACCGCACCTCGAAGATCTTTTTCGATCCGGCGGAGCAGTTCGGGCAGGGCGCTTATGGCCTGTTGAATCTGCGCGTTGGATATACTCTGCCGGACGGGCATACTTCCTTTGCCGTGTACGGGACGAACGTGACCGACAAGAAATATGTGAACCAGCTGACGCCGGTCAATTTCTCGATCGCGCAGAATTACGGGCAGCCGGCGGTCTACGGCATCTCGGCTTCCTATAAATTCTGACAGCGAGCCAGTCAGTCCGATATGCGACGCCGCGTCGCCCTCGGACTGACTGGCTCGCCTGTCGGTGTTCGGCCGGACAAGGGAGCAGACGCTAACTCTTCGGTTGTCACGACGGCGTCGTCACGACCCCAAGAGCTCTGGGCTGTCGAATGAAATAAAATTGGAGATTCCAATGTTAAAAAGGCAGCTTGCGGTCACGACCGCTCTTGGCACTGCTTTGCTCGCTCCCGATATCGCCTTAGCCCAGACGGCTGCGCATATAGTCCCTTCCGAGGCCGCGCGGGGAACGGCTCCGGGGGCGGAAACAGAAGTGGGCGACATCGTCGTGACGGCCCGCCGTCGTGACGAGAGCCTGTCGAAGACTCCCGTCTCCGTCGCTGTGATCTCGGCGGACACCCTCGCCAAGGCGCAGGTCGGGTCCGAGCAGGATCTTCGCTTTGTCGCTCCCGGCCTAACAGTGCGCGCCGGCCTGTCTGCCACATCGCTCAACTATTCCATCCGCGGCCAGTCGCAGGATGCGTACAGCAACTCCCGCCCCGGCGTGCTGCCCTATATCAATGAGGTGCAGATCGGCGGGCAGGGGTCCGCGACCGCCTTCTACGACCTTCAGTCCGTCCAAGTGCTCAAGGGCCCTCAGGGCACGTTGTTCGGGCGCAGCGCGACAGGTGGCGCGGTTCTGTTCACGACGGCTAAGCCGACCGAAACGCTGTCGGGCTATGCCAGCGCCCTTGCGGGCGACCATGGCGCGCGGAAGATCGAAGGCGCTATCAGCGGGCCAATTGCAGGCGACGCGCTGACCGCTCGTCTGGCCGGCATATTCCAGCGCCGTCATGGTTTTCAGAAGAATCTCTATTATGGCGGCCGTCGCATCGGCGACTTCGAACGCTATGGCGGGCGCGGCAGCGTCACGGTCAATCTCGGCTCGATCAAAAACGAACTCGTCGTCGATTATTTTCACGACAAGGGCGAGAATATGCTCGGCACCGTCAGCGGCCTGTTACCGCTGACCGGAGGCCCGACTCCGCTCGTTCCACTGGAGTTGCTCTATGCCGGCGTCGGGACGCCCACTGCCAGAGCCACGGGCATCGGCACGATTTCGGCCTTTACGGGTGCTCCGGCATCGGTGGTCGCGCCCTTCTACGATACCTATTTCGCCGATCCCCGGCATGCGAACAGTGCCCGCGACGAACTTGCCGCGCAGCTGGCCCGCGGCCCCTATGTGGTGAACGACGATGGGGCTAATTTCCATCTCACTAAGAATCTGATCGTGACCAACGCGACGACCGTGGAGCTCGGTGGCACCGCGCGGCTGAAGAATATCCTCGGTTATACCCGCATTCGCGAGAATTACGGCAACGACGCGGATGGCTTCCCCTTTCTGGTATCCGGCCAAAGGGTCGGCGAGTGCATTTGTAACTTCACGCGCCAGATTTCCGACGAACTGCAATTGCAGGGTACGGCGCTGTCGGATCGTCTCGATTATACGATCGGCGGCTATTTCTCGGACGAGAAAACCACTCAGCGCCTCACCAATAATTCTCTCGACATTCTGTTTGGCGGCTTCCTGCAGCATCTGGATAACACCGTCAAAAACTTCACTTATGCCGGCTATGCCCAGGGTTCGTTCAAGCTGACCGATACGGGTCTCTCGGCGACCGCCGGGTTTCGCTACACCAGCGAGAAGGTGACGCGCGTCACGCTTCCGACCAACAGTTCGCGTATCGCCCTCGGCGATCCGGCGCCCGCCGGCTATGATTATAATAAGTCGGCGACCTACAACAAATTGAGCTGGACGCTCGGCCTCCAACATCAGGTCGATCCGACGCTGCTCGTCTATGCCGCTTCCCGGCGCGCCTATAAAAGCGGCGGATACAACCTGCTTCTGCCGCCTCTCGATGGACAGGGAGTTCAGGGCGGCGACAGCTATGGCGCCGAGAAAATCATAGATGCGGAGCTCGGTACCAAGTTCAACGGCGAGCTTGGCGACGTGCGAACGCGTCTTAACGCCGCCTTCTTCTACAATTGGATCAGCAACAACCAGAGGGCGGCCTATACGTTCGTCGGCGGCGGACCAGCGGTGCTCACCGTCAATGTGCCGAAGGCCGAGGTATATGGTCTGGAGCTAGACGGTTCGATCCAGCCGACGCCTTGGCTCTTCCTCGGCGGCAACGTCAATCTGACCAAATCAAAATTCGTCGATGGCAACGTGAATGCCAACGGACTGCCCGTGGTCTATGACCGGGTCGCCGACACCCCGAAATTCTCGGGCGTAGCCTATGCCGACGTGACGATCCCGCTATCGGCCGAACTCTCGTTTCTGGTGCACGGCGATGTCTATCGGCAGTCGTCGAACTTCACGAGCCCGCGCAGCCTGAACAGCGCTGGATCGATCATTCCGTCCTACACGACCGCGAACTTCCGGCTGGGCCTTCAAAATGATTCCGCGGGCTGGTCGCTCACGGCGAATCTTAAAAACGCCTTCGACAAAATCTATTATGTCGGTGGCGTGGCGACGGGCGAGAGCTACCAGCTCAACACCCTGGTCCCCGGTGAGCCGCGCACCTTCACGATCGAGGCCCGTTTCAAATTCTAGTATCCGACCGACCATCGCTGGGCGACGGTCGGCCAACATGCCCCATCAAACGCGCTCGACCGCGAGGGCTAGGCCCATGCCGACGCCGACGCAGAGCGTGGCGAGGCCGAGCCTTCCTCCGGTCTTCTCGAGCTGGTGGACCAGCGTCAGGGCCAGGCGGGCACCGGACATGCCAAGCGGATGACCGAGCGCGATCGCGCCGCCATTGGCGTTCACATGCGGTGCGTCGTCGTGAAGGCCCAGGGCGCGCAAGACCGCGAGGGCCTGGCTGGCGAACGCCTCATTGAGTTCGATCGCATCGAAATCGTCGATTTTTAGATTGAGGCGGGCCATGAGTTTCTGCGTGGCGGGCACCGGGCCGATACCCATGATGCGTGGCTCGACCCCGATCGCCGCCATGCCGAGGATTCGCGCCCGCGGCGTCAGCCCATGATCCCTGGCAGCTGCTTCGCTCGCGACGATCAGCGCGGCCGCGCCGTCGTTGATGCTCGAGGCGTTGCCGGCGGTCACGGTCGCATCCGCGCCAAAAAGCGGCTTCAGCTTTTGTAGCGCTTCCAGGGTCGTGTCCGCGCGCGGGCCCTCGTCCATGCCGAAAAGGGTTGCCTCGCCCCGCTTGCCCGAAGGCACGCTCAGGGGGAGGATTTCTTCGGCATGAAAGCCGCTTCGCTGGGCGACCAGCGCGCGCTCGTGGCTGCGCAGCGCGAAGGCGTCCTGATCGGCGCGGCTGATGCCATAGGCGGCGGCGACATTTTCGCCCGTCCGGGGCATCGTTTCCGTGCCGACGGCCGCATCGAGGGCGGGATTGATAAAGCGCCAGCCCATCGTAGTGTCTTCGATCTTCTGATCGCGACCGAAGCGCTGCGCGGTTTTGCCCATGACGAAGGGAGCTCTCGTCATATTTTCGACGCCACCGGCGAAGGCGAGCGCCATCTCGTCGGATCCGATGGCGCGCGCGGCCGCGCCGATCGCTTCCAGGCCCGAAGCACATAGGCGATTGAGCGTAACGCCGGGGACGCTGTGCGGCAGCCCGGCGAGCAATAGGCTCATGCGCGCAACGTTGCGATTGTCTTCGCCGGCCTGGTTGGCGCAGCCGAAAAACACCTCTTCGACCGCCGCCGGATCAAGCCCCGGATTGCGCTGCAGCATCGCTTTCAGCGGCAGCGCGCCCAGATCGTCCGCGCGAAGGTTAGCCAGGCCACCGCCATATCGCCCGATCGACGTGCGGATGGCGTCGCAGATATAGGCATCGCTCATATTTTTTTGACCTTCCGATGGATATCGATGCGTTTCTCAGGCCTCTGGCGGAACGCTCACTGGCTCACAAGGGCTATGCCCGTCAGGTTACGCAGCATGTCGATCGTGACCCCGTCGACGGTTTCGACGACGCGAACACCCTCGGGCCCAAGATTGAACACGGCGACATCGGTATAGAGGCGGGAGACGCAGCCAAGGCCGGTCAGGGGAAGCGAGCATGACGGCACGAGCTTGCTCTGCCCCTGCTTGGTCAGCAGATCCATCATCACGAAGGTTTGCTTGGCGCCGATGGCCAGATCCATCGCCCCACCCACGGCCGGGATCGCGCCGGGCGCCCCGCTATGCCAGTTGGCGATATCGCCGAGAATGGAAACTTGGAACGCGCCCAGGACGCAAATGTCGATATGGCCGCCGCGCATCATCGCGAAACTGTCGCCATGATGAAAGAAGGAGCCGCCGGCCAGCAGCGTCACCGCCTGCTTTCCGGCATTGATAAGCTCCCAATCCTCGTCGCCCGGTGACGGGGCGGGCCCCATCCCGAGAAGACCATTTTCGCTCTGAAGTAGGATTTCACGATCGGCCGGCAGAAAGTTGGCGATCATCGTCGGAAGGCCGATGCCGAGATTGACATAAGCCCCTTCCGGGATGTCCTGCGCTACGCGCGCGGCCATCTGTTTACGGTCCAGCCGGTTCATGTCGCCTCTCCCAACCGCGCTTCGGCTGCAGCGACATGGGTGATCCGGACGACGCGCTGAACGAAGATGCCCGGCGTCACGACGACCTCGGGATCGAGCGCGCCAAGGGGGACCAGCTCTTCGACTTGGGCTATGGTCGTCCTGGCGGCCATGGCCATGATCGGGCCAAAATTGCGCGCGGTCTTGCGATAGACGAGGTTGCCCCACCTGTCGCCCTTGAGCGCCTTGATGAGTGCGAAATCCGCATGGATCGGATATTCCATGACGTAATCGCGGTCATTGATGCGGCGTGTTTCCTTGCCCTCGGCGAGCAGGGTGCCGAAGCCGGTAGGGGTGAAGATCGCGCCGAGGCCGGCGCCGGCGGCCTGAATGCGCGCCGCGAGATTCCCCTGCGGGACGAGTTCGAGTTCGATCTGGCCTGCGCGGTATGCGGCATCGAAATGGTGCGAGTCGGACTGCCGCGGGAAGGAACAGACGATCTTGCTCACGCGGCCCTCCTTGATCAGGGCGGCTACGCCGGTCTCGCCATTTCCGGCATTATTGCTGATGATGGTCAGGTTGCGGGCGCCGCCGGCGATGAGCCCTTCGATCAGCTCGTCCGGCATGCCCGCGGTGCCGAAGCCACCGATCATGATCGACGCGCCATCACGGATATCTCCCACCGCGATCTTGGGCGAGGAAGAGGCTTTGTCGATCATATGCGGGCTTTCCCCGCATTCTGCCGATGCGCGGCATGCATAGCGCCCAGACGTTTCATCGGCGCCCCAGCCGGACCAGCATCTTGCCGTTGTTGCGGCCCTTCAGCACGTCAATCAGTGCCTGCGGCGCCGATGCGAGACCTTCCGCGACATCCTCGACATACCGGATATCGCCACGCTCCACCCAGCCAGCCATCTCGCGATAGAAGTCCGCCTCCAGGGGCACATAGTCGAAGACGGACACGCCGCGGATCAGCAGGCGCTTATATTGGATCGCCTCAATCACCTCCATGCTACGGTCGATGCCGTCATCGACGCCGTCCGATGCATATCGCGACACGAGCCCGCAGAGCGGGATGCGCGCGCGTTCGTTGAGTAAGGGCAACACGGTCCACCAGATCATGCCGCCGACATTCTCGAAATAGACGTCGATGCCGTTTGGGCAGGCCTCGGCGAGCTGCGCGGCGAAATCCGGCACCAGACGGTCGAGTGCGACATCGAAGCCAAGGTCCGTCACGAGCCGGCGGCATTTGTCCGGGCCGCTCGCGATCCCCACGCTTCGCGCACCGGCCAGCCGCGCCATCTGCCCGGCGACCGAGCCCACCGGACCGAAGGCTGCCGACACGACGACCGTCTCGCCGGCCTTCGGCTGTGCGATTTCCCGCATGGCGCCATAAGCGGTGAATCCCGGGATCCCCAGCACGCCCAGCTGTGCCGTCACATGACCGGCCGAGGGATCGATCCTGAGCAGGGCGCTCCCGTCGTCGATGAGGATGTCCTGCCAGCCGCCATAGGCCACGACCATGTCGCCGGCACGGAAATCATCCCGCTTCGACACCAGGATGCGCGCGATCGTGGGGCCGCACATGACCTGTCCGATATCGACGCCGCTAACATAGAGGTCCGACAGCCGGTTGAGCCGGTTGGCGTGGACCCGCTGCGACATCGGGATCGAGCCCTTCATGCTCAGCATCATATAGGGCTCGATCGACAGCCACAGATTCTGGATCAGGACCTTCCCGTCGGGAACGTGCGAAATCGCGATATCTTCCACGCGAAAGTTGTCGGGGGCGGGTTTGCCCGTCGGCCTGGATGCCAGGACGATAGCCTTTCCTTCGTAAGTCTGCATGAACTTCCTTCGCGTGTGCCGATCACGCTTTCGCGCCAGATCGGTGCTTTGCTCGATGGGTTGGACTCCGGGCGCGCGCCAAGCCGCGACCGGTCGATCAATATACCTCCACCCCGGCAACATCGACCGCGCAGGTCCGGATGGAATAAAGCCGATCGGTCGAGCCGAAAATTTCAGCCATCTTGTGAAAGGGTGGGCCGGCCATCGCATAAAGCGTCCGTCCGTCCTGTCCGCCCAGTGCGACGGCAACAGCGGTATCGGAACCGAAGGAGCGCCGCTCCAGGATTTGGCCACCCTCTGCGACGCGCAAAGCGCCGCCGCCGCGCGCGTCCGCTACCCAGACGGCGCCTTCGGCGTCGAGAGCAATGCCGTCGGGGATCACGAAGTCTTTCTCCAGCAGAGCCTCCACCGAGCTGATCTCACCGCCGCCGAGGGACGCCCACGTCCGCCTGTTCGATAAGCTGCCGTCACCGGCGATGTCGAAAGCTGTCAGTCGGCTCGCAAAACTTTCGGCCACGATCAGCGTCTTGCCGTCGGGGGTGATCACCATGCCATTGGGGCCGTAGAGCCCTTCGGCAACAGGGCGGACCTTGCCGTCCGCCGTGATGTGAAAGATTGGGATGGGTGGCAGCAGCCCGTCCGCAAAGCCGGCGCCGAGCCCGCCGGCATAGGCATTGCCCGATTTGCCGACGACCATGTCGTTGACCATGACCAGGCCTTGGCCGGTCAGATCGGCATGTTCGTGCAAGCCATGCCCGTCATAGCGGAGGACCTTGCAGTCGTGCGAGGCAACGACCAGCAGGTTGCCGTCCGGCAACCAGCCAAGGCCGCCGGGATGTTCCAGTTCGACGACGGTATTAACCTGACCATCGCTGTCCATGCGGCAGACGCGTCGATCATACATATCGACGAGATAGAGCGCGCCATCATGCCATCTGGGGCATTCGTTGAAGCGAAAGCCACTAGCGACAATCTTGCATTCCTCGGCCATCATAGTCCTTTCACCCTGATCATGTCGACAGTCGAAGCCGCCGCCCTGCAGCCCCTGGCCGCTCCGAACTGCGGACTTAGGCAAGCTCAAGGCCTTTCAGGTCGCCTCGGGCGCGCCACGCTTCCAGATCCTGGTAAAATTGGATCGGTCCCACGGGCGGAATGTTCGCAAACATGCCGTGAGGATTGGCGGTATCGCCTTCCGTCGTGAAATAGCTCGGTGTGCAATCCTGCCAGAACTTCCGCTGGCTGATCGATAGCGGGCGCACGCTCAGGACATAGTCCTCGACGGCTTCCGCAGAGGGCTCGACTGTGCGCAGCCCGCGATCAAGACAGGTCTTCAGGACGAATGCGATATGCTTCGCCTGCTCGGACAGCATGAACGTGACCGAAAAAGTGCCGGCGCTCTGTCCCCAACCGCACATGAACAGGTTCGGGAAGCCGTGAATGAAAATGCCTTGATAGGTCCGCATCCCATTATGCCAATATTGGCCCAGCTCCACGCCGTCACGGCCGATGACGTCATAGCCGGCCCGGCGGGTATATTCGGTGCCGACCTCATAGCCGGTCGCGAAGATCAGGCAGTCGAGCTCATATTCCTTGCCGCCGGCGACGACGCCGTTCGCCGTCATCCGCTCGATGCCCTTGCCGGCGGTATCGACGATCGAGACGTTGGGCCGATTGAAGGTCTGCAGATATTCATCGCTGAACGAAGGCCGCTTGCACCAGCGACGATGCCATGGCTTGAGCGCCTCTGCCGTTGCCGGATCCTTTACCTCCGCGTCGATACGGGCGCGCAGATGGTTCATCTTTAGATCGTCCAGCGCGTTGGTGACGAATTCCGCCTCTGCGCTGTTGAGCGGGCGGCCAATCTTCTTCGCTGCCCAGCTGGCAGTCGAATCCTGCAGCTTGCCGATTTCGGTCCAACCGTCCTTCACCAGATCGGGGCCGTCGATGAGCCCCCCGGCGACGGCGTGGAAATTGACCACCCTGTCGTCCTGCCAGCCAGGAGCCAGGTTTCCGGCCCAGGCAACGTCCGTCGGCCTATTATAGCGGTAATCGACCGCGGCGGGCGTCCGCTGAAAGACGTAGAGTTCCTTCGCGACCGAGCCGACCTCGGGCACGACCTGAACCGCCGTGGCGCCCGTGCCGACAATTCCCACCCGTTTGTCGGCCAGGTTCACCAGCGCGCTGTTCTGGCTGCCGCCGGTATAGTCATAGTCCCAACGGCTGGTGTGGAAGGTGTGACCCTTGAAATCTTCGATGCCGGGAATGCCCGGCAGCTTGGGCTTCACGAGCAGGCCATTGGCCATGATGACGAACTTGGCGGTGACCTTGTCGCCGCGATCGGTCTCGACGCGCCACAGTGCCGCGTCCTTGTCCCATTTCAGGCCCATGACCTGGGTCTGCAGCAGTGCCTTGTCGTACAGGTTGAGCTTCCGCGCGATCTTGCGCAGATGGTCGAGAATCTCCGAACCCCTGCTGTACTTTTCGGTGGGGAAGCCCCCGAAGCGCTCCAGCAGCGGCATGTAGACATAGGATTCGACGTCGCACCGCAGGCCGGGATAGCGATTCCAGTACCAGGTCCCGCCGAAGTCGCCGCCCTTTTCGATGATCCGGACGTCGTCGACACCGGCGTCATGAAGATAGGAGGCTGTCACAAGTCCGCCGATCCCGCCGCCGACCACGATAACATCGGTGTGACCTTCGACCGCGGCCCGGACAAGGGGCTCTGCATAAGGGTCGTCGGCATAATGGGAGAATTCCTTCTCCGTCTCGATATACTGATTGTTACGGTCGGGGCGCAAACGAACGTCCCGTTCATAGGCATAACGGCGCGCCAGCTCTGCCTGATCGAAGTCGAGCTGACCGACCAGTTGCCGCACTTCCGCACTGACCTCTTCCATTCCATCTCTCCAAACCGCGGTTCCAGCCACCGAATACCATGTGCGCCGACGCCAGGAATCTTACTGCCCGTTTAGCTTTTTGCGCCGTTTGCCGGTTTGTGCTGCCTAAAGTTTGGCGAATCTATTGTCAATCTCTGTTACTACTATGGCGGCTGCGATGGTGGCTGCTGCCCTCCGATTTCCGAGACGGAATCGGAATGCCAAGCATGAAGTTATCGTTCAATCGACCACCGGAGTACAAACTTTAGTTTACAATTTGGCCTGGCTGAATAGGGTTGATCCGCTCTGCGTTTGAAGTTGCGCGAATCCGCCAATATAGTGGCGGGCGCTTGATATTGTTGAGGTTGAATGGGCAAGAAAAGGCATGGCGCGTATTCCTCCGGCGAGTTCAATTCGCTGGTCGGGAGCAGGATAGGACGGGCGTATCTGTGCGTACGCCGCGCCTTTCGTGCCGGAACCGCCGAAATTGGCCTCACGCCTGTCGAGTTCACAGTGCTTGCGCATATCAGTGGCGGCGATGCGCAGCAGTCGGGCATCAGCCTCGCTCTGGGCATATCGATGCAGAACCTGACAACGATATTGGACAAACTGGAGCAGCGCGAAATCATCAAACGGACGCAGAGTGTCAAGGACCGCCGCGTTCGGGCCATTCGCCTCACCAAAGCGGGTGAAGATTTGATGGAGCGTGCAGCTGTGCTCGTCGATGCGGTCGAGGATCGAATTACGGTAGCGATGACGCCGGGGGAGCGTGCCATCTTTGTCGAGCTTCTCGACAAGGTTTCCGGGCCGGAGGGAGCGGAAGCCAAAACACCCGATGTCGCGCTTCAATCCATCATATCCGATTGAGATGGCATTACCGAGCACGAGCGCTCGATAGCATCGTCGCCTAACCACCGGAGGCCTGAGGCCTTCTGCGAATTCGGGCTCCTATCATTGAAACGGAACCGGGGCTCGCGTACCATCCCGGAAGTCATCGTAGGTGCTGCGATTATGCCGCAGACAGTTGGCTTTATGCAGGATCGAAAATCCCTCCGCTGTCATCGTAGGCCCAAGAATCCGTCGTTAGAAATGTGACGGAGGTGGGGTGCCATGAAATTTGATCTCGAAACTCCCGAGTTCCCTCAAGGTTGTGCCGTCGTTTTCGGTGGTTCAGGTGGCATTGGTCAAGCCATTGCCGGCTTGCTCGCGGAGCGCGGCGTGCCTGTCATGATCACCTATTTTTCCCGGCCTGAGAATGTCGAAGGCGTGGTGGGCGAGATCAGGGCCGCAGGGGGCAGTGCGGAGATCGTTCAGTGCGACGTTCGAAGCAAGGAGTCGGTGGATAACGTTCTGCAAAAGGCGGCCGGTCTACACGGCCGCATTCACAGCGTCATCTCGGCGGGCGGGTTGGTTCTGGAGATCGGGCCTGTCGTGGAGTTCAGCCTCGAATCCTTCCGCGCGGTTATCGATACCGACGTGATCGGCTTCTTCAACATCGCGCAGGCCGCCGTCGCCTATCTGCGCGAGGGCGGCGGCGGCTCCCTTACCGCCCTCCTCACGGCGGCGATCGACCGGACTTTCGGCAACGACGGCCTTTCGGCTACGCCCAAAGCGGCCGTTGCGACCCTGCTGCGCCACATCGCGCTCGAGGAAGCAAGGACGGGCATTCGCGCCAACGGCGTCGGCCCGGGAATGATCGACGCCGGCATGACGGAAATCCTCAAGACGGGGCCGACTGCCTTCATCTATGAAAATGCGGCCAGCATGACGCCGATGGGACGCGCGGGGCAGGCGTCCGAGGTCGCTCAGGTTGTTGTCTTCCTGGCCTCGGCGAGGGCATCGTTCGTTACCGGCCAGGTCGTGCATTGCGATGGTGGCTTCGCGCTTTAGATTTTTGCGCGTTGATGCGCGTGGCCATCGCAAGGAACCATCCCACGCGATTATGCCAAAGAAAGTCCGCTTTATGCAGGACCGCAAGCCCTGCTCACTCTATCTTGGATCGGACGAATTTCCGTCGCTTGAGAAGCGACAGGACATATGTGCTTTCGGGAGATTGCGATGGAAGGCGTTGTTACCCAGTTCGGCAGTTTGAAGGACTATCGCAAGGGCGGGGTCGAGATCATCGAAGACGATCCGCGCAATTATGTCTTCTCAAACGTGTTCGAAGTCGCCGAGGGTGCGGAGCCTTATGAGCGGATCGCGGTGGGCAAGAATTTCGAATATGTCATCGAAGCCGCGCGGGCGGAAGGAACGTCCAGCTGGTTCACCTGCGCGCATGACGAGTTCGTCCTTTGCCTCGACGGCAGGACCGAGGTCCACCTGATCAAGCTGGATCGGCCGGAGGATTATGTCGATCCGGAAAGTGAGGGCGCGGTCCGCATCGGCGAGGACACCCTCCCAGGACGGAAGATGGGCCGTATCAGCCTTGGCCGCGGGCATATGGCCGCGCTACCGACGGGAGCGGCTTATCGCTTTCATGCGGACCAGCCCGGCGTGATCCTTTTTCAGACGATCGAGGGCGAAGTCACCGTCCAGAAATGGGCTTCGATCTGCCAGACCGAGTCCGTTTGAGCGAAATTACAGGAGAAGCATAATGGCCATGTCCGAAGCATCCGAGCGCGAGAATGCCAACCCGGCGTCCACGGCAAGCACCGATACGGAGGTGCTGCCGATCTGCAATGAAACCGGATATCGCGCGTTTCGCGCGGGCGGCTTCGTGCTGCGCCGCGACGAGTATTTCGCGCGGATATCCTGGCCCGGCGGAACGCATGTCATCCCTGTCGATGCCTTTCTGCGGGCGGCGATGCGCGATGTGTCATGGGGCTTCTTCTACGGGGTCGTGAACTTCGACGGCGTCTTCGGAACCATCAACCATTATGGCGAAGTCACGCTCTTCGCCGGCGCATTCAACGATGCCTATCGCAACGCCCGCCGCGATTATCAGCAGCGGTTCCGTTCGGATGCGCTGATGGGGCTTCTGAAGGATTTGCTCGGCGACTGGACCAACCAGGACTTCGATCCGTTCGCCGCGCCGATGGAAACCGGTCAACCCTGGGGCCGCAAGAACGGCAACAATGACGCGGCTATCGATCGTCGGCGCGTCGCGGCCCGGCGGATGGTCGGTCTGCCGGGCGACGCGCCGCTGCGCACCGACGAAGCGGGCTTCCCCGTAAACCGTCAGTTCGCCGATGTGGCGCAGGACGTTCCCGACGTCGAGGTCGAGCCGGGCTTCGAGAACGAGGTCAGCGCCTTCAATCTGTTCGCCTATCTCTCGCGTTCGGACGTCACCTGGAATCCGAGCGTCTGTTCGGTCGTAGGCGACAGTCTCTTCTGCCCGACATCGGAGGAGTTCGTGCTTCCGATCGAACATGGCAATGATCGCTGCGAATGGTTCCTGCAGCTTTCGGACGAGATCAGCTGGGACGTCAAGGACAAGGAGACGGGCAAGCCCCGCGCCCGCGTCCTCGCCCGGGCCGGCGACATCTGCTGTATGCCGGCCGATATCCGCCACCAGGGCTATTCGACCAAGCGGTCGATGCTGCTGGTGTGGGAAAATGGATCGCCCCGGATTCCGGAGATGATTGCTAACGGCACGGCGCCGGTCGTTCCCGTAACATTCTGAGTCATGCGGGCGGCTTCGGGGAGGTCACCCCTGATCGGCGCTGCCCCGCATCACCCGATCTGAACTGCTCCGCGCAGGTTGGAAGCAAGGAGCCGATAGTGGTTATAAAAGATACCGTTCCCCAATTTCAGACGAAGCTCTTGATTGGCGGTGAATGGCTGGACGGCACCGAAGGCCGGACTATCGCCGTCGCCAATCCCTTCAACGGCGAAAAATTGGCCGATATCGCCGAGGCGACGGCGGCCGACGTGGACAAGGCGGTGATCGCCGCCCAGGCGGCGTTTCCGGCCTGGCGCGCCCTGCCGGCCCACGAGCGCGGACGGCTCATGCTAAAGCTCGCCGACGCCATCGAGGCTGACACGCCGAATCTGGCGCGCATAGAGGCGATAGACACGGGGCATCCGATCCGGGATTGCCTCTCGCTCGACGTGCCGCGGACGGTGCTGTGCTTCCGCTATTTCGGCGGAATGGCGGACAAGCTCGAAGGCTCGGTCATCCCGGTCGATGCCGGTTTCCTCAACTATGTCGAGCGTGAGCCGATCGGAGTCGTCGGTGCCATCGTGCCGTGGAACTTCCCGCTGATGTTCACCAGCTGGAAGATGGGCCCGGCGCTGGCGGCCGGGAACGTGATGGTCATGAAGCCGTCCGAAATCACTCCGCTTTCCACCTTGCGGATCGGCGAGCTGATGCAGCAAGTCGGCTTTCCTGCCGGCGTCATCAACATCGTACCGGGCTATGGGGATACCGCCGGGCAGCGGCTCGCGGATCATCCGGATATCGGCAAGATCGCCTTCACAGGGTCGACGGCCACCGGTCGGCGCATTGTCCAGGCGTCGGCAGGCAATCTGAAGAAGATCCAGCTCGAACTAGGTGGAAAGGGGCCCAACATCGTTTTCCCCGACGCCAACATCTTGGCGGCGGTCAACGGTTCGGCGTTCGCAATCTTCCACAATCAGGGGCAGGCCTGCATCGCGGGTTCGCGCCTGATCCTGCACGAGGATATCGCCGACGAGTTTCTCGCCCGCTTCGTGGAATTGGCGCGATCGATCCGCATCGGCGATCCGCTCGATCCCGAAACCGAAATGGGGCCACTGACCTCGCCGCTGCATCAGCAACGCGTGCTGTCGTTCGTCGATGTTGCGCGGGAACAGGGGGGCGAAATCCTGCTCGGCGGGAAGAAGCCGGCGGGCGATGCCTTCGCCAATGGCTGCTTCATCGAACCGACGATCGTCCGCGCCAAGGCCGGGGATCGGGTGGCGCAGGAGGAGGTGTTCGGCCCGTTCGTCACGGTGCTGACCTTCAAGACCGACGAGGAGGCCCTCGCGATCGCCAACGGCACGGACTATGGTCTCGGCGCCGGGCTGTGGACGGAGAATATCAGGCGCGCGCACCGCTTCGCCAAGCAGATCCACGCCGGCATGGTCTGGATCAACTGCTACAAGCGGGTGCACCCCGCGTCGCCGTTCGGCGGGCAGGGGCAGTCCGGCTATGGACGCGAAATGGGCTTTGAGGCCATGCGCGAATATACGGTCGCCAAGTCGGTCTGGGTCAATGTCGACGCCCAGATTCCGCCCTTCTATCGGCGCTGACCGTGCTCAGCTTCACCTATGAAAGCCTGCCGGCTCGCATAAAATTCGGGCGGGGGACCATCGCTTCCCTGGCCGATGCGATCGAGGAGGTCGCCGGCACGCGCGCGCTCCTCCTGTCGACTCCGCAGCAGACCGAGCAGGCGCGCGAGGCCACTTTGCCGGCGGAAGGCCAGATCGTCGGCCATTTCGACGGCGCGACGATGCACACGCCACTTGGGGTGACTGAACAGGCGCTCGACGTGCTGAAGCAGACCGGCGCCGATTGCGTGATTTCTTTCGGCGGCGGCTCGACCATAGGGTTGGGCAAGGCGCTCGCGCTCCGCACCGGCGTGCCGCAGATCGCTATTCCCACGACCTATGCTGGGTCGGAGGTCACGCCGATCCTGGGCGAAACGGTGGATGGCCGCAAGACCACGCAGCGGAGCCCGAAAATCCTTCCGAACGTCGTCATCTATGACGTCGAATTCACGCTCAGCCTACCGCCGGCTCTGTCGGGGATCAGTGGGCTCAACGCGATCGCGCACGCAGTGGAGGGGCTTTATGCACGCGACACCAATCCACTTGTGCAGCTAATGGCAGAGGCGGCCGTCAGGACGCTGGCGACATCGCTTCCCCGCATCATGGCGGCGCCGCAGGATATCGAGGCGCGAAGCCAGGCGTTGTTCGGGGCCTGGCTGTGCGGAACAGTGCTTGGCTCAGTGGGCATGGCGCTGCACCATAAGCTTTGCCACACGCTCGGCGGTGCCTTCGATCTGCCGCATGCGGAGACACATTCGATCGTCCTGCCGCATGCACTGGCGTTCAATGCGCCGATGATCCCCGAAGCGATGGCGGCCCTGCGCCGGGCGCTGGGAACGGAGGATCCCGCCGGCGCCCTGTTCAATCTGGGCCGAACCGTCGGCGCGCCCGCGTCGCTCAAGGCCCTGGGGATGCCTGAGGCGGGAATCCAGACGGCGGCCGAGCAGGCCGTCAAGAATCCCTATTGGAACCCCAGACCAGTCGAATTCGAGGCGATCAGGACGATGGTCGCGCGGGCCTATGCCGGCGAACGGCCGGTCGAGGGGTGACGTGAGCGAAGTGAAATCGGCAACGACGCCGCTGTTCGAGCCGCTCACCGACGATGCGATCGCACGCATGGCAACCGCCGAACCGCGGCTGCGCGAGGTGATGACCATCTTGTTGCGTCACATCCACGACGCCGTCCGCGAGGCGTACGTGACCGAGCAGGAATGGGCACTGGCGATCGAATTCCTGACCCAGACGGGCAAGATGTGCGATGGCAATCGACAGGAATTCATCCTGCTGTCCGATGTTCTCGGCATATCGATGCTGATTGACGCGATCAATCACGGCGCCGATGGCGGCGCCAGCGAGTCCACCGTGCTCGGACCATTTTACGCCGGGCTCCAGCCGATATCGCCCATCGGCTCGTCGATCCTCAAGCGGCGCGAGCCCGGCGAGTTGATGGTGATGGAAGGGGGCATCGCCGATTGCGATGGATCGCCGCTGGCCGGCGCCTTGATCGAGGTCTGGCAGACGGCGCCCAACGGTCTTTACGATGTCCAGGATCCTGCCCAACCCCAAGGTCATTTGCGCGCGACCTTTCAGACCGATGAAAGCGGCGCATACCGCTTCGAGACCGTCACGCCCGTGTCATATGCCATCCCCGACGACGGACCGGTCGGTCGGCTGCTCGATCAGATGGGGCGCCATCCCAACCGGCCGTCGCATATCCACTTCATGATCACGGCGCCCGGCTATCGGCGGTTGGTGACGCACCTGTTCATCGCAGGCGATCCCTATCTGCACAGCGATGCCGTGTTCGGCGTGAAGGAGTCGTTGATCGTGACGCCGGTCGAAGACGACGAGGGGCGTCGTGTCGTTCGCTATGATTTCAAGCTCGCTAAGGACGGCTGAAACGCGATGTCGTCGGACGACCGCGATTATTGGAGCCTGCGGCCGAACGCGCCTGCCGTGGGGACGCCGCTTTGCGCGGCGGCGGCGATCCCCCACGGGGCGGCGCGCGAATTCAGATTCGGTCGCGGACGCAGTGCATTCAGAATGTTCGTAGTACGGTCGCGGGCGAGCTTTCGCGGATATCTGAACCTTTGCCCGCATTTCTCGCTTGCGCTCAACCATGAGCCGGACGCGTTCGTGTTCGACGGCTACATCCGATGCTCGCGGCATTTCGCCGAATTCCGGCTGGACGATGGTCTGTGCGTTTCGGGCGCATGCGTTGACAACCGCCTGATTGCCGTGCCGATCAGCGAGAATGATGGTGGAGAATTGCTGATCGGGCGATTGTGAACGCGGCGATATCCGAGCCGGGACGATTTCCCGGCTCGGACAGGATCGACCTCGTCAGTTCGTGCCCGCCATGCGGTTCGCCGCGATATAGCCCAGAGTCATCGCCGGCCCGATCGTTCCGCCCGCACCGGGATAGGTGTCCCCCATCACGGACGCCGACGTATTTCCGCACGCGAACAGGCCTTGGATCACGCTCCCGTCTGCCCGCAGGGCCTCGGCATATTCGTTGATCGACACGCCGCCCTTGGTACCCAGGTCGCCGGGCCAGATCGGCACCGCGTAGAAGGGCGCGTCCTTCAGCGGTCCAAGATTGGGGTTGTCGAAACTCGCATCGCCGAAATATCGGCCGAAGGCTGTCCGCCCGCGGCCGAAATCCTCATCCTTGCCTTTCAACGCCATCTCGTTGAAGCGCGTCACCGATGCTTCGAGATTGGCCGGCGGGATGTCGATCAATGCGGCGAGTTCGGCGATGCTGTCGGCTTTCCGGATCAGCCCTGGCTTCATCCAATGCTTTGGAAACGGCACCATCGGCGCCGAGAAAAACATTGCATATTTCTTTTTCACGCGGGCATCGAAGATCAGATAGGACGGTATCGTCGACGCCTCTTTGCTATCGCTGGCATACATGGCTTTCCATGTATCCTCATAGGGTTTGCATTCGTCGACGTAGCGCATGCCCTGGCCGTTGACGGTGATGGTTCCGGGCTTCATCCGCTCATAGAGCGCCATCATCGGCTGAAGCTTTCCGTTGCGATCAGGCAGCACAGCCGTGGGAAAGCCCCAGGCTTTTTCGGTGTTCCGCAATTCGGCTCCAACCCCTTCGGCGAGGGAAAGCCCATCGCCATCCTGGCCATCGCGAGGCGCCAGCGACCATTCCGCATCGGTCGGCATCGGGAGATATTTCTCGCGCATTCTCTGCGAACCCGCGAAGCCACCCATGGCCAGCACGACACCCCGGCTAGCGCGCAGGACGACCTTTTTTCCGTCGCGAACGGCCTCCACGCCGACGACCCGCTGATCGCTGCCCTTACCCTCGGTGACAAGGGCGGTCACCGGCGTGGATAGCCACAGTGGCGCGCCACGCTGCTTGAGCGCGAGGCGCAACTGCGCGAGCAGCGACCGGCCGCAGGCCAATGGCTTCGCGCCCGTGAGCTTGGCTTTGATCGCGCGGGCGATGATCGCGCGAAGCGCCTTCGGCCCACGCTTGTCGCCGAGCCCGAAGCTGAGGTTGATGCCTTCCATGCTGGTCATGGCGCCAAGCGGCACGTCAAAGGCAGGCGAGGGGCTACGCAGATCGGCAAGTTCCGCGCCCAGCTTGGCACCGTCGAACGGCGCCGGCTCGATCGTCCGGCCATAGGATATCCCGCCGACCAGCTCCGAATAATAATCGGGCAAGGGATGATGCAGCCATTTGAGGCCGATCTTACCCTCGAGTTCACGGATCATCTGCGGTCCGCTGTGGAGATACGCGTCGATCCGTTCGGGCTTCACGGTCGGTCCGACCAGCTGCATCAGATAGGTTTTTGCTTTTTCGACGCTATCGGCCAGACCGATCTTCGGCAGAGCCCAGCCCATATCGGCCTGCTCGATCATGTGGTTGGCGGGAATCCATATTTCGCCGCCCGAATAGGCTGTCGTGCCGCCGAATTTGTCTGTCTTCTCCAGGACAAGAACAGAGAGTCCGCGCAATGAGGCTGTCACGGCGGCGGTCAGCCCGGCCGCGCCGGTGCCGACGACGATGACATCATATTCCGGCGAATCTAACGACTGCATGCACCTTCTCCGAATTCGAGCATCACTCTTCTGCTTGGATCATCGGCGTCGGCCTTCCGGCCGAATCGCACCCGTCTCCTCGGCGAATTTCGCGGCAGAATACACGAGTGAATTAGTAACTCAAACGTATGTTATGCAATGCGATGAAAGTTCTCATCCGCCATGAATTATGTCGAATCCAAAGGATTATTTCATGCAATCCTCGCCATTGCCCGCATGGTGAATGCTGGAGAACGATACTGTATATTGACAATATAGACGGCAGCCAATAGCCGTTACACGACTACGGCAAAGCTGCCGAGCGGACAGGAGCGGATGGAAAGCGGGTTTTCTCTCGACGCCGGCAATAACCAGGTCGTCCCTTCGGGCGCGCTCACCCCGCGCCGCGCCCTCCCGGATCGCGGCCTGGTTCTATTGGCCGGATCGGCGTTGCGCTGTGGCCGACGGCACGAGTTTCAGGCCGATAAACAAATTTTCCGAACGGACGAACCGGATCGGCGCTGTCCAATTCAAGTGGGAACAATTCCATGCTCCAGAACAAGGTTATCATCGTCACCGGCGCAACGGGCGGGATTGGCGCGGCTACGGTAAAGGTCCTGGCGCAGGCGGGAGCTAAGCTCATTCTGGCGGATATCGGCTCGGCTGGGCATGATCTGGCAAGAGAGCTGGCAGGGCAGGGAGCAAATTGCAAATTCGTCGAGACCGACGTCTCGAGCGAAAGCGCCGTTGAGAACATGGTGTCGACCGCGGTGTCTGCCTATGGCCGCCTGGACGGCGCCTTCAACAATGCCGGCGTCGAACACCGCGGCATGCCACTGCACCAGCTGTCGGTTTCCGATTGGAACAAGGTCGTCGGTGTCGATCTTACCGCCGTATTCCTGTGCATGAAATATCAGATCTCCGCGATGCTGGAATGCGGCGGCGGCTCCATCGTCAACACCTCGTCGGCGCTCGGTGTAGTCGCCTGGCTCCACGCATCCGAATATGTGGCGGCAAAGCATGGCGTGATCGGCCTGACCAAGGCCGCGGCGCTGGACTATGGCGGCCAGAATATCCGTGTGAACGCGATTCTGCCGGGCACCATCAACACGCCGATGGTGGCGCGGGCCAACAGCGATCCGGCGCTGACGGCGAATATGAAGAAGCTCATCGACCACCATCCCATCGAGCGCTTTGGTGAACCCCGCGAAGTGGGCGAGGCGGTGAAATGGCTTTTGTCGGACGCGGCATCCTTCGTCACCGGCGTGTCGCTGCCGGTCGATGGCGGCTTCCTGGCCATCTGAGTTCGGCGCGCTCGGGCGGCGCGATCAAGAATGATTGCAGTCGGGGCGAGCGTCGCCACCGCGGAACACAGTCACAGGAGATGAGTATGATTAGGCTGATCGGGCTTTTAACTAAGAAGAGCGGCATGAACTATGCCGACTTCGTGGACTATTACGAGCATCGCCACGTGCCGCTGATAAACCGGATATTCCCCGGCTTCTCCGCCTATTCCCGCAACTATGTCCTGCCCAACGGGCAAGTTGAAGGCGGGCATATCGAAGACACCCCGGCGGCGCCGGACTTCAACGTCGTGACCTCTCTATGGTTTAGCGATCGGGCGGCGCTGCAAGCGGCGCTTCGGGCTCTCGATCAACCGGATATCCGGAGCGCGATCATTGAAGACGAGAACAACTTCATCGAGCGTGACCGCACCATCACCTTCTTCGTGGATGAGTACGCGACGCCCGACGCCAATCTCAGAGGCGCTCCCAAGGGGCAGACGGGAGAGAAGATGACCAAGATGGTCGTTATGCTCAACCGCAACCCCACCATCACCGTCGACCAGATGCGGGATTATTACGAGGGACACCATTCGGTCCTGGCGGCAAAATATCTCTCGATGCTGGCCAGCTACCACCGCAACTATGTCATTTCAGACGGTAGCCTCGACACGGGCGCGCTCGAGAGCGCACGGCGGCCGGAATTCGATGCCATCACGGAAATATGGTTCCGGAAGCAGGAAGACATCCAGGAGATGATCGACACGCTGTCCGAGCCGGTAGCGGCCAAGCTGTTCGCTGATGACGAGGAAAAGATCCTGGATCGTAGCAGGATCCAGCGCTTCATGGTGGACGAACGTGTGACGCCCGCCGCCGACATCGGCAGGGGCGGGTAATCGCTCGTTGATATGAATGCGGCGGTCCCGCGCCGCGGCTGCGCGCTCGGGATGGTATGGATCGTCGCTGTCTCTGGCTGCCGACACCCGGTGGACGCAGTAGCGCCAACTTGAAATGGACAGGTGAATGGCGCCCCATGTCGCCATATCGGCAGCACGGGGGCGCCATTGCCGCGGTCAGAGCTTGATCGTGACGGACTTCACTTCGGTATAATTCTCGATCGCATAATGGCCCATTTCGCGGCCCCAGCCCGACTGCTTGAACCCGCCGAAGGGCAGGTTGGAGTCGAACACATTGTGGCAATTTACCCACACGGTGCCGGCCTTGATCTTCTTCGTCATCATGAGCGCCTTGGAGATGTCGCGGCTCCATACCGAGGAAGCCAGGCCATATTCCGTGTCGTTCGCGATCGCGGCGATGCGGTCGAGATCGTCGTCTCCGAACGGCTCGGCAACGATGACCGGTCCGAAGATCTCCTCACGCACGAGCCGCATGTCGCGGTTCGTATCGGCATAGACTGTCGGCTTGACGAAATAGCCCTTGTCGCCATGGCGCCCGCCGCCCGTCACGACGCGGGCGCCATCCTCGCGGCCGGAATCGAAAAAACCCATCACCCGGGATAGCTGCTCGTCGGAAACCAGCGGACCCATCTCGCTGTCTTCGTCCAGGCCGGGGCGGACCTTGATCGCGTCTGCGCGATCGCTGATGTCCGCGACCACCCGGTCGAACGCCGATTCATGCACGTAAACGCGCGAACCGGCGCAGCATACCTGACCCTGATTGTAGAAGATGCCGGCTGCTGCGCCTTGGGCGGCCGCATCAAGATCGGCATCGGGAAAGATGATGACGGGGGACTTTCCGCCGAGTTCCAAGGTGAGCCGCTTCAGATTACCCGTCGCGGCCTTAGCGATCAGCTTGCCGACCTCGGTCGATCCCGTGAAGGCGACCTTGTCGACATAGGGATGCGCGGCAAGCGCCGCGCCGGCGGTTTCGCCGAAACCCGATAGGAAATTGACGGCGCCAGCCGGGAAGCCGACCTCCTCGAAGATCTCGGCCAGCTTGAGCGCGGTAAGCGGCGTCTGCTCTGCGCTTTTCAGCACAACCGAACAGCCGGCCGCCAGCGCCGGCGCGATCTTCCATGCGGCCATGAGCAGCGGGAAATTCCACGGTACGATTTGCGCGGCGACGCCGACGGGCTCGCGCGATGTATAGCTGTGGTGCGGGAAGCCGACGGAAAGCTCCATCGTTTCTCCGACGATCTTCGTCGCCCAACCGCCCATGTAGCGGAACATGTCGATCGCCAGGCCCACGTCGCCGCGCGACATCGACAATGGCTTTCCGTTGTCGATCGTCTCGAGCCTTGCAAACGCCTCGGCGTCGCGCTCGAGCAGGTCAGCGACCTTCCACAGCAGCCGGCCACGCTCCGCCGGGCTGACCCGCGACCATGCGCCGCCGTCGAACGCGGCGCGGGCGGCCGCCACGGCTATGTCGACATCCGCCTTGTCACCCTCGGCCACCTTGGTAAGGACCTCTCCGGTTGCCGGATCAAAAACATCGAAGGTTCGGCCCGAAACGGCATCGACCCACTTGTTGTTGATGAACATCCGGCCGGCATGTTTCAGCAGCTTCTGCTTTTCGTCATGGCTGCGCTCTAAAGTCGCCATCGCTACTCTCCTGTGAAGATCGAGATTGAATATCCGCTAGATACGCCGTCATTTGCTAGACGCCCGCATGCCACCCACCATCAACAATCAATTCCGCGCCCGTGATGAAGTTCGCTTCATCCGAGCAGAGGAACAATGACGCGGCCGCGATGTCGCGCGGAACGCCCTTGCGGCCCATCGGCGTCGCTTTCAGGATCGCTTCGACGTCGCCCGGCAGCGTGTCCTCGTGGCTCTTGGCCTCTATCGATCCGGGATAGATCGAATTCACCCGGACGTTCTTGGGGCCATATTCCGAAGCCGCCGCCATGCTCATCGATCGCACGGCACCCTTGGCCGCATGATAGGTGAAGCAGCGCAGGCTGCCGGTCAGCGCCATTGTCGAAGAGATGTTGATCACCGCGCCATGGCCGCTTGCCACGAGGTGTGGCATCGCCGTCTTCATGCCGAAGAACACGCCTGTCTGATCCACCGCGACCAGGCGATTCCAGCCTTGCGTGGTTTCGTCCTCAATGCCTGCGCCGTGGTAGATGCCAGCATTGTTGATCAGCGTGGTCAGCTTGCCATACCGCTCGACGGTCGCCGCAACCAAGCGCGCCCAATGCGTCTCATCGGTGACGTCCAGTTCCATGAATGTTACCGGATAGCCATCGTCGGCTAGACGCTCCGCCAGCGCCTTGCCCTCATCGATCAGGATGTCCCCGATCATCACGCCGGCGCCTTCCTGGGCGAACATTTCCACATGGGCAGCTCCGAGGCCGCGCGCCCCCCCCGAGACGATCGCCACTTTTCCCTGCAACCTTCCAGCCACCGACAATCTCCTGGTTTCCGGTCAGGCATGCATTTTTCGCTGCCTGTTCGGAGGACGGGTAACACGCGCCGCATGCGATCCGTCAACATGGATCTGATGCCTTGGCCGTCCCAAGTTCCAGCACCCAACTCCAGACTGAACTCCCGTCGTGATATTGTCAATAATCATTAGCTGAGAACGGCGGAGCAATATTCGACCACGGTAGCGGCGGGATAGTCCTGCTGCGGGCGGCGTAAAAGTCGTCCACCTTGAAGCCTTTCTGCCGAGTCAGGGAGGTGTGGGGATCTACAGCGTGGAACTTTATCTTCAGGTCCGTCTGGCTTGCGCGGATGGCATGAGCCAACGGGCGGCGGCGAAGCGTTTCAATGTGTCGCGCGATACGGTACGCAAGATGCTGTCGTTTTCATCGCCGCCGGGTTACCGGCGCCAGTCCGTACCGCAGCGCCCGAAGCTGGACGGGTTTGTGGCGATCATTGATGGATGGCTTGAGGGTGACCGCAGTGTCCCGCGCAAGCAACGCCATACGGCGAAGCGGGTATTCGACCGTTTGCGCACCGAGCATGGTTTCACCGGCGGCTATACGATCATCAAGGATTACATCCGGGAGCGCGAACAGCGCAGCCGGGAGATGTTCGTGCCGCTGGCGCACCCTGCGGGAGATGCGCAGGCCGATTTCGGGGAAGCGCTGGTGGAGATCGGCGGGGTGGAGCAGAAGGCCTACTTCTTCGCGCTCGATCTGCCGCACAGTGATGCCTGCTATGTGCGGGCCTATCCGGCGGCGGTGGCGGAGGCCTGGGTGGACGGACACGTGCATGCCTTCGCGTTTTTCGGCGCGGTACCGCGCTCGATCGTCTATGACAACGATCGCTGCCTTGTGGCGAAGATCCTGCCCGACGGCACGCGGCAGCGTGCCACGCTGTTCAGCGCTTTCCTGTCACATTACGTGATCCGCGACCGCTATGCTCGCCCGGGCAAGGGGAACGAGAAAGGCAATGTGGAGGGGCTGGTAGGCTATTGCCGGCGCAACTTCATGGTGCCGATCCCGAAGTTCCCGACCTGGGAGGCGTTCAACCTGTGGCTGGAGGAGCAATGCCGCAAGCGCCAGCAGGACAAGGTGCGCGGGCAGAGCGAGACGATCGGTGAGCGCTTGGAACGCGATCTCGCGGCCATGCAGCCTCTGCCCGCTACACCCTTCGAGGCCTGCGATCAGAAAGGCGGGCGGGTCTCCTCGCAATCCCTGGTGCGCTACAGGACCAACGATTATTCGGTTCCGGTGGCCTGGGGCCATCAGGAGGTCTGGATCAGGGCCTATGTCGATGAGGTGGTGATCGGCTGCCGCAGCGAAGTCATCGCCCGTCATCCTCGTTGCTATGCCCGCGAGGAGGTTGTCTTCGACCCGCTCCATTATCTCCCGCTGATCGAGCAGAAGATCAACGCATTCGACCAGGCTGCGCCTTTGCAGGGCTGGGACCTGCCCGAAGCGTTCACGACACTGCAGCGGTTGATGGAAGGGCGCATGCACAAACATGGCAAGCGCGAATATGTGCAGGTACTGCGCCTGCTGGAAACGTTCACCCTCGCCGATCTCCAGGCGGCGGTCGAACAGGCCATCGATCTTGGCGCCATCGGCTTCGATGCCGTCAAGCACCTCGTCCTGTGCCGGATCGAACGCGTACCGCCCAGGCTGGACCTGGACGTCTATCCCTTCCTGCCACGCACCACGGTCGAGAAGACCTTTGCCAGAGCCTATCTGAGCCTGCTCTCCGACCGGCAGGAGGCCGCATGAGCGATCAGGCCCCGGAGATCCTTCTCGCTCACCATCTCAAGGCGCTCAAGCTGCCTACGTGCCTGCGTGAGCATCACAAGCTCGCGCGGCAATGTGCCGCTGAAGGCGTCGATCATATCCGCTTCCTCGCCCGCCTCGTCGAGATGGAAATGATCGACAGGGAGCGTCGCATGGTCGAGCGGCGCATCAAGGCCGCGCGCTTCCCCGCCGTCAAAAGCCTCGACAGCTTCGACTTCGCCGCCATCCCCAGGCTCAACAAGATGCAGGTGCTCGAGATGGCGCGCTGCGAGTGGATCGAGCGGCGTGAGAACGCCATCGCTCTGGGGCCATCAGGCACCGGAAAGACGCACGTAGCGTTGGGGCTCGGACTGGCAGCATGCCAGAAAGGACTGTCGGTGGGCTTCACCACCGCGGCAGCGCTGGTCAGCGAAATGATGGAGGCCCGCGACGAGCGCCGTCTTCTGCGCTTCCAGAAGCAGATGGCCGGATACAAGCTGCTCATCATCGACGAACTGGGCTTTGTGCCGCTCTCCAAGACCGGCGCCGAACTGTTGTTCGAGCTGATCTCCCAGCGTTACGAACGCGGCTCCACCTTCATCACCAGCAACCTGCCCTTCGACGAATGGACCGAAACCTTCGGATCTGAGCGTCTCACAGGCGCGCTCCTCGATCGCCTGACCCATCACGTCAGCATCCTCGAGATGAACGGCGAAAGCTATCGCCTCGCGCACAGCCGGGCCCGCAAGGCCAAAACCAGACCCTGAAAATTACACCAATGCCGGGGGGAGTGGCCCTCGGGCTACGCCCTCACGCCACTCCCCCCGGCATGTAACACGATGGCCTGGTTTTACGCCGCCGAATGGCCGACTTTTGCTCCGCCGTTGACAACAGGGCATCTTCGATCGAGGCGCTTCGCGACCGACTTGCTGATGCTGCTCTGCAAATGGGCTTTCCCTTTGTTGCGCTCGTCCAGCATGGCGGCCTTCCACGGCTCGTCGAGCACTCGATGGTGGTTACGAACTACCCTGCGGAATTCGTTCAATCCTACAGAGAGAATCATTATTTCATCATTGATCCAGTCTATGACGTGAGCCAGCAGCTCGACCGGCCGTTCGGCTGGGAGGAGATCGCCAACTTCGTCGAGCTTGCCGACCACCAGCTGGCCCTGTTCGAGGAAGCACGGCGCTACGGTATCGTTCACGGCATCACCGTGCCGTTGTGCATACCGAGCGTATCCTATGCGTCCTGCACCTTCGCCCGTTCGGAGCCGATCGAAATAACGCCGTCGCTGATGACCACGCTCCAGATCGTCGCGGGTTTCGCGTTCAAGGCGGGCCTTTATCTTCATCACGCCATGCACGGCCGCAATGTTCCCAGGCTCACGCGGCGCGAAGCCGAATGCACGGCGCTGATCGCACTCGGCAAGACCGACTGGGAGATCGGCCAGATCCTCGGCATCGCCCAGACCACAGTGCGGTACTTCATTTCGCGAGCCAAGCAACGCTACGGCGTCTTCAGGCGCTCGGAGCTGGTCGCGCGTGCGATCGTCGATGCTCAGCTCATCCGCGATGGCCAGGACAGGGTGCCCGACAGCGCCGGCGATAAGCCAGAGTGTGAATAGTCTCCATGGTGCTCCCCGTGGTGTGATGGGAGCAAACTGTTGCCCAAATACGGCCTGGACCTTTTTGCGGCGAGCAGCGCGGAAGGGTGGAGGTTGGTTGAGGCGGGGTAGTAGAACCGGAAAGGTGGGGAGTGGGGAAGCGTGTTGAGGCCCCCCGAGCGTACCCGCCGTGCTCTTTTAAGGCGTACACTGCTTGACGAACTGCAGCGGAAGGGTGTACCTATTGAAGCCGTACGAGTGGAGGCACACAATGCCGCGAGCAGTAGTGGAAGACAACAGGCGCATGAGCCTGCGCATTCGGCCTGAGCAAAAGGCTTTGCTCGCCCGGGCGGCTGCGCTCAAGCACACCGATCTCACGACCTTTGTAACACGTTCGGCGCTGCGTGAGGCCGAGAACGTGATCGAAGAGGCGGAGCGGACGAAGCTGAGCGAGAGAGACAGCCTGCTCGTTCTTGATCTGCTCGAGAACCCGCCGCCGGCGAATGCGAAACTGCGCGCTGCCATCGCTGCGATGCCGAAGTTGGCATGACCCTTCCTTCATGGCACGAGGAAGCGATTTCGAAAGCGCATGATCGGGCTTCATTCGACTGCGGCGACAATGATCTGAACGTCTACTTGCAGCGCTATGCGCGGCAAAGCCATGAGGCAGGCGGGGCGAAGACGTTCCTCGCCATCGACGACACCGACAACAAGACGGTTCTCGGCTTTTACAGCATCGCTCCGGGCAGCATGGATCATGCGGATACGCCAGAACTGGCGAGGCGAGGACTCGCCAGGCATGAGGTGCCGGGCTTCCGGCTCGCGCGGCTTGCGACGGATGTGCGTGTGCAGGGGAAAGGACTCGGGGGTCAGCTCCTGGGCGCGATCGGGCGCAGATGCATTCGCGTCGCGGCCGAGGTCGGCGGGGTTATGCTGATCATCGACGCCAAAAACGAGCGCGCTGCCGAGTGGTATGCGAGCTACGGCGCAATTCCGCTGCACGACAAACCGCTGACACTCATATTGCCTTTTGCGACACTCGAACGTGAATTGAGAGCTGCTGGCCAGATCTAGGCGTTTAGGGTGCGATGCGCCGAGCAACGTCGTTCGCGTTGGACGTAAGTTCCACACTGGCGGGCACTCACACGACCATATCCCGCATCGAAACGCCAAGGCAGAGGCGCGCTCCAGATCAGCTTGCAGAGAACAGAATCAGCGGGATCAAACCAGTGTTCCGGTGCGATTTGCCGCACGAAACCGACTATGAACGATGGAACAATGACAAGATCTCTGCTATAGTCGCCTGCGAGGAACTATCGATGAATACCGCAGTCGACATGCCCCCAACCGACCCTGCAGCGACACGGCTGAAGCTAGGGTCCAAACTCAATCAGCCTCTTGAAAATCGTTGGTCTCATTGATTCAAGGCGTTTTCGCTGAAGAGGAGGCCTTGGGGATGTCGCGTTCGTTGTTCTGGCTATCGGATGAAGCGTGGACAGCAATCGAGCTCCACTTGCCCAAGAACCAGCCAGGAGCACGACGTGTTGATGACCGGCGGGTGATCTCCGGCATCGTTCACATGCTCAAGTGCGGCGGTCGCTGGGCAGATTGCCCCGCCGAATACGGGCCGGCGACGACGGTCTACAACCGATGGAACAGGTGGAGCCGGCGGGGCATCTGGACACGCATCCTGGCTGCACTGACCGAAGAAGGCTGGATCGCCGAGACCGGGCAGATCGATAGCAGCTACATCAAGGCTCACCGTAGCGCCGGTGGGGCAAAGGGGGGGCGCGAGCCAATGCCATTGGGATCTCGCGTGGCGGCCGGACAACAAAGATCCACGCCCTTGTCGACGTCCTCGGACGGCCGCTTCGTCTCGTCCTGACGCCCGGCAACACATCGGACGTGAAGGGCGCCGACCTGCTCATCAACGAAACAGCGGGAATGAAGCGGGTGATCGCCGACCGCGGCTACGACGCCAATCGCATTAGGACCATCCTGCGCGAACAGGGCACGACCCCGGTGATCCCCGGCCGCCGCAACCGCAAGCGCCCGATCCAATATGACAAACGCCGCTACAAAGATCGCTGGCGGGTCGAGGCTATGTTCTGCCGCCTCAAGGATTTCCGCCGGATCGCTACTCGCTACGACAAGCTTGCACGAAACTTCCTCTCAGCCGTAAGCCTCGCTGCCGCTGTGGCTTTCTGGCTCTGATTGAGTCTCAACCCTAGCCGATTGGCTGTGGCGTCCGTGGTATGCGAAGGCATGGTGGGCCGCGATCCCGGTCTGGTGGATCGGCATGGCGGTTTCCACCAAGGTCGCGCCGCTCGAAGCCTTTTACGACAGCGCGCTCCCCGGTTTTCTCAATGTCCTGTTCTTCCCGATGACCGCGCTCATGGTGTTGGGCATCGGCTATGTGCAGCATTGGTTGGCAGCGTTTTCGCCGCAGGGTGACGGTGTTCCGCTATCCGATGACGCACGGGCCAACATTACCCGGGTGTGGGAGGACCATGATCGGGCCATGGAAGCTCTCCGTGCTGGCAGCGATATTCACGATCCACGGTCCGGGGCGCTATACATCGGCAATCCGATAAGTCCCAACAATGGCGCTCGTATCAGCGTTTTTTGAAGCTGCTGTCTCCATCGCCGGGGCTGTTATCCAAATCGACCGAGAACCTTCCACCTTTCAGCACTGAGTTCTGCTCGATGGAAGTCAGCGGGCCGGTGATATCGAATGTCGCTCGTCCGGAATCCGCATCCTGAAGGTAGCGGTTACGCATGCCGTTCGGACCAAGGATACGGTCTGACAGTTCCCGGGAGAAGGCTGCTGCGGGATCATTGGATCGTGCAGCTGCACGCTCGGATGCCGCAATCGCTTCGCGCACGTCGTAGTTCACTATATCGAGACTCGATTGAGCATTCTCCGTCGTGATTCCGACATCACGGCTCTCGAAGCCCAGGCTGGCGCCAACCCGTCCCGTAGTGGAGCGACCCTTTTGGGTGGTTGGGGTTTGGCTCGATTGCTGCCCTTTTCCGCTGGGTTGTCCGCGACCTCCAATGGCTTCGGATTCGTGTGTGTCGACACTCCCTCCGAGGTGGGCACCGAGCGACGTGCCCATGGTTGTCTGATCCTGCGCGGACCGCGATAGCCCGCGCTGCCATCCGGTCTGCGCGATGATCGCCTGCACGTCCCTGGTCAGCGTATCCGCAACCTGCGGATTGAGTCGCCAGTTGCCGTGGCGATCCATCTCGAACCCGCCGCGAAGCCAGTTCTGCATCATGGCCTGCCCTTGCTCGCCGCCGCTCAGGAAATGCTCGATCGTATCCGGCCCGGCCTGTTTGCCGGCTTCGAAGCGCGTGCTGGTGTCATTGCGTGCTGACAACCCGACCGAACTCGAAACAAGGACGTCGTTGTCGGCGAATGAAAAGCGGGCACGCCCACCATTTGCGATGGCGCCGAGCTGGCTTTCGTTGATGAGCCCGCCCCGCCACATCTGGGCCGCGGTCTCTGGCGTCAGATTGAGGCTGAGGTCGCCATTCTGCGCCATGGCGATCTGCCGCTTCGACATCTGCACGCCGTGCTCGCCCAGCAATTGCTGCATGCGGGTCAGGCGCTCATTCTCGACGATGCGGGTGAGACGCTCGTTGCGGGCACGATCGGCGATGCCTGCCGCGCCGCCTTCGGCCATGTCGACCTGGTTGCCGGCGCCTTGGCTCAAGGTGCGGATAAAGCTGTCGAGCCGCGCCGCCTGCCGCACCGACATGCCGGCCGCCGCCGCGCCTTCCGCGAACCCCGCGTTGTCGGCTTGCCGCCGCTGCTCGCCGATCCGCGCGGCGGATCGCGTGCCGTCGTGACCGACCTCGCGCTGGGCATCGAGTTTGCCCGACCGCTCGGCGAAATCGTACCCTGCCGCCTCGCGCGTGCGGCCATAGACGCTGGTGCCTTCGCGCGCCGCCTCGGCGGTTGCTCCATCGGCAGTGCCGACCTGCGCGGCGGCATTGTAGGTTTCCAGCGCCCGCATGACTTGCGCTTCGTTGCGGCCCGTTGCGCGGGAGAGCTGGGAGATGGCGGTGGAGCGGGCTTCGCCCGAGAGGGCGTTGATGAAGGCGATGCGGCGCGAGGTTTCTTGAACGGGGAGACCGAGCATGGCGGAGGCGTTGCGCTGGCCCTCGTTGCTGCCCGTCCGGTGCGCCTGTTCGGTTGCGACATTGCCGCGTTCAATGCGAGCGACATTGTCGCCCGCGAAATCCCGGCGGCCTTCCATCGCGCCAACCTGCACCTGCGCTGCCGTCAGATCGTTCCTCAGCATCTGCTCCTGATCGAACGTATTGGCGATCAGCTTGGCGAAGGTCGGATCGGCCGAGGCCTGCGCGATCACCGTTGAGGCTTTCAGCGCCGCGTCCTTCTGGTCATAGCCGTTCCGCTCAAAATGCCGCTGAGCGCCGGACATCATCATGTCGAAGGCGCGCGTATCACCGAATGCCTTCCACTGGACCATCCTCTGCGCGAAGGCGGCAAAGGCACTTTCGCCAGCCTGGCCCTGTCCGAAGTAGCCCGTGCCGAGAGCACGGAGCGCATCCTTCTCCGCGAAATTGTGGATCGCCGACGTGGTCGCATTGTCGCGCACGGCGCGCATCGTCGCGGGATCGGTAAGACTGCGGCCGGTGAGCGCAGGAGATAGCCCGCCGAGCTCGCGCCCGGCATCGAGCCCGCCCATGCCAAAGGCGGCCGTCCCGTTCGCGCCGCCGCCATGTACGGCGAGCACGCGGCTCGCGGCGCCGAACGCCCGGTTGGCGCCGAAGGTCGTGCGCTCCCCGAAATCCCCGAAGTTCGAAGCCGCACCGCGCCGCGCCATGGTGCCGGCCGCTGCTGCCTGCGTTTCGAGCGCACCGGCATAGCCCTCGCTGGTCGCGAGCGGTGCGGCTGCCGCCGTCCCCTGGCCCTGGACGCCGAGCGCGCCGGAGGTGAACGACGTGAAAACATTGCCGCTGAACCGGAACACGGTGAATACGAACGCGCCAGCCAATCCCGCCGCGGCAGTGCGAAAGCTGCCGAAGATCGCCAGCGCTTTCATCGCTGAGGAGGGTGCGAGCATCCATGCGTTCGCGGCGACATTGTTTGCGCGCATCTCGGCCAGCACATCGGTCGCGCGGCCGAGCGTCAACTGATATATCCCGGCATCAATCACGCCCCACAGCGCCACGAACACGAACAGGCCGAGCGTGAAGCTGGCGACGCGCAGGTTGATGGGGGTCAGGATGAACAGGAGCGCGATCGGCATCATGAACAGCATGATTCCGAACACCGTAGCGCGGATGGTCGGCATCCACTCATTGGCGGTCGACATGGTGGCAAGGCCGGATGAGACGACGGCGCGGTTGGCCATGACGCGGGCGGCGGTCGCGGGGCTATCTTCGAACAGCACGTCGCCGACAGTGCTGCCGAGCATGACGTTGGTCAGGAATTGCTGAAGCGACTGCGGGGTGTCCATCATCATCTGACCCAGCTCGCCGATGTTCGAGCGGCAGCGCTGAAGCTGAGTGGTATTGGTGATGTCGTATCCGGTGCGCGTGCAGACCTGTGCGACATAGTTGTCGAACAGCGTGGGCTCGGAGAGCCGCGTCGAGATATGCTCCCAGGCCTCGTTGCAACTGACCGTCGTGCCGCCCTTGTCGGTCGAGGTGAATACCGTGCTGAAGGTCGCGGGCCCCGCCATGCCCGCAAAGGCGGCGGGCAGATCGGTCGCGGTGCGAAACAGCATGTCATCGTCGACGCCATAGGCGGGCGAGACCCGCGCCACCGGATAGCATTGGCGGACATAGTCCTTGATCGTCGCGTCGAGGAAAGTGTCGGTCATAGGACCGCGTGGGCTTGCGGCATTGAGGAAGAGATCGAACGTGTGGCCACCCGCGCCGAACTCGAGTTTCGCATGAGGATCGGTCGTATTATCGTCGATCACCTCGGCAAGCGCGCGCTCCATCATGTTGGTCATGCCCGCGACCAGCACGATGAGGTTGGGGACATCGCCTACCGGCTGATAGGCGTTGCGGACGCGGTCATAGACATGGACCGTGCCCGTCGTCGCCACCATGCCGACGAACAGGCCGACGCCGATCAACATCTGGAATCCGAACCCGACCAGCCCCATGCCCGAGCCGCGAATACTGGCGAGCAGGACGCCCAGGCCGATGCCGACCGCCGCGACGATCAGCACCAGCGTCTCGTAGCGCGGATCGCCGAAGATCATCGAGACCAGGCGGAAGGCGTCCACGGTCTCGGCAAAGCCGTCATAGGTATGGAAGCTGGTGTCGATCGCGAATGCGGGCGCGGCCGCGAAAAGCGCGATCAGGACTGACAGGGCGCGAAGGATGCGGATCATGGCGTGGCCCTCGCTCAGCGGTTGCGGTTGGCGGCAGCGCCGGCGGCGTCGCGCGCATCACGGTCGCGCTGGCGAACGACGCCGGCATAGTTCGCCGAGAGGTTCGCCTGGTTGAGCGCGGCCATATAGGACTGACGCATCTGCGCGCGCTGGCGCAGCACCTCGTCTCGAAGGTCCCCGAGCTGCTCGATCCCCTTGGAGAGGATGCGAGTCTGGCAGACCTTGGCATTGCCCGCGTCGCTGGCACCCGCCGCGCTCGCGCCGCGCTCGGCGTTCGACACGGCGAAATCGATGCTGCGCGTGAGGTCGTTGAGCATCTGATAGGCGAGCGTCAGCGCCACCAGTTCGTCGGTATCACCGATCACGCTCTCGACCATGCCCTGGCGCACGCCCCATTCGAGCAGCCGATAGACGGGAAGCGTGCGGACATTGGCGACGAACTGCCGTTCCTCCGGCGTCAACGCCGCGCGCGTGCGGATCTTGATGGCGATCGATTCCATTCGAGTACGTGCAAGGATGAGAGCACCCTTGCCATTACCGTCCACCGAGCAGTCCGCCGATTTCGGCGGAACCGACAGTGTGCGAGACTGGACCTTGCCGGTCAGAAAATCGTCGACGCTTTCGGTGTCCTGGCGCGGGCAGGCAGGTATGGCTGAGAAGATCGGCACCTTGTCGGTCGCATCCCAGCGCATATAGACGTCCCCGACGCGGGCGCGCATGACGCCGGCCCAGTCAGACGCGCCGACACGCGCGGCGGCGTGCGCCAGCAGCGAGCCGGTCTTGAATATCTCGGTGACTTCGGCGGGGCAGTTCTCCAGCGCATCCTTGAGGTCTTCCGTGGGATTGCCCTGATTGGCCTGGATCTTCTCGCGGCTCTGCTGATAGCTCTTGGAGAAGCCCGCGCGCACCGACTTGTAGCCGGTCATCTCCTCAATAATGCCCGACATGTTGTCGTCACCCTTGGCGATCTGCACCATGCGATTGGCAAGCCGGCAGTCATTCACCTGGATAGAATTAAGAAAATTCGTGGCCGCCTCCATCTTCGAGATGATGTTGCCCATCTTCTCGTCGAGCGTTTCGAGCAGATACTGGAATGCGACGGCGGGCGCGGCCTGGAGGATGCTTTCGAGCTTCTGAACGAGATAGTCCGGGTCAAGGAACGACATGCCGCCGAGGAACATGTCGATACCGCCGCATCCCGCGCGGATTTTTGGCAGCGTGACGCTCATCAGATAGTCGTTGTGGAAGTCGACCCGGCCCGACATGCCGCCTGCCGTGATATAGCCACGGGTCTGATCCTCGAAACTGCCCGGCGACGTGTATGTCACATTGTCGAACCAGCTCTCGGCCCAGCTTTGCGCGGAAGCGGGAGTAGTTGTTGATTTCCGTTGAGAGTTGACCCGGGATTTTCATCGAGAAGTGACCCTGGTGGATGTGTGTCTCCCGCGTTGCGGGATGTGGGTCAAGCTGGTGATTTTTCCTTTCTGGTTTTGGGTGCGGCAGAACTCGCCCTGAACCGGAAGCTGTCGTTGCCGGTTTCCAGGATGTGGCAGTGGTGGGTGAGCCGGTCGAGCAGCGCGGTGGTCATCTTGGCATCGCCGAACACGCCAGCCCATTCGCTGAAGCTGAGGTTGGTGGTGATGATCACGCTGGTCTGCTCGTAGAGCTTGGAGAGCAAGTGGAACAGCAGGGCGCCGCCTGACGGGCTGAACGGCAGGTATCCAAGCTCATCGAGGATGACGAGGTCGAGGCGCAGCAGGCGCTCGGCAAGCTGGCCAGCCTTGTTCATGGCCTTTTCCTGTTCGAGCATGTTGACCAGGTCGACGGTGGAGAAGAACCGGGCCTTCCTGCGGTGGTGTTCCACGGCCTGGATACCGAGCGCGGTGGCCATGTGGGTCTTGCCCGTGCCGGGGCCGCCGATCAGCACGACATTATCGGCGCCGTCGATGAACTCGCCGCGATGGAGCTGGCGGACCAGGGCTTCATTGACCTCGCTGGAAGCAAAGTCGAACCCGGCGAGGTCCTTGTAGGCCGGGAACCGGGCCGCCTTGATCTGATAGGCGATGGATCGCACTTCGCGTTCCGCCATCTCGGCCTTGAGCAGCTGGGAGAGGATCGGCACGGCGTCATCGAAGGCCGGGGCGCCCTGGGCGATGAGATCGCTCACTGCCTGGGCCATGCCGTACATCTTGAGACCGCGCAGCATGACCTCGACGGCAGCGCTGGCGGGATCATGACGCACGGCGCAGCTCCCGCAGGTTATCATAGCGGCCGACGTCGGCGAGCGGTTCCTGGGCAAGGCGCAGGGCTTGCGGCGCATCGATCGGTGATGCTGGCGGCGCCTTGCCATCGGTCAGCCGATGCAGGATGTTGAGCACGTGGATCTTGGTCGGAACACCGCCCTCCAGCGCCAGCTCGACGGCGCCCAACACCGCCTGTTCGTCGTGGTGCAGCACAAGCGAGAGTATCTCGACCATCTCCCTATCGCCGCCCGGGCGCTTGAGAAGATGCCCCTGCAACTGGCGGAACGCATCGGGCATCTCGGTAAACGGCGCGCCGTTGCGCAAAGCACCGGGCTTACGCTGGATCACCGCCAGATAGTGCCGCCAGTCATAGACGATCCGTCCCGGCAGATGATGTGAGCGGGCGATGATCCGCCCATGCTCGCACAGGATCCGCCCCTCGGCGGCGATGACGATACGGTCCGGATAAACTCGCAGACTCACCGGGCGGTTGGCGAAGGAGGCCGGCACTGAGTACCGGTTGCGCTCGAAGTTTACGAGGCAGGTCGGCGATACCCGCTTGGTATGCTCGACGAAGCCGTCGAAGGGCCGCCCCAGCGGCATCAGGCTGGCGACCTCCGCGGCATGCATATCGGCGATGCTGCCGGGTAGCGCGCCGTGGGGGATATGGCTCCACTGGGCGATGCATTGCTCCTCGAGCCAGGCATTGAGCGCATCGATATCCGCAAAGCTGGGTATCGGCTGCCACAGCCGGCGACGGGCATCCTGGACGTTCTTCTCGACCTGCCCCTTCTCCCACCCCGAGGCCGGGTTACAGAACTCGGGCTCGAACAGGTAATGGCTGGCCAGCGCCGCGAACCGGGCGTTGACCTGCCGTGCCTTGCCACTGCCGATCCGATCAACCGCGGTCTTCATGTTATCAAAGATCCCGCGCTGCGGCACACCGCCCAGCACCCGGAACGCCTGCGTCAGCGCATCGAACAGCATCTCGTGGGTCTGGAGCAGATAGGCCCTGACGATGAACGCCCGGCTGTGCGACAGCTTGGTGTGCGCCACCTGTAGCTTGGTCTGCTTGCCGGCAATGATCGCCCAATCCTCGCTCCAGTCGAACTGGAACGCTTCGCCAGGCTGAAACACCAGCGGCACGAAGGTCCCGCGCCCGCTGGTCTGGGCATCACGCTGGCGGTCGGCCTTCCAACTGCGCGCAAAGGCCGCAACACGTCCGTAGGAGCCATCGAAGCCCAGGGCGACGAGATCGGCGTGCAGCTGCTTGACCGTGCGCCGCTGCTTGCGCGAGCGACCAGCCTCGATCCGCAGCCAACCCGCCAGCTTCCCTGCGAACGGGTCCAGCTTGCTTGGCCGTTCGGGAACCTTGAACCTGGGCTCAACCGTGCCCGCCCGAAGGTACTTGCGGATCGTGTTGCGCGACAGTCCGGTCCGTCGCTCAATCTCCCGGATCGGCATCCCCTCACGAAAATGCCAGCGCCGGATTACGCTCAGTAACGCCATGTCGATCACTCCAATGTCCCCCGACGCATCAGCCAGGGGGAAGGTCAGAACATGGGTCACTTCTCAGTGGAAATTTATGCCCCTCCCGGGTCAACTCTCAACGGAAATCAACAGTGTTGCAATCTCGCCGATCCAACGGCTGCTATAAGGCTCGTCGCGATGGCAGTCAGTGCGAGGTCAGCAGCGCGGCGCGGATGTCGGCGATCGATCGCATAAGGATCGACGGATTGTCTCGCGCCGGAACAAAACCCCAGCTTTGCCAGTAGCGCTCCGCTTCGACGTCGATCGCGCGGACGACGATGGCGCGGCCACCAATGATCTCTGCGCCCGCTATGCAGCGCCGAAAGGCATCGGCGACGAGCATTGAACCGATCCCGCGCCCCTGCTGGCGGCGGTCGACCGCTATCTGACCGATCAGCAGACAAGGTATTGGATCGGGCGGCCGGCCGGTGCGGACACGGCGGGGCGCAGCGCTTGGATCGACCGCGCTTGGCGCGAGGCCATAGTAGCCAACGACCTTTCCATCCTCGTGGATCACCATGACGCGCGTGAAATCCTGGCGCTGGTTGGCGCGCGCAAATGTCCTGAGCCACTCATCGAGCGCAGGCTTGCCGCACTCGAAACCGTCGAGATCATGGGCGTCGGAAAGCGGCTCGACAGCCGAGAGCGGCACGATGAGTCAGGCCGGCAACACGTTTCGACCAAGGCGCTCGATCGCTTTGGCAGGCAGTGGCTGCACAGGACCATCGATCGCCGCCAGGAAATCGGCATAGGTCTCACTCGAGACGCGTACGACGGTCTGGTTGAGCATGGCGAGCTGAGCGTCGTGAAGGGCGGCACGGCGCACGAATTCCGTACGGGACAGACCAAGCAGCGCAGCGCCCCGATCAATCACCGCTAGATCGTCGTCGCGAAAGCGCATGGAAACCGGCGTTTCCTTGCGTGTCGCCTGCATTGCCATAGCTGAGTCCTCCAAAATGTAACGCATCTGTATATACAATCTGAAGTCTCAAGCCGCAAGAGCCTTTACTATCACGGCCGCCTGCCCGAGATGGGTCCGAGGTCCTCGGGGAATAACGACAGATGATCCTGCGGCCAGCGTTCGCTGTCCACGCACCGAAACTCGAAACAGCGCAGCCGGTCGACCAGCTGCCGGGCGATCTCGCCGATCGCGGCATGGCGGCGGCGTCCATCATTGTCGGCAAGGCCATCGAGCAGGGCAGCGGGCGAGGTGGCAAGCGCTACCTCCAGATGCGTGGTGAGGATATCATCGGCGACTCGGGACATGAGTCTAAAGAACAAATTGGGAACATTTAGTCAATCGCCGCGCATGACGCGTAGCGCGGCGGCGGGATGCGGCGCATGACGGCGTAGAGACGCTATCGCTCATATGGCGATCGGTGGGAGTCTTTCCAGGTCAGGACGAACCGTCCTTCCCGGAGCAAACCAGTGACCCCGACAAAATTGCTAATCGGCCAGATTCTCGTCGTTTTCGCGATCGTTTGTCTAGGCGTATGGGCGGCCACGCAGTGGGCCGCCGCGATGCTCGGCTATCAGGCGCAGCTCGGGGAAGCCTGGTTCACCCTGCTTGGCACGCCAATCTATCGGCCGTGGGCGATCTTCTGGTGGTGGTATTCGTTCGACGCTTATGCGCCGCATGTCTTCGACAAGGCCGGCGCGCTTGCTGGCGCGAGCGGCTTCCTTGGTTGCGGCGCGGCCATCGCCGGGTCGCTGTGGCGTGCGCGCCAGGCCCGGCATGTCACGACCTATGGCTCGGCACGCTGGGCAACGCCGCGCGAGATCGACCGCGCCGGCCTGCACCGCGACACTGGCGTTTTCCTTGGCCGGCTGCGCGGCCGCTATCTGCGCCACGAAGGTCCCGAGCATGTCATGGCGTTTGCCCCGACCCGTTCGGGCAAGGGCGTCGGTCTGGTCGTTCCGACGCTGCTGAGCTGGACTGGCTCGGCGGTCATCCACGACATCAAAGGCGAGAACTGGACGTTGACCGCCGGCTGGCGCGCGCTGTTCAGCCACGCGCTGCTGTTCAACCCCACCGATCCGCGCTCCGCCAAATATAACCCCCTGCTCGAGGTCCGCCGCGGCGAGCATGAGGTCCGCGACGTGCAGAATATCGCCGATATTTTGGTCGACCCGGAAGGGGCGCTCGAGCGTCGTAATCACTGGGAAAAAACATCGCACTCGCTTTTGGTCGGCGCGATCCTCCATGTTCTTTACGCCGAGGAAGAGAAGACTCTCGCCCGCGTCGCGACGTTCCTGTCCGATCCGCAGCGCCCGTTCACCGCCACGCTGCGCCGGATGATGACGACCAATCATCTCGGCACGGCGGATGCGCCGCGCGTCCATCCCGTCGTCGCGTCGGCCGCGCGCGAAGTGCTCAACAAGTCCGACAATGAGCGCTCCGGCGTGCTCTCGACCGCCATGTCGTTCCTCGGCCTCTACCGCGATCCCACCGTCGCCGAGGTCACCGCGCGTTGCGACTGGCGCATTGCCGATCTGGTCGAAGGCAAGCAGCCGGCCTCGCTCTATCTCGTCATTCCGCCGTCGGACATCAGCCGCACCAAGCCGCTGGTGCGTCTGGTGCTCAACCAGATCGGCCGCCGTCTGACAGAGAAGCTCGATGCCGACCGCACCCAAGGCCGCAAGCATCAGCTCCTGATGATGCTCGACGAATTCCCGGCATTGGGGCGGCTCGACTTCTTCGAAACCAGCCTTGCCTTCATGGCCGGCTATGGCGTGCGCGCCTTCCTGATCGCACAATCGCTCAACCAGATCGAGAAGGCTTACGGCGAGCATAATTCGATCCGTGCCTATCCGCTTGACGCATACACCCACTACATCTAGTGGCTGCCTTGTGGCGCGCGCCTGACTTTTCCTGCGGCTTGGTGCCACCCAAAGCGGTTGTAAAGGGTGGGGATTGTGGACGTTCTTGACCGCGACAAGCTGCCGTTCCCGAAATCCCTCCCCGAGTTCCAGCGGCTTTTCCCGGATGATGGCGCTTGCGCGTCCTGGCTTGAAAAAGCTCGCTGGCCTGATGGATTTGCGTGCCCACGCTGTGGCGTCGTCGGCGATCCGTTTCGTTTCACCACTCGGCCTGTCATCCTGATGTGCCGCTCGTGTCGCCGTCAGACCGGCCTGATGGTCGGCACGGCCATGGAACGAAGCCACATCCCGCTCAGCGTGTGGTTCTGGGCCGCTTACCTGGTTGCGAGTCAGACGACCGGCATATCTGCCGTCCAGTTGCAGCGCCAGCTTGGCCTGACCCGGTACGAGACGGCCTTTGGCCTGCTCCATAAACTGCGCGCCGCGATGGTGCGCCCCGATCAGGATCGGATCGGCGGGCAGAGCGGTCAGCATGTCGAGGTCGATGAGACCTGGATCGGCGGGCGAACGCGCGGCGAAGGCCGGGGAACCCACCACAAAACGCTGGTGGTCGCCGCCGTCGAAGTTCGTCACCGGGAGCCTGGCACTGGCCAGGACCGCCGCCGGAACGGACGCTATGCCGGAAGGGTTCGATTGGCCATCGGTGCAGACCGCAGTGCCGGTGCCCTTGGTGGCTTTGTACAGAGCGCGGTCGAGCCGGGAACGCTGGTCATCACCGATGATTGGAGCGGCTATAGCGGGTTGCAGGGCGGCGGTTACGACCATCACGCCATCGCCCAGTGTGGCGACCCGGAGGTGTCCGAAGAGTTCCTGCCCATCGTCCATCTGGTGTTCTCAAACCTCAAAGCGTGGCTCAACGGCATCCACCACGGCGTCAGCACCAAGCATCTGCAAGCCTACCTCAACGAGTTCACTTTCCGCTTCAATCGCCGCTTCTACCCGTTCAACGCCTTCCGATCCCTCCTCGGGATCGCCAGTGATATCGAGGCGCCGACCTTTGCCGAACTCTACTCAGGCCAATGGACCCACCATACCATATCTAGTGGGTGTATGCCTTAAGCGGATAGGCACGATTCGATCCTCGACAACTGCCATGTCCGGGTCGCCTTCGCCACCAACGACGAACGGACGGCCCGCCGCATCTCCGATGCGCTCGGCGTCGCGACCGAGCAGCGGGCGATGCGCAACTATGCCGGCCACCGGCTCGCGCCGTGGCTCGCGCACGTCATGGTCAGCCGGCAGGAGACCGCGCGCCCGCTGCTGACCCAGGGCGAGGTGATGCAGCTCCCGCCCGCCGAGGAATTGGTACTGGTCTCTGGCATGTCGCCGATCCGCGCGAAGAAGCTGCGCTATTACGAGGACGGCAATTTCCAGAGCCGGCTTGCGCCCGCGCCCGAGCTGGCACCCGGCGATTTCGCCGATCGGCCCGCGCCGCGCCCCGACGACTGGAGCGGCATGGTTCGCAGCGCCGATACCCGGCTGGCCGGGGCGGACGACGACGCCAGGGAAGCCGGCGATGAAGGCGGTCTCCAGCAGGAGCGGCATCCCGGCCTCGAACAGCCGGTCGCAAAGGCCGAGCCCGCGAAGCAGCTCGAACTGCCCGATATCGATCGCGACGACAGCGATGCCGCCACCGATAAGCGCGCGATGGACCGGGTGCGCACCGCGCTCGTGCGCGGCCACGCCATGAACCAGGGTCGCGGGCAAGACCTGCTGCCGGGACTCTAGACAATGAAGGTCCGGCAGAACCTCTATATCGACCGCGAACTGAGTGATGCGCTGGATGCGCTCGCCATCCGGCCCGGCGGCAACAAGTCGCGCATCGTCAACGAGGCGCTCGGCACCTGGCTCGCCCGCCGCGCAACCAAACAGGTCGACGACCTGCTCAAAGTCCGGCTGGACCGCATCTCGCGCGAGATCGGTGCGTGCCGCCGCGATATCGAAGTCGTGCTCGAAGCGCTGTCGCTGTTCGTGCGCTATCAGCTCACCGTCACCGCGCCGCTGCCCGAGGCGGATGCCGCCGCGCTTGCCGCCGGCAACGAGCGGTTCGACCGCTTCATCGCCCAGCTCGGCCGCCAGATCGCGGCGGGCAAGCGCACGCTCGATAGCGTCGATCCGTCGGACGCGCGCACATGAGCGAGGCCGTTTCCTTCGAGCGCCGCCGCGCGATGCTGCGCAGCGCGATGGGACCGACCATCGCCGCCGCGCTCGCCGATCCGGCCGTCATCGAGATCATGCTCAATCCGGACGGCGTCTTGCGCCTGGACCGGCTTGGCGAAGGCCGGGTCGATACCGGCACGCGCTACGATCCGGCACAGGTCGAGCGGATCATCCGGCTGGTCGCGTCGCATGCGCGGACCGAAGTTCATGCCGCGGCGCCGATCGTCTCGGCGGAGCTGCCGCCGCATGGAGAAGGGGCCGGGGAGCGCTTCGAGGGCGTGCTGCCGCCGGTCAGCCTCGCGCCGTGCTTCTCGATCCGCAAGCCCGCGGCGAGAATCTACACGCTGCTCGACTATGTCCACGACGGCATCATGCCGGCCGAGACCGCGCAGCTCCTGTCGATGGCGGTGGTCGAACGCCGGAATATCCTCGTCGCGGGCGGCACCTCGTCGGGCAAGACGACGCTCGCCAATGCGCTGCTTTCGGAAATGGCGCGTCTCGACGAGCGCGTGCTGATCATCGAAGACACGCGCGAGCTGCAATGCGCCGCCCCCGATGTCGTCGCCCTGCGCACGCGCTCCGGCGGTGCGACCGGGGTCGGCGGCGTCAGCATGGCCGATCTGGTACGCTCGACGCTGCGTCTGCGCCCCGACCGCATTATCGTCGGCGAAGTCCGGGGCAAGGAAGCCCTCGACATGCTCAAAGCCTGGAACACCGGACATCCCGGTGGGATCGCGACGGTGCATGCCAACAGCGCCGTGTCGGCGCTCTACCGGCTCGAGCAGCTCGTGCAGGAATCGGTCGTCACCGTGCCGCGTCGGCTGATCGCCGACGCCATCGACATGATCGTGTTCATTTCAGGCCGCGGGCTTGCCCGCCGCGTCGAAACGATCGCGGGCGTCGCCGGCCTCGACCCTGACGGCGGCTACGCCGTCCTCGACCTCACCCCTGATCCAACCCTCGACCCTCAAGGAGAATAGCCATGCGCCTGTCCCGTATTTCCGCCCGCGTTCCCGATCGCCAGAGCGTGTTTCTGACCGGCGGCGCCATCGGCCTTGGCCTCTCGCTCGCGGCAACCGCCCAGGCCGCCGGCTCCGGCATGCCCTGGGAAGAACCGCTGCAACAGGTTCTGGAATCGGTGCAGGGGCCGGTCGCCAAGATTGTCGCGGTCATCATCATCATTGTCACCGGCCTGACGCTGGCGTTCGGCGAGACGGCGGGCGGCTTCCGCCGATTGATCCAGATCGTGTTCGGCCTGTCGATCGCGTTTGCGGCGTCGAGCTTCTTTCTCAGCTTCTTCAGCTTCGGCGGCGGAGCGCTGATCTCGTGAACGGCACGGGCGCTCACATCGAAGGCTTCGAGGCGCCGATGCACCGGTCGCTCGCCGAGCCGATCCTGCTCGGCGGCGCTCCGCGCGCCATCGCGATCGTCAACGGCACGGTCGCCGCCGCACTCGGCCTCGGCCTCCAGCAATGGATCGCCGGGCTGGTGATGTGGGCGTTCGGGCACACGCTGGCGGTGTTCGCCGCCAAGCGCGATCCGGACTTCGCGCCGGTGCTCGCTCGCCACATTCGCCAGAAGGGATATCTCTCGTGCTAAGCCTGCGTGAATATCGGCAGCGCGCCGACCGCATGGCGGACCATCTGCCCTGGGCCGCCCTCGTTGCACCCGGCATTGTCCTCAATAAGGACGGCAGTTTCCAGCGCACGTCGCAGTTCCGCGGGCCGGACCTGGAAAGCGCGACCGAAGCCGAGCTGATCGCCGCCTGCGCACGGGCGAACAACGTGCTCAGGCGGTTCGGATCGGGATGGGCGCTTCACTTTGAGGCCCAACGGCGCGAGGCGCTCGGCTATCCGGTCAGCGACTTTCCCGATGCCGCCTCCTGGCTGGTCGACGAGGAACGCGGTGGTGGCTTCGAAAGCGCCGGACAGCATTTCGAGAGCCGTTATTACCTGACGCTCACCTTCCTCGCCGGACCCGATCAGGCGGATACTGCGGGCCGTGCGCTGGTCGAGCGCAGCGACGATGTGAAGGGGCGCGACTGGCGGCAGACGCTCGCCGCGTTCGTCGCGGAGACCGATCGCGCGCTCGACCTGTTCTCCGGGTTCATGCCCGAGGTCCGCGCGCTCGACGATGCCGAGACGCTGACCTTCCTGCACGGCACCATCTCCACGCGCCGGCATCCGGTCGGCGTGCCTGAAACGCCGATGTATCTGGATGGTCTGCTGGCGGACACGCCGCTGACCGGCGGCCTCGAACCGATGCTGGGCGACGCGCACATCCGCACACTCACCATTCTCGGTTTCCCCAATCTCAGCCGCCCCGGCATCCTCGACGCGCTCAATCATCAGGATTTCGCCTATCGCTGGGTGACGCGCTTCATCGCGCTCGACAAGACCGACGCGACCAAGGCGCTGACGAAGCTGCGCCGCCAATGGTTCAACAAGAGGAAGTCGATCACCGCGCTGCTGCGCGAGGTCATCTACAACCAGCCCGTCCAGCTGCTCGACAGCGACGCCGACAACAAGGTGGTCGATAGCGATCTCGCCTTGCAGGCGCTCGGCGGCGATCATGTGGCCTTCGGCCATCTGACCACGACAATCACCGTCGCCGACACCGATTGCGCCCGTGTGGAAGAAAAGGTCCGTGCCGTCGAGCGGATCGTCAACGGCCTCGGTTTCACTTGCATCCGCGAAAGCATCAACGCTGTGGAGGCGTGGCTGTCGAGCCTGCCGGGCCACGTCTATGCCAATGTCCGCCAGCCGCTCGTCCACACGCTGAACCTCGCACACCTGATGCCGCTGTCGTCGGTATGGGCGGGGCCGGCGCGCAACACGCATCTAGACGGCCCGCCGCTGCTCTATGCGGAAACCAGCGGTTCGACCCCGTTTCGGCTCAGCACGCATGTCGGTGATGTCGGCCATATGCTGATCGTCGGCCCGACCGGCGCCGGCAAATCGGTGCTGCTCGCACTGCTGGCGCTCCAGTTCCGCCGCTACCGGCAAGCCCAGGTCTATATCTTCGACAAGGGCTTTTCGGCCCGTGCGGCGGTGCTGGCGATGGGCGGCGCGCATCACGCGCTCGGCCTCGGCGGCGAAGATGCCGATACCGGGCAGGCCATCGCCTTCCAGCCGCTGCGCCACATCGACCGGGCCGACGAGCGCGCATGGGCGGCGGAATGGATCGCCGCGCTGCTCGCGCACGAGCATGTCGTCGTCACCCCCGAGATCAAGAAATCCTTGTGGTCGGCGCTGAACAGCCTCGCCACGGCGCCGATCGAGGAACGCACGCTGACAGGGTTAGCGCTGCTGCTGCAATCGGCGGCGCTGCGATCGGCGTTGTCGCCCTACACCTTGGAAGGTCCGTTCGGACGGCTGCTCGACGCGGCCGAAGACGATCTCGCCATCGCCGACGTCCAGTGTTTCGAAACCGAGGCGCTGATGGGACAGGCCGGCGTTGTTGCCCCGGTGCTCACCTATCTGTTCCACCGCTTGGAAGAGCGGTTCACCGGGCGGCCGACGCTGCTCATTCTCGACGAAGCCTGGGTGTTCCTCGACCACCCGCTGTTCGCGGCGCGCATCCGCGAATGGCTGAAAGTCCTGCGCAAGCGCAACGTCGCGGTGGTGTTCGCGACACAAAGCCTCGCCGACATCGCGGATTCGACGATCGCGCCCGCCATCATCGAAAGCTGTCCGCAGCGCATATTGTTGCCCAACGACCGCGCCATCGAGCCGCAGAGCCAGGCGGCTTATGTCCGTTTCGGATTGAACGAGCGGCAAATCGAGCTGGTCAGCCGCGCGACGCCCAAGCGGCAATATTATCTGCAATCGGCGCGCGGCAACCGGCTGTTCGAGCTGGGGCTTGGCCCGATCGCGCTCGCCCTGTGCGGCGCCTCCGATCCCGAAAGCCAGAAGCGCATCGACGCCATCCTCGCCGAGCATGGCGCGGCACGCTTCGCCGCCGATTTCCTCACGTCCGCAGGCCTTGAATGGGCGGCCGACCTGCTGGCCGATTTTTCCGCTGCCCGACTTCCAGCAGAAAAGGAGTAATCGACGTGCCCCGTATCCCCCTCCGCAAATATGCGATCGCCTCCGCGCTCGGTCTGAGCGCGACCGGCGCCCTCATCATGGGCGTCAGCATGACCAGCACGCCGGCGTCGGCGCAGATGAGCGTGTTCGATACGTCGAACTACACCCAGAACCTGCTCACCGCCGCTCGCACGCTCCAGCAGATCAACAATCAGATCCAAAGCCTCCAGAACGAGGCACAGATACTGATCAATCAGGGCAAGAACCTCAGCCGGATCGATTTCCCGCAGCTCAGCGAGCTTCGGCAGCGGCTTCAGCAGATCGACCAATTGATGGGCCAGGCGCAGGGCATCGACTTTCGAATCGATCAGCTCGACGATCGCTATCGCCAGCTATTCCCCGACAGCTTCGATCAGACCTTCCGGCGCGATCAGCGCCTGGCCCGGGCACGCGATCAGCTCGACACAGCGATGACCTCTTTCCGGCAGACGATGGGCGTACAGAACCGCATCGTCGACAATGTCCGCAGTGACACGCAGGCGCTCGCCGAGATCGTGTCGCGCAGCCAGCGCGCGGAAGGTGGTTTGCAGGCACAACAGGCGACCAATCAGCTGCTCGCGCTCACCGCCAAGCAGCAGCTCCAGATTCAGAATCTGATGGCCGCACAGTTCCGCAGCGAATCGATCGAGCAGGCGCGGCGCGGCCAGATTGCGCGCGAAGCGCAGGAATCGACACGGCGCTTCCTTGGCGACGGCAAGGCCTACACGCCGCGGCAATGAACTGAGGGAGGGCGGTCCCCCAGCTCCCCGGACCGCTTTCTCTCGTCGCGGGGGCCGTTGGGCTTCCCCCCTCATGGCCGCCGGCCCCCGCGACACCTCCCACGCAAAAGCAGGAACAGCGACTTGAACGACCTTAATGTCATCGATCAGTTCATGGAGGCGTTCATCGCCTACATCGACAGCGGCTTCGGGCTGTTGGGCGGCGACGTTGCGTTCCTCACCACCATCCTGATCGGCATCGACATCGCGCTTGCCGGGCTCTTTTGGGCCTTGGGTGGCGAGGATGACGTGATCGGGAAGTTCCTGAAGAAGATTCTCTATGTCGGCGTCTTCGCGCTGATCCTCAACAGCTTCTCGACGCTCTCCGAAATCATCTTCCGCTCGTTCGCTGGCCTCGGTCTGACGGCGGGCGGCAGCGCCATCACCGCCGATGATCTCCTACACCCCGGCCGTCTCGCGGGCACCGGCTTCGAGGCGGCCTGGCCACTGCTCGAGCGGGCGAAGGACTTGGTCGGTCCGATCGCCTTCTTCGACAATTTCGTCGAAATCGCCGTGCTAGTGATCGCCTGGATCATCGTCATCGTCGCCTTCTTTATTCTCGCGATCCAGCTCTTCATCACCATCCTCGAGTTCAAGCTGACCTCGCTCGCCGGCTTCCTGCTGGTGCCGTTCGCCTTGTGGAACCGCACGTCGTTCCTTGCCGAACGCGTGCTCGGCAACGTCATCAGCTCGGGCATCAAGGTGATGGTGCTCGCCGTCATCGTCGGTATCGGCTCCAACTATTTCGCTGACTTCGTAAGCGCCCTGCAGGGGCAGGAGCCCAATATCGACCAAGCCGTCTCGCTGATGCTGGCAAGCCTCGCGCTGTTCGGGCTCGGAATCTTCGGTCCCGGCATCGCCTCGGGCCTCGTCGCCGGGGCGCCGCAACTCGGCGCGGGTTCGGTTGTCGGCACCGCCGCACTCGCCGCCGGCGGGCTGGCGATGGGCGGTGCCGGCGCCGTCGCGGCCGCCCGCGGCGTTGCTGGCGCCGGTCTTGGTGCGATCCGGGCCGGCACGTCGATGGGAAGCGCCGCGTCCACCGCCTACAGGCTCGGGCAGGAGACATCCGGCTCCGCAAGCGTGGGCGCCGGCCTCGGCGGCATGGCGACCGCGGCCAGAGGTGCCGCCTCCAATTCGATGCGCGGCGCCTTTGGAATCCGCGAGGCGGCCGAACGCGGCCAGCAGGCCGCGTGGCAGGCAGGCTCCACATTCCCCGCACCGGCTGCGTCCGAAGGTGCCGCTTCCTCAGGATCGGCGCCCGCCTGGGCGCAGAAGCTTCAGGCCAGCCAGACCGCGCGGCACCGCCGTCAGATGGCGATCCACGCCGTTCGCGACGGCGACAAGGGCGGGGCCTCCGCCACTCCCGACATCAAAGAGAAGGACTGAGCTATGCGATTCAAACGCGCCTTGCAGCGCTACGGACAGACGCCCGAACCGGAGACGCCCTATCAGCGCGCCGGACAATTATGGGACGAGCGCATCGGCTCGGCGCGTGTGCAGGCACACAACTGGCGGCTGATGGCGTTCGGCGGGCTGTTCCTCACCACCGGCCTCTCGGGCGCGCTGGTCTGGCAGTCGATGCAGAGCCGCGTTGTGCCCTATGTGGTCGAGGTCGACAATCTCGGCCAGGCGCAGGCGGTCACCCCGGCCGCCAAGGATTACCGGCCGACCGATCCGCAGATTGCGTGGCATCTTGGCCGTTTCATCTCCAACATCCGGTCGCGGTCGCTCGACGCCGTGCTGATGCGCGAGAACTGGCTATCCGCCTACGACTTCGCGACTGAGCGGGGATCGCTGTTCCTCGGCGAATATGCGCGGACGGCCAATCCGTTCGCGGAGGTCGGACGGCGCACCGTGTCCGTACAGGTAACGAGCGTCGTGCGCGCATCCGACACCAGCTTTCAGGTGAAATGGACCGAACAGCAATATGAGCGCGGCAGCCTCGCCAGCACGTCGCGCTGGACGGCGATGGTGACGGTGAAGATCCAGCCGCCGCGCTCGGCCGACGTGCTGAGGAAGAACCCGCTTGGACTCTATGTCGATGCGATCGACTGGAGCCGCGAGCTGGAAACGCCGGCCGATCGGCCGCCCGCGCCGACGCCCGTGTCAGCGCCGCTACCCACGTCCGCACCGCCTGCTGATCTCCCGCTCGGCTCGCCGCTCGATCCCGGTCTTGGACAGCCGCCCCAGCCCCCGCAGACCCCGGAAAGGAACGCCCAATGATCCGACCCATTCTCCTGTCGGCGAGCCTGTTCGCGCTCGCCCCTCTCACTCTGGCACCCGCCGCCGCGCAGACGCGCGAGGCCGCATCGCCAACGGCCCGCGTGACCGCTGCTAACCGGGCGGCACTGCGAGAGCCGTCGAGCGCGGGTTATATCCATGCCGTGCAGGTCTATCCTTACTCGGAAGGCGTGCTCTACCGGCTCTATGCCGCGCCCGAGCGCGTGACCGACATCGCCTTGCAGCCGGGCGAAACAGTCACGTCGGTCGCAGCGGGAGATACGGTGCGCTGGACGGTCGGCGATACGACGAGCGGCAGCGGTGAGACCCGCCGCACACATATCCTCGTGAAGCCCTTTTCCGCAGGACTGCGCACGAACCTTTTCATCACGACTGATCGTCGCGCCTATCACCTGGCGCTGGAAAGCACCGCCACGACCGCGATGGCTGCGCTTTCGTGGACCTATCCCCAAGATGAGCTGATAGCGCTCCGCCGTACCCAGGCAGCAGCCGAGGCTGCGGCACCGATAGCGTCCGGCCTTGCCGTCGAGAGCCTCAACTTCAACTATGCCGTTTCCGGGGACAAGCCCGCTTGGCGGCCACTGCGTGCGTTCGATGATGGGCGGCAGACGTTCATCGAGTTTCCGGCGAGCATCGCGGTCGGCGAAGCGCCGCCGCTGTTCGTGACCGGCGACAATGGCGAAGCCCAGCTCGTCAACTACCGCGTCGCTGGCCGCTATTATGTCGTCGATCGCCTGTTCGGCGCGGCCGAGCTGCGCCTTGGCGAGAAGCGCCAGAAGATCGTCCGCATCACGCGCGGCGATCCCGCGCGCACTTCCCGGCGGAGGGCGTCGTGACCGACGCACCTATTCCGCCCGCCGCGCCCGCAGCCCCCGCAGCCAAGGCCGATCCGGAAACGCTGGTGCTGCGCGCGGCGCCCGGCCGCGTCACGCGGTTCCGGCGGGGGGCGATCATCGCCATTGCCGCCGCGGGTTCGACCGCGATCGTCGGCGTTGCATGGCTGGCGCTGAAACCCACGACGTTGAGCCTGGTCGCGTCGAGCGATGACAAACAGGTCGCTGCGAAGGCGCCACCAGACGCGCTCGCGGGCGCGCCGAAAGGATATGGTGATGTGTCGCAGCTCGGGGCACCGCTGCCCGGCGACCTTGGCCGGCCGATCCTCAACCATCAGCGCGGCATCGGCGCTGTAGCCCCGGTCGACCCTGCCACCGATGCGGCGGAGCGTGCCGCGCGGGACGCTGAGGCGGAGCGGCAGCGGATCGCGGCCGAGCAGAAGGCGGCACGGGAATCGGCCGTGATGTTGCAGATTGCGGGGACGACGCAGCGAGCCGCGGCGGCGCCGCCAGCATCGGATGCGGCGGCCAGTCCCACCGGCCCGGATAATGCCGCGGCGACAAAATCCCTCGATCCCGCGCGCGATCCAGGCGCGCAGGAGCGCAAGAACGCGCTGGTCGGCCGGTCAAATGCCGGGGACGACATTAATCCGCATCGGCTGACCGCGGCCCCATCACCCTACACGCTGAGCGCCGGTAGCGTGATCGCGGCCAGTCTGATCACCGGGCTGAACTCCGATCTTCCGGGGCTGGTAACGGCGCAAGTGACCGAGAACGCCTATGACAGCGTGACCGGGCGGATATTGCTTATCCCGCAGGGTTCGCGGCTGATCGGAAGTTACGATAGCGTCGTCGCGTTCGGACAGAGCCGCGCTCTTTTGGTTTGGCAGCGTATCATCCTTCCCGATGGATCGTCGATCCGCATCGACAATGTCCCGGCGACCGACACAGAGGGCTATGCGGGGCTGTCCGACCGGATCGACCGTCATACGTGGCAGCTCTTGAAGGGAGTCGCGTTGTCGACGTTGCTCGGCGTCGGCACCGAACTTAGCTTCGGCAGCACCGAAAGCGATCTTGTCCGCGCGATCCGCGAATCCGCGCAGCAGAGCGGCGCCCGCGCCGGCGATCAGTTCGTCACCCGCAATCTCAACATCCAGCCGACCTTACGGGTGCGTCCGGGTTGGCCGCTCAGGATCGTCGTACACAAGGATTTGGTATTGTCGCGGCCTTGGCGGACGGCGGAGCGTTGACCATGCCCGATATCAAGCTCCGCAGGCTTCCCGACCGGACACCGGTGAAGATCACCATCACCTTGTCGCCGGAATTGAAGAAAGCTTTGGACGCCTATTGCAAGTTTTACGAGAAAGCATACGGGCGCGCCGAGCAACCGGCCGAGGTTGCGTCGGCTATATTGGCGCATTTCCTCGAAAGCGATCGCGCCTTTCAACGCTCGCGGCCAACGGCCGAACACGGCACATCGTCTGACTGAACCGTCATGGCGCGCGCAGCGAACAAGGACGATCGGCTTTCCCCGATCGACTGTCTCACGGTCCGGATACCGGACGCCGCGCGGATGCTCGGGATCGGCCGCTCGACCTTTTACAAACTCATGCAGGCTGGGGAGGTCGAAACGATCAAACTGGGCAGGAGCACGCTAATTTCAGTTGCGAGCCTCGAAGCGCTCCTTAGCCGGCGACGGGGCGTAAAATAAAGGATGCCCCATCATTTGATGCGTTCGGCCCACTGGAACCTATGAGGAACCTATACAGAAAACTAGGTTCCATGCGGAGCGACGAGTTTTAAGAAAACACTGCAATTTCAAGGAGAAAGTGGTGGACGCACTTGGGCTCGAACCAAGGACCCGCTGATTAAGAGTCAGCTGCTCTACCAACTGAGCTATGCGTCCATTGCCGTTCCGGCAAGGCCCGATCCGGTCGGGAGCGCGCCGGGTAGCACTTCTCCGGGCGGGGGTCAAAACGAAAATGCGGCGCTGAAAGCCCCGCCGGAAAGCCAGCTCGGGTCGGCCTCTCCGCGCCTCAGGTCTCCCGCCGCCGCGCCTCGGCTCATCGAACGCCCGCCCGCACCGGACCCACCGCCTTGCGCTGCCGCCACTTCGCTCCGGCCCTACCAACACCTCCCCCTCAGATATGGCGGTAGGCCGCCGTCCTCCGGTTCGCGCGGTCTATGCCCAGCAGCACGCCCAGGCACAGCATCACCGTCATCATCGCCGATCCGCCATAGGAAATGAGCGGCAGCGGAATGCCCACCACCGGCGCCAGCCCCATCACCATCATCAGGTTGATGCAGATGTAATAGAAGATGCTGGCCGTCAGTCCGCCCGCCAGCAGCCGCTCGAACCGGCCTTCCGATGTCACTGCCAGCTTCCATCCCCAGCCCAGCACATAGGCGAAGGCCGCCAGCAGCACGATCCCGCCGGCCAGGCCCCATTCCTCGGCCATGGTCGCAAAGGCGAAGTCGGTGTGCATTTCCGGCAGATATTCCAGATGGCTTTGCGTGCCGTTGAGGAACCCCTTGCCGAACAGCCCGCCGGAGCCGATGGCGATCTTGGACTGGCTGATGTGATAGCCAGCGCCCAGCGGGTCGCTTTCGGGGTCAAGGAAGATCAGCACGCGCTTCTGCTGATATTCGTGCAGCTGCGTGTACAGCACCGGCAGCGCGGCTGCGATGACGCCGCCCGTGCCAAGGAACCACCAGAGCGGCAGCCCGGCCAGAAACATCACCGTCACCCCGCCGAAGGTGATCATCAGCGCGGTGCCCAGGTCGGGCTGCGCCAACACCAGCGCCGCTGGAACGCCGATCAGCAGCGCGGCCGGCCACAGCGCCTGCAGGCTGCGCAGATGGACGGCCGGCAGTCGCGAATAGAAGCGGGCCAGCACCAGTATCGCCGCAGGCTTCATGAACTCCGAAGGCTGCAGGCGGATCAGCCCCAGGTCCAGCCAGCGCTGGCTGCCGCCGCCGATCACGCCCATCGCCTCCACCGCGATCAGCGCGGCGAGGATCACCGCATAGACGGGAAAGGCCATTGCGGACCATCGCTCGGGCCGCACCCGCGCCAGAGCGATCATCGCAACGAAGAAAGCCACAAAGCGCACGCCCTGATTTGCCGCCCAGGGCGTCAGGCTGCCGCCCGCTGCCGAAAACAGCACGACAAGGCCGAACAGGCCGACGCCCGCCACCACCAGCAGCAACCGCCACGGCAGGCCCACCAGCGCGCGGGGCAGGGCGGGATGGCTCATTCGGCCTCTCCCGCGCCCATTGCGTTGCCGTCGTCGCCGGGCAGCGGTTGCCCGGTCCGGATCGCCTCCTCACGGGCGGCCTGTTCGGCTGCGCGCTGGGCTGCCTTGGCCTGCATCCGGTCCAGAATATCGCCGCCCCATTCCTTCTCAAGCGCTTCAAGCGTCTTCATCGCGCGCGCGGGGTCGTACAGCCAGGTCAGGCAGTCGCGGGCGATGGGGGCCGCCACGGCCGATCCGCCGATGCCATGCTCGATCACCACGGCGGCGGCAAAGCGGGGCGCGTCCACCGGGGCATAGGCGATGAACAGCGCATGGTCGCGCAGCCGCCACGGCAGCGCTTCGTTGCGGATCACGCCCCGGCGGCGCTCCGCCATGGAGATGCGGCGGACCTGGGCCGTGCCGCTCTTGCCCGCCATTTTGATGCCTTCGATCTGCATCCGCGCCCGCCCGGCGGTGCCCCCGCCGTTGACCACCGCGTTCATTCCGTCCCGCACCAGCTGGACATGGGCGGGGTCGATGGAGAGCGGCTTTTCCCTTGGCCGTTCGCCTCCAAGGAGGAGGGAGGGCGAAAGCGCCCGGCCGGACGCCACCCGGCTGCACATCACTGCAAGCTGAAGGGGGTTCGCCAGCACATATCCCTGGCCGATGGCGGCGGAAAGCGTCTCCCCCTCCAGCCATGGCTTGCCGTATTTCTTCTCCTTCCACGCCTGGTCGGGCACGGTGCCATATCGCTGCGAGGCGACCGGAAGCGCATATTCCTCGCCCAGTCCTAGCCGCCGCGCCATGTCGGCGATCCGGTCGATGCCGATGCGGCGGCCGAAGTGGTAGAAATAGATGTCGCAGCTCTGCGCGATCGCCTTGTTCAGGCTGACGACGCCGTGTCCGCCGCGCTTGTGGCAGTGGAAATAGCCCCCGCCCAGCCGATAGCGGCCGGTGCACACGACGGCGTCGGTGGGGGCGACCCCGTTTTCCAGCAGGGCGAGCGCGGTGGCCGGCTTGAAGGTGGACCCCGGCGGATAGAGGCCTTGCAGCGATTTGTTCAGCAGCGGCAGATGGTCGTCTTCCCGCAGCCCGTCCCACATGGTCTGCCTTATGCCGCCGCTGAAGGCGTTCGGGTCATAGGCGGGCATGGACGTCATCGCCAATATGTCGCCGTTGGTGCAGTCCATGATCACCACGGAGCCGCTGTGGTCGCCCAGCCGCCGCGCGGCATAGGATTGCAGCCCGCCGTCCACGGTCAGCCGCACCGTGTCGCCGGCGGTGGCGGGCAGGGTGGCGAGTTCGCGCAGCGGCCGGCCCCTGGCGTTCACTTCCACCCGCGCCGCGCCCGCCTTGCCGATCAGCTGCTTGTCCAGCGTCTTCTCAAGCCCGTCCTTGCCCACCTTGAATCCGGGAAAGATCAGCAGCGGGTCGCGCGTTTCCTGATATTGCTCGGCGCGCGCCGCGCCCACATAGCCCAGCAGGTGCGCCACCGCCGGGCCGGTCGGATAGACCCGCGCATAGCCCCGGATCGGCTGCACCCCGGCCAGTTCGGTCAGCCGCACGTTGATGGCGGCGAACTGGTTCCAGTCCAGGTCCTGCGCAATCTGGATAGGCTGATAGCCTTCCTTCTCGGCGACCTCCTCGCGGATAAGCGCAAGCTGCTCGGGGGAAAGGCCCAGAATGCCGCCAAGCTCAGCCAGCGTCGCCTCCAGGTCGCGCACCTGCTCGGGGATCAGCTGCACCTGGAAGTCGGGCCGGTTCAGCGCCAGCGGCTTGCCCGCGCGGTCCACGATCCACCCCCGACGCGGGGGGATGAGCTGCAGCGACACGCGATTGCTCTCAGCCAGCAGCTTGTAGCGTTCCTGCTCGAAGATCGAGAGATAGCCCATGCGCGCCGCCAGCAGCAGGCCGATGCCGCCCTGCGCCGCGCCCAGCACCAGCGCCCTGCGGGTGAAGCTGAACTGCTGGCTCGCTTCCGTCGGTGTCTGCGGTGTCAGTCGACGGCGAGCCACTGCCGCTCCGTCCACGCGGCAAGCCGCGCCATGATGGGAAAGAAGAGCACGGTGCAGATCATGCCGGTCAGCACGGGGGCGAAGGGCAGGGGCAGGTTCACCAGCGCCAGCAGCTTATAGGCGATCAGCTTGCCAAGGATGATGGCGGCCGCCGCCAGCGCCCAGTCCATGCGCTGGTCGCGCAAGGGGAAGCGCGGCTCGATGATCGCCAGCGCAAGCAGGGCCAGCGGCCACACCGTCGCCGATACGCCCACCGGCTGGCCCGTCAGGATATCGGCCACGATGCCAAGCGGCAGGCCCGCCCAGGGCGCGACCATGTCGGGCCGGTAGAGCCGCCATGCGATCAGCAGCGCGAATGCGAGATCGGGCAGGACCGGCAGCGTCGTGACAAGCGGCACGACCGCCACCAGCAGCAGCGCTCCCACGATCGTGAGCGAGGGGACGACCAGCGGCCAGCCGCGCGTAAGCTCGCGCACCCGCTCATGGCTTTCCATCTGCCGCCAGGGCGCGATCATCGACGCTGCTCCGGCAAGGTGGCTTTGCGGGTGGGGGTCACGCGCGGGACGAACGGCTCCTCGACGATGACGAAGCCCAGCTTTTCGGGCGCGACGGCGGGCCGGGCGAGCGCGCCCTCCACGGTCGGCTTCACTACCACCGCGACCGCGACGTCGGGGGGATAGATGCCGCCCGCGCCCGATGTGATCAGCAGGTCGCCGGGGCGAAAGGGATTGCGGTCGGTGATCACCGTCTTCACTTCCAGCAGCGCGTCGTTCCGCCCGAACACCAGCGCCGGAGTGCCGTCGCGCACCATGGCGACCGGAACGCGGCTGTCGACATGGGTCAGCAGCATCACCCGGGCCGCGTTGCTGCCCGTCTCGATCACGCGGCCGACGAGCCCGGACGGCTCCCGCACCGGCTGGCCAACGGCGACTCCCTGCCGCCTGCCTGCCGAAAGCACGGCCGTGCTCGACGGCGAGGAAGGTGATCCGCCGACGATCCGCGCGGATGCGATCATGCGCGGGTTCGGCTCGCTCAGGTCCAGCAGCGCCTTCAGCCTTGCGTTCTCCCGCTTCAGCGTGCGGGCGCGGACAAGCTCGGGCACGGCCTGCTCAAGCTGCGCCTGCAGCGCCCGGTTGCGCGATACGGCGCGGAAGTGATCGTCGATCATATCCACTCCTGCCGCCGCCCAGCGGAACGGCGCGCCGATGGCCGCTGCGATGGGCGCGGTCACGTCCAGCGCCACGCCGCGCGCGCCGCTGACATCGTCATTCCCGAAGGCCGACCTCACCAGCAGCACGACGCCCACGACGATCGCCAGCACCGACAGCACAAGGCCGACGAACGCGCCCATCTGGGCCCGCCTCGAAAATCCCGATCTACGCCATCCCTTGTCGGCCATGACAGGGCGGTCTCAGCTTCAGACGGACAACAGGACGCCGCGAAACACCGGATCCTCAAGCGCTCGCCCGGTGCCGAGCGCCACGCAGGTCAGCGGGTCTTCGGCCACCGTCACCGGCAGGCCGGTCGCTTCGCGCAGCACCTCGTCAAGGCCGCTCAGCAGCGCACCGCCGCCGGTCAGCACGATGCCCTGGTCGCAGATGTCGGCGGCGAGTTCGGGCGCGGTGTTCTCCAGCGCAAGCCGCACGCCCGACACGATGGTGGCGACGGGTTCCGCCAGCGCTTCGGCGATCTGGCCCTGGTTGACCGAGATTTCCTTGGGCACGCCGTTCACCAGGTCGCGGCCCTTGATCTCGATCGTGCGGCCGACGCCATCGGCGGGCGGGCGGGCCACGCCGACTTCCTTCTTGATCCGTTCGGCCGTGGCTTCGCCGATCAGCAGGTTGAAGTTGCGGCGCACATAATTGGTGAGCGACTCGTCCATCTTGTCGCCGCCGACGCGCACCGAAGTCGTATAGGCGATGCCGCGCAGCGAAAGCACGGCCACTTCGGTGGTGCCGCCGCCGATGTCGACCACCATCGATCCGATCGGCTCGGTGACAGGCATCCCGGCGCCGATCGCCGCCGCCATCGGCTCATCGATCAGATACACCTGGCTCGCGCCCGCGTTCGACGCCGCGTCGCGGATCGCGCGGCGCTCGACCGAGGTGGAGCCCGACGGTACGCAGATCACGATTTCCGGCCAGCGCGGGAAGCGGCGCGGCCCATGCACCTTCTGGATGAAGTGCTTGATCATCTGCTCGGCCACGTCGATGTCGGCGATCACGCCGTCGCGCAGCGGGCGAATTGCTTCCACGCTGTCGGGCGTCTTGCCCATCATCAGCTTGGCGTCGTCGCCGACCGCCTTCACGCGCTTCACACCGTTGATCGTCTCGATGGCGACGACCGACGGCTCGTTCAGAACGATGCCCCGTCCCCGCACATAGACCAGCGTGTTCGCAGTGCCGAGATCGATCGCCATATCATGGGACATGAAACTGAACAGACGACTGAAGATCATATAGAGCCTTACCCCGATTAGACGCCCCGTGGCCCGCCGGAACGGGCATGTGGACTTGCGTCCGCGCGCCCGGTGCTGATTCGCCTCTTTCCGTTGGACCCCGACCGGCACGCACAATGGCGGCTTGCGCTCGCTGCGTCCAATGGTTTTCCATTGGCGATGCGGCCACTTGATCGGCTAGTGCAGTGTCATGACCATTCGTCGTCTGCCGGAGCACCTGATAAACCGCATCGCCGCGGGCGAGGTGGTGGAGCGTCCGGCCAGCGCATTGAAGGAACTTGTCGAAAACGCGATCGATGCGGGCGCGCGGGCGATCCACGTTTCGCTCGCCGGCGGCGGCACCGGCCGGATCGAGATCGCCGACGACGGCTGCGGCATGACGGCGGGCGAAATGCGCCTTGCGGTGGAACGCCATGCCACGTCCAAGCTGGTCGGGGACGATTTGGAATCGATCGCCACCCTGGGTTTCCGGGGGGAGGCGCTTCCCTCCATCGCCAGCGTGGCCGCGCTCACCATCGAAAGCCGCCCGGCGGATGGGGAGGGCTGGCGGATCAGGGTCGACAACGGCCGCATGGTGGCAGACGAACCCGCGGCCGCGCCGCCCGGCACGCGCGTCACTGTCGAGAATCTGTTCGCGCAGGTGCCCGCCCGGCGCAAGTTCCTTCGCTCCGAACGGGCGGAGCTTGGCGCGTGCGTCGATGTCGTGCGCCGTCTCGCCATGTCCCGGCCGGACACGGGCTTCACCCTTGTGCACGAGGGCAGGCGGCAGATCGCCGTCCAGCCGGGGCAGGAGCGCGCCGTCAGGGTCGCCGCCCTGCTCGGGGGGGAGCTTGCCGACAACAGCATCGCCATCGATTTCGCACGCGGCGATCTCACGCTTGCGGGCGTCGCCGGGCTGCCGACCTACAATCGCGGCGTCGCCGATCATCAGTTCCTGTTCGTCAACGGGCGTCCGGTGAAGGACAGGCTGCTCGTCGGCGCACTCCGCGCCGCCTATCAGGATATGCTCGCGCGCGACCGGCATCCCGTCGCCGCGCTGTTTCTGGATGTTCCCGCCGATTTCGTCGACGTCAACGTCCACCCGGCCAAAACCGAGGTGCGGTTCCGCGATCCCGGGCTTGTTCGGGGCATGATCGTCGGCGGGCTGCGCGCGGCGCTGGACGGGGCGGGGCATCGCTCGGTCCAGCGGCCATCGGCGGCGGCGCTTGGAAGCTGGGTGAGCGAACCCTTCGCGCCCGGGTCATCGCCCCCGTCATTGCCGTCGCGCGGCTTTGCCTTTGCTTCGCCGCCCGCCCAGCCATCGGTCTGGGACCGGCCGCAGAGCTTCGCGCCGCCGCCCATGGCCCGCGCCGAACCGGCTCATGCGCCCGTGCCGCAGACTGCAAGCTATCCCCTTGGCGTCGCGCGCGGGCAGGTGCGCAACACCTATATCGTCGCCGAGGCGGAGGACGGGCTCGTCATCGTCGACCAGCACGCCGCCCATGAACGGCTGGTGCTGGAGCGGATGCGCCGCGCCATGGCCGATGGCGGCGTGTCGTCGCAGGCGCTGCTGCTTCCCGAAGTGGTGGAACTGGACGAGGCGGCCTGCGACCGGCTGGAAGCGCGGGCGGCGGAGCTTGCCTCCTTCGGGCTGGAGTTGGAGCGTTTCGGCCCCGCCGCCATGCTCGTCCGCGCGACGCCCGCCCTGCTCGGGCAGGGGGACGCAAAGGGGCTCGTCACCGATCTTGCCGATGAACTCGCCGCATTCGATGAAGCCCTGTCGTTGAAGGAAAGGCTGGATCAGGTGGCCGCCACCATGGCCTGTCACGGCTCGGTCCGTGCCGGGCGGCCGCTGTCGGTCGCCGAGATGAACGCGCTGCTTCGGGAGATGGAGGTCACGCCGCACAGCGGCCAGTGCAACCATGGCCGCCCCACCTGGGTGAAGCTCGGCCATGGCGATATCGAGAAACTGTTCGGGCGAAAGTGACCGGCGGGCCGAAAAATTCCGCTGTCCTACATCGAACCGTATCGGTTAGGTGATTCGGGTCTCGGCAGGTCGACATGCGCGGGACGGACGTTCTTCCAGCAATGGAGGAGATGACCGGCGCGGACGTCCCGGAAACAAGCCGAACGTTCGCAAGGCACATAGTCAGCAAGCCGACAGGTCCGTTTGTCCGTCATCGAGTGGCGGGCCGGGCTGCCGCTGGCGTCAAATCCCGACGTGCGATCACTCTCCAAATCCCAATCGTCGGGTCCGGGCACAAAACGCGGCAACTCCGCGCCGGTCATCAGTTCCCATTCCGCCACCCGGCAGGCAACCCGCCCGCCGGGCCAGTGGCGTGTGTGCTAGCGGCACTGCACTCCGTCACGGTCGATCGCGCGGCCGATCACAGCGCCCAGCCCGCCGCCGATGATGGTGCCAAGCGTCTTTGAATCGCCCGGTGCTATGATGTTGCCAAGCACGCCGCCGCCGACCGCGCCGATGATAAGGCCCGTGGTTCCGTCGTCGCGCTTGCAGTAATAGCGTCCGTCGCGCCCGCGATAGATGCGGTCGTCATGGCTCAGGCGGCGCGCCTTGTAGGACCGCCCGTCGCGGTAGTAGCGATCGGCATACCAGGCTTCCCGCGCGTCCTTGGCGCGCTTGCCATGGGCGGGCGCCCAGGGGGGCGGATCGGCAAGCGCGGGCGCTGCGATCGATGCGGCGATCATGGCTCCAAGCAACCGTGCCTTCATCTTCAATCTCCCTTTTCGTGGGTTTTCTCTATCCCCGATCCAGCACCATGTCATCTGACTGGATGCTGAAGCGACCGTTACGGCGGCGTTAATGTGGGGAGGGGTGTGTGTGTGTGTGTGTCCTACCAGACCGGCAGGCGCATCTTCATCTTCACCTTGCGGCCAGTCCATTTGAAGATCGTCTCCGGGCGGTCGCGGTACAGGCTGGGGGTGTCGGGCAGCATCCAGCGCGAAGCCATGAGATCGGCCGGTTGCCGCTTCGGCAATATCGGGAGGTGGCGCGCGGCCGAAACTGCCCCCGCCCTCGGCTGCGTATAGGCGGCCGCATTGGCCGCGTCCCGGATCAGAAAAGCGCCGATCATCGCAAGCGCCGCTTTCATCCAGCCGGGCATGACTTCCTCCGTTACGCTACGGAAAGAAGCCCTTGGTCAGCCGACCCGTTCCGCCCCGCAGCGGCAGGGCGTGGCCACGATTGGACAAAAGGAGTCGCCGGAAGCGTGTCCCGGCGGCTCTGCCTCATTTCAGGACAGGGTTGCCTCAGCCCGCGATGCGCGCGTCCGGCGCGGATTTGCCGCGCTTCACCATCAGCTTGTTGAGCGCGTTCACATAGGCGCGGGCCGATGCGACCATGGTGTCGACATGCGCGCCACGGCCCCGCACCGTCCGCCCGTCTTCCGAAAGCAGCACCGATACCTCGGCCTGCGCGTCGGTGCCGCCGGTGACGGCGTGAACCTCATAGCGTTCCAGCACCGACGTGTCGTGCGGCACGATCACCCTTATGGCGTTGAACAGCGCGTCCACCGGACCGTTGCCGCGCGACGTGACGGTCTTTTCCTCGCCGTCCACGTCCAGCGTCAGTATCGCCCGTTGCGGGCCATTGGACCCGCAATAGATCTCCACTTCCTTCACCTGGATGCCGTCGTGGCCGCGCAGCACCTCGTCGTCGACAAGGGCGATAATGTCCTCGTCATAGACGTGCTTCTTTGCATCGGCGAGCGCCTTGAAGCGGTGGAACGCATCCTGAAACTCGTTGTCGCCCAGCTTGTAGCCCAGTTCCTCCAGCTTCTGGCGGAATGCGGCGCGGCCGGAATGCTTGCCCATCACCAGGTTCGACGCGGTGAGCCCGACGCTCTCGGGTGTCATGATCTCATAGGTCGATGCGTCCTTGATCATGCCGTCCTGATGGATGCCGCTTTCATGGGCAAAGGCGTTCGCGCCCACGATCGCCTTGTTCGGCTGCACCTGAAATCCGGTGATGCCGGAGATCATGCGGCTGGCGCGGGTGATCTCGGTCGACACGACATTGGTGCGATAGGGCATCACATCGTGGCGCACCTTCAGCGCCATTGCGATTTCCTCGACGGCGGCATTGCCCGCGCGTTCGCCGATGCCGTTGATCGTCGATTCCACCTGCCGCGCGCCCGCCGTCACCGCCGCCAGCGTATTGGCGACGGCGAGGCCCAGGTCGTTATGGCAATGGGTTGAAAACACGACGAGATCGCTGTTCGGCACCCGCTCGCGCATTTCGCGGAACATGCGGCCATAGGTTTCGGGCGTCGCATAGCCCACCGTGTCCGGCAGGTTGATGGTCCGCGCGCCGGCCTTGATCGCCACTTCGATCGCCCGCGCCAGAAAGTCGGGATCGGATCGGGTGGCGTCCTCGGCCGACCATTCGACATCGGGCACCAGATTGCGCGCCAGCGACACCGATGCGTTGATCGCCTCCAGCACCTCCTCGGGCGTCTTGTTCAGCTTCACCCGCATATGGAGCGGGGACGTGGCGATGAAGGTGTGGATTCGCGGGCGCACCGCATGTTTGACGGCGGCAGCCGCGCGTTCGATGTCGGCGCTCGCCGCACGGGCGAGGCTGGCGACGGTCGCCTTCTTGCACTGGCGCGCCACTTCGCTCACCGCCTCGAAATCGCCTTCGGAGGCGATAGCAAAGCCTGCCTCGATAATGTCCACGCCCAGGTTTTCGAGCTGGTCGGCGACCTTCAGCTTTTCTTCCAGGTTCATGGAACAGCCGGGCGATTGCTCGCCGTCGCGCAGCGTGGTGTCAAAGATCAATACTGTATCGGTCATCTTGCGCACTCCGTTGCCCGTTATAGGGTCCGGATTGAAACTTTCGGGTGGAGTTTAGCCCTTAGGCGCTGATGCTCGAAGCCTTTATTCAGGCCAAGCGAAAACGGCACGCCTAAGGGCGTGTAAGTCGTAGAAGCGCAAAGGTGCAGGCGCAGTGCATGTCCGGGGCTTAACCAACCGCGCCCGAATTGTCCAGACCCTGTGGAAGGACAAGGCCGTCGACCCGACAGGTTTTTCGAAGTTTTCCTTCAAGATTTTGCCGGTTCCCTGGAACAGATCGCCGCAGCTATGTCTTCAAAGGCAGCGTCACAGCGCGGTCAGCGCGGCGGCGGAAGCTTCACGGAGTGTCCCATGAGCAAGATTTTGATCGCATTCTATTCACGCAACGGCTCCACCGAGGCGCTCGCCAAAGCCGTGGCGGAAGGCGCGCAGGCGGCCGGGGCGGAGGTCAGGCTGCGCCGGGCGCGCGAACTGGTGAGCGAGGAGGTGATGAAGGCCGCGCCGGGCTGGCTGGAAAATGCCCGGCGGATGAATGCGGCCTATGAAGCGCCCACCACGGCCGATGCCGAATGGGCCGATGGCATCATCCTCGGCACGCCCACGCGCTTCGGCTCGGTAACGTCCGAGTTGAAGGCATGGATCGACGGGCTGGGCGGGCTGTGGGCGAAGGGCGCGCTCAACGGCAAGGCGGGCAGCGCCTTTTCATCCACCTCCACCGCTCATGGCGGCAATGAGGCGACGATCCTCGGGCTCTATCCGCCTCTGGCGCATCTGGGTCTGGTGATCGTGCCGCCCGGCTATGCGGATCCGGTGATGTACGCCGCCGGTACGCCCTATGGCGCGACGAGCATTTCGGGGCAGAATGCGACCCCGCCCACCGATGCCGATCTGGCGGCGGCGCGCTTTCAAGGCAGGCGGGTGGCAGAGGTTGCTGCTGTACTTGCGCCCTTGCGCGGTTAAGCTGCGTGGTCTTTTTCGGAAGGAGAGCGGAGATGAGGGCATTTCTAGGATCGGTTGTCGCGCTGGGCTTGGCCGTATCGGCTCCGATGGCGTCGGCGCAGACAGCGCCCGGCACAACGAGCACACAGGGAATCAAGGCTGGCGTCTATCAGGTCGACCCCGCTCATACGCAGGTGGTCGCCAAGTATATGCATCTGGGTTTCAACCCCACCTACATCTTCTTTGGCGAACCATCGGGTTCGCTCACGCTCGATCCGGCCAAGCTGGCCAACAGCAAGGTGGAAATCACCATTCCCCTGGCCAATCTGCGGACCAATGTCGACAAGTTCACCGATCATCTGAAATCGCCCGACTTCTTCGACGCGGCTAAATATCCCGAGATCAGGTTCGTCTCCACCTCGGTCAAGCCGACCAGCGCGACGGAGGCGGACATCGCCGGCAATCTCACCGTTCATGGCGTGACCCGTCCGGTGACGATAAAGGCCGAATTTACCGGCCAGGGCGCAAATCCCATGACCAAGGCGGCGACCGTCGGCTTTGTGGGACGGACGCAGATTCAGCGCAGCGAGTTCGGCGTCGGAAAGTTCGTGCCGATGGTCGGCGACGAGGTGACGCTGAAGATCACCGCCGCGTTCGAGCAGAAAGCGGCGGAGTAACCCTTCAGGTCAAAAAGCCGGGATCAAAGCAGGGCGAACGCCTGCGCAAGATCGGCGATGATGTCGTCGGGGTGTTCGATCCCGATCGACAGGCGCACCACATCCGGCCCTGCGCCCGCGCCAACAAGGGCTTCGTCATCCAGCTGGCTGTGCGTCGTCGATGCCGGATGGATGATGAGGCTGCGCGTGTCGCCGATATTGGCGAGGTGCGAGAACAGCTTCACCGCGCCGACCAGCTTGATCCCGGCGTCACGTCCGCCTTTCAGGCCGAAGGTGAAGACCGCGCCGCCGCCCTTCGGCATGTAACGCTGCTGGAGCGCGTGATAGCGGTCGTCTTCCAGCCCGGCATAGGACACCCATGATACTTGCGGTTGGGCCTTCAGCCAACGCGCGACGGCGAGCGCATTTTCGCAATGGCGCTGCATCCGCAGCGGCAGCGTCTCGATGCCGGTCAGGATCATGAAAGCGTTGAACGGCGACAGCGCCGGGCCAAGATCGCGCAGGCCTAGCGTGCGGCAGGCGATGATGAAGGCGATGGAGCCGAAGGCTTCGGTGAAGACCTTGCCGTGATAGCTGGCGTTCGGCTGGCTCATGGTCGGATATTTGTCGCTCTTCGCCCAGTCGAACCGGCCGGAATCGATGATCGCGCCGCCGATCGAATTGCCGTGTCCGCCAAGGAACTTCGTCAGTGAATGAACGACGATGTCCGCGCCATGTTCGATCGGCCGGCAGAGATATGGTGTCGCCATGGTGTTGTCGACGATCAGCGGCACGCCCGCCTTGTGCGCCACTTCGGCGATCGCGGCTATGTCGGTGACGACCCCGCCCGGATTGGCGAGCGATTCGATGAAGATCGCGCGGGTGTTCTCGTCAATGGCGGCGGCGAAGGCGGCGGGATCGTCGGCGTCGACGAAGCGGCTTTCCCAGCCCATCTTGCGAAAGCTCTGGCCAAGCTGGTTGATCGAGCCGCCATAGAGCTTGTTCGCGGCCACGATATTGCAGTCCGGCTCCATAAGCGTGTGAAAGACGATGACCTGGGCGGCGTGGCCGCTGGCGACTGCAAGCGCCGCCGCGCCGCCTTCCAGCGCGGCAAGGCGCTCTTCGAGAACGCCCGTCGTCGGGTTCATCAGCCGGGTATAGACGTTGCCGAACTCTTCAAGGTTGAACAGCGAAGCGGCGTGTTCAGGGCTCTGGAAGACGTAGGACGTCGTCTGGTAGATCGGCGTGGCGCGCGCGCCGGTGGTCGGATCGGGCGCGGCTCCTGCATGGACCGCAAGGGTTTCGATCTGCTGCGGCGTCGCCTCGTCTGTCATGTGACCCTCCATCGTTTCGCCTTCTTTTGGGCGCGGGCGGGGAGGGGGATCAAGCCGTATTATTTCGCAATCGCCACCCACCGTCATCCCGGCGAAGGCCGGGATCCATGAACACGGTTTATCCCGAAAGGGCTGTGTTCATGGAGCCCCGCGCGCGCGGGAATGACGAATGGTGCCTGGTTCCAAAGGGCGTCCGGGACGACCTCAGTTCTTCGATTTGTCGACCAGCTTGTTCTTGGCGATCCACGGCATCATCGCCCGCAGTTCGGCACCGACCTTTTCGATCGGATGCTCGGCGGCCAGCTTGCGGGCGGCCTTCAGTTCGGGCTGACCGGCGCGGTTGTCGAGCACGAAACGGCTGACGAAGCGGCCCTGCTGGATGTCGGCGAGGACGCGCTTCATTTCCTTTTTAGTTTCATCGGTGATGATGCGCGGGCCGGTGTGGATGTCGCCATATTCGGCGGTGTTCGAGATCGAGTAGCGCATGTTGGCGATGCCGCCCTCATACATCAGGTCCACGATCAGCTTCACTTCGTGGAGGCATTCGAAATAGGCCATTTCCGGCGCATAACCGGCTTCGACCAGGGTTTCGAAGCCCGCCGTGATGAGGTGGCTGAGACCGCCGCAAAGCACCGCCTGCTCGCCGAACAGATCGGTTTCGCACTCTTCCTTGAAGGTGGTTTCGATGACGCCGGCGCGGCCGCCGCCGATAGCGGACGCATAGGACAGCGCAACGTCATGCGCGTTGCCCGAGCTGTCCTGAGCGATTGCGATCAGGCAGGGCACGCCGCCGCCGCGCTGATATTCCGAACGGACGGTGTGGCCGGGGCCCTTGGGCGCGATCATGAACACGTCGATGTCGGCGCGCGGTTCGATCAGGCCGAAATGCACGTTGAGGCCATGGGCGAACGCAAGCGCCGCGCCGGGCTTCAGATTGTCCTTCAGGTCGTCATTATAGATCGCGGCCTGATGCTCGTCAGGGGCCAACACCATGATGACATCGGCCCATTTGGCGGCCTCGGCGTTGGTCATCACCTTGAAGCCCGCGGCTTCCGCCTTCTTGCCCGTCGCGGAACCGGCGCGCAGCGCGACCGCAACTTCGCCGACGCCCGAATCCTTCAGGTTCTGGGCATGGGCATGGCCCTGGCTGCCATAGCCGACGATGGCAATCTTCTTGCCCTTGATCAGAGCGACATCGGCGTCGCGATCATAATAAACGCGCATTTCTTCTTCCCTTTTCTTGATGGCTCGAAGGCGGCCTCAGCTCGGTGTTGGCGGTCGCTCTAACGATTCACTTGGTCATGGACAAGCCGCCGCTTAGGGTCCGGGCCCTAGGTCAGTTCCTTGCCCCGCGATATGGCGGCCACACCGGTGCGCGCGACCTCCAGCAGTCCCACTTCCCGCATCAGTCCGACAAAGGTGTCGATCTTGTCGGTGGTTCCGGTCACTTCAAAGATGAAGCTGGATATCGTCGCATCGACCACGCGGGCGCGATAGACTTCGGCCAGGCGCAGCGCCTCGATGCGATGATCGCCGGTGCCGGCCACCTTCACCAGCGCCATCTCGCGCTCGACATGCGGCCCCTTTGCGCTCAGGTCATTGACCGAATGCACCGGGATCAGCCGGTCGAGCTGGTGGATGATCTGCTCGATCACCTCCGGCGTTGCCTTGGTGACTATGGTGATGCGGCTGACGGCGTGGTTTTCCGTCACATCGGCCACGGTCAGGCTCTCGATATTATAGCCGCGCGAGGTGAACATCCCCGCGATTCGCGCCAGTATGCCCGCTTCATTGTCGACGAGGATCGACAGTGTGTGCCGTTCGGCGGCTTGTTTCTTGATATGCATGTTCGTCCCTAAACCAGCGCCTTGGCTTCGTCGTCCAGTTCGCCCGCGACCTGCGTGCCCTGCAGGATCATATCGGTATGCGACGCGCCCGACGGGATCATGGGAAAGCAATTGGCGACCTTCATCACCCGGCAATCCACCATCACCGGGCCGGGGGTGTCCAGCATCTGCCGGATGCCCGCGTCCAGTTCCTGCGGCCCCTCGATCCGGATTCCGGTCCATCCATAGGCCTCGGCCAGCTTCACGAAATCGGGCAGCGCTTCCGAATAGCTTTCGGCATAGCGGCTGGCATAGGTCAGCTCCTGCCACTGGCGCACCATGCCCATATATTCGTTGTTGAGGATGAAGACCTTCACCGGCAGCCGGTATTGCACGGCCGTCGACATTTCCTGGATGTTCATCAGGATCGACGCCTCGCCCGCAATGTCGATGACAAGCGCATTGGGGTTGCCGATCTGCGCGCCGATCGCGGCCGGCAGGCCATAGCCCATGGTGCCGAGACCGCCGGAGGTCAGCCATTTGTTGGGGCCTTCAAAGCCGAAATGCTGCGCCGCCCACATCTGATGCTGGCCGACCTCGGTCGTGATGATCGGCTTTTGCATGTGGGTCGCCTCCCACAGCCGCCTGACGGCCTGCTGCGGCAGGATTTCCTCGCCCTGCTGTTCGAACGCAAGCGATTTGACGGCGCGCCATTCGTCGATCTGCCGCCACCAATCGTCAAGGTTCTGCGCTTTTTCCTGCCGTGCCTTCCAGAGCTTTATCATGTCTTCCATGACGCGCCCGGCGTCGCCGATGACTGCCAGATCGACGCGAACCGTCTTGTTGACGGACGAGCGGTCTATGTCGATGTGGATCTTGCGCGAGTTCGGCGCAAAGGCGTCCAGCCTGCCGGTCACGCGATCGTCGAACCGCGCGCCCAGGCAGACGATCAGGTCCGCCTGGTTCATCGCCCAGTTCGCCTCATAGGTGCCGTGCATTCCCAGCATGCCAAGCCATTGCTGGTCGGACGAAGGGAATGCGCCAAGCCCCATCAGCGTCGATGTGACAGGCGCCCCGGTCAGCCGCGCAAGTTCACGCAGGAGATGCGAAGCGCCGGGTCCGGAATTGATGATCCCGCCGCCGGTATAGAGGATCGGCCGCTTCGCTTCCGCCAGCATGTTGACAGCCTGCTCGATCACGGCCGGGTCGGCCTTGACCTGCGGCCTGTAGGTCTTGTGCTCGATCTTGCCGGGTCGGCTGTAGGGGGCCGTTGCGACCTGAACGTCTTTCGGCAGGTCGATGACGACGGGGCCGGGGCGCCCGGACGTGGCGATGTGAAAGGCCTCGGCCACGGTCGGGCCGATCCTCGCGGGGTCCTTCACCAGATAATTGTGCTTTGTGCAGTGCCGCGTCAGGCCGACGGTGTCCGCCTCCTGAAAGGCGTCGGAGCCGATCAGATGCGTGGCCACCTGGCCGGTGAGGACGACGATGGGGATCGAATCCATAAGCGCGTCGGTGATGCCGGTGATGGCGTTCGTCGCGCCGGGGCCGGAGGTGACGAGCACGACGCCCGGCTTGCCGGTGGATCGCGCGTAACCCTCCGCCGCATGCACGGCGGCCTGCTCATGGCGGACCAGAATGTGTCGGATGCGCTCCTGCTTGAACAGCGCGTCATAGATCGGCAGCACCGCGCCGCCCGGATAGCCGAAGATCACCTCGACGCCCAGGTCCTGCAGCGTCCGGACCAATATCTCCGCTCCGCCCATTTCACCGGTCGTCATCACAAACTCCTTTTTCGCCGCAGCGCGGAAAGGCGGCGTCGCTACCTATTAAAATATTCCGCGTCAACCTTGTTGTGCGTAACTTTATTACAAGCCGTCGCCGGGCCTTGAGGGCTATATAGCGAAAACGCCGCCCCCTTGTCAGGGGCGGCGTAAGATTTGCGGGGGCGGCGTAAGATTTGCAGACGTGATCCGCGGTCAGGCGGTGGCGAGCGTCCGGTTCCGGTGCCGCAGGCTTACGCCCACCAGGCCGAAGCCGGCGATGAGCTGGAGCCAGGTGGCAGGTTCGGGAACGCCGGGCACCTGATATTCACCCGCATAGCCGCCCAGATGAACCTCGCCGTTCTGGGTGAGCGAGCCGAACACCGCCGAGCCCTGAATGTAGTTGTGGATGGTGCCGTGCGCCAGCGGAGCCAGCACCGATCCGCCGAACGCCGTTTTGAAGTTCAGGCTGGTGGCTTCGTGAAAGTTCCAGATCACATGCTGGCCAAGATTGTTCGTTCCGCCCAGGAAATTGTCGTTCAGCAGCGCGCTTGACCCGCTCACATTGACGATCACGGTGTCAAATCCATTGAGATTGAACTGGATCTCGCCGAACTGGTTGAACTGGCCGGAAGACAGGTTGAACACCGCCAGCGACGACCCGCTCGCAAGCGGCGAGAAGGTCGCCCGGTTGGATGCGATGCTCAGGGTGTCGGTAGCGGACAGCCCGGCCAGATGCGCCGACAGTCCCTTCAGGTCGGTGATCATCGTGTCGCGTTCCAGCACCAGCGAGTCCTGGAAGGACGGGTTCAGATTCTGGCCCGTCAGCACGGTCGCGCCGTTCGCGTTGATATAGCCGCTGGTGCTTCCCCCGATAGTGATGGCGCTGCCGGAACTGCCGTTGATGTTCTTGGCCTTGCCGCCGATCTTCACGATCTGAGCGGAGCCGTTCAGATTGAAGCCGCTCGTCATGTCGCCGCCGACGAACGCGCCCGAGCTGTTGTTGAGGTTCTTCGTCCCGCCCGTCACATTGCCGACCACGGTCAGGCCGGGTGTGGACGATGCCGGCAGGCTGTTGCCCTTGATGAAATAGTTGCTGGAGCTGCCGGACAGGTTGCCGCCCACAAAGGCGCGGCCTTCCACTTCGGACTTGGAGGTGAGGTCGCCGAGCGTGATGAGGTTCCATTTCTTCATCGCGTCCAGTCCGTCCTGCGGCGCGGCTGCGGCGGGCAGGGACGAAGCGACGAGGACGATGGCTGAAACAAAGATGCCGCGAAACATGAAACTCTACCTTTAACGAGAATGGATTTGTCTCGTGTTCAGCAAGAGCCATGCCAACGCCTGATTTCCGGGCTTTCCGGACGATGCTGCTGATCTGGCTGTAAATCAGATCGACAGTTTAAGTCCCTCTTATACTTAATTATTTCTTAACATCAGGGCCGCCGCTTCCTCTGCTGAAGCTGCGCGGGACCAGCTCTCCGGCGGCTGGTTGCGAAACCATGTGAGCTGCCTCTTGGCATAGTTGCGCGTCGCCTGCCGGGCGGCGGCGGCGGCCGTTTCGAGGTCGATCTCGTTGCGCACATGCGCCGCCAGTTCCGGCACGCCGATCGCTCGCATCACCGGCAGGGTAGGGGGCAGCCCGCGCGCCAGAAGGGCGGCGACCTCCGCCGCCGCGCCACAGGCGATCATCTCGTCGAACCGGCGATCGCATCTTTCGTAAAGCCATTCCCGGTCGGGGATCAGCACCACCGCGCGAAGGTTGATCTCGCCGCCGATGCCGCCCGTGCGGTCCTCCCGCCATGTGAGGATCGAGCGACCGGTCGACCGGATCACCTCCAGCGCGCGGCCGATCCGGGTGCGGTCCGCCGGTTTCAGCCGCGCCGCGATTGCAGGGTCTTCCCGCAGGAGCGCGTCATAGGCGTCGTGCGTCGCCATTTCGCGCACGGCCTGCCGGATGCCGGGGTCGATTTCGGGGATCGGGGCAATGCCCTCTATCAGTGTGCGCAGGTAGAGGCCCGTCCCGCCGACCAGTATCGGCAAACGGCCTGCGCCATGCGCCCTGCAGATTTCGGCCTTCGCGTCCTCTGCCCACGTCGCGGCCGAGCAGGCGATGGCGCCGTCGAGATAGCCGAACAGCCGATGCTCGGCGCGGCGCTCTTCCTCGTGCGACGGGCGGGCGGAAAGCAGGCGCAGGTCGCGGTAGACCTGGCTTGCATCGGCATTGATGATGATGCCGCCCCTGCTTTCGGCAAGCGACAGTGCAAGCGACGACTTGCCGCTTGCCGTCGGTCCTGCAATGAGCGCCACCAAAGGACGGTCATCTGGAAGGGTTTCAATGCTCATCGCGACGCTGATAGCAGCCGGCGAACTGAAAGCGGGCGATATTTCTGCCGCGCGCGATGCGGTTGCGGCCGCTGGCGGCACGGCCGGCGCGGCGGATTGGCTCGATATGGGCAAGGCTGCGGATCTCGCGATTTCGGGGCTGGACCGGCAGGCGGCGAGGGCGGCGCTGGAAGACCTGCTGCCCCGCGTCGACGTGGTGGTTCAGACGCCCGGCCCGCGCAGGCGCGGGCTCATCATCGCCGACATGGATTCGACGATGATCACGATCGAATGCATCGACGAACTGGCCGATTATGCCGGGATCAAGGAACAGGTCGCAAAGGTGACGGAAGCGGCGATGCGTGGGGAGCTGGATTTCGTCGGCGCGCTCGACGCGCGGGTGAAGCTGCTTGGCGGGCTGGAAGCGGCGATGATCGACCGCTGCCGGGAAGAGCGCGTGAAGATCATGCCCGGAGCAAAGGCGTTGGTCCGCACGATGAAGGCCAATGGCGCGCGCGCGGTGCTGGTGTCTGGCGGCTTCACCGTCTTCGCCGATGAAGTGGCGCGGGACATCGGCTTTGATCGCGCCATCTCCAACACGCTCGGGATCGAAGGCGGCCGATTGACCGGAACGGTCGCGCGGCCCGTGGTCGATTCGGCGGTGAAGAAGGCGACCTTGCTTGCCGAGGCCGAGGCGGCGCGGATTCCGCTCGACGCGACCCTTGCAGTGGGCGACGGCGCGAACGACGTGCCGATGATCGAGGCTGCCGGGCTTGGCGTCGCCTATCACGCCAAGCCGAAGACGGCGGCCGCCGCGCATGCCCGAATCGAGCATAATGATCTTTCGGCGCTGCTCTATGCGCAGGGTTATTCGGCGTCCGAATGGTGGCGCGAGGACTGAGCCTAGCTGCTCGCCCGCTTGGTCAGCAGTTCGACCACAGCCAGATCGCCCGCCTTGATCATCTCCACCCGTTCGCGCCAGCGGTCGGCCTCTTCGATCAGATGGGGGATGAGCGTGCGCTGGCGCTTCTTTGCGCTTACGAGGCGGATGAGATCGACGGCGGGCGCCCAGCAGGCGTCAATCGCCGCACTATGCTGATCGGCCGTGTCCGCCTCGTCGATGATCTCGAACCCGATCCGCTCCACCTGGCGCAGCAGTTCGGCGCGCGTCGGCACGCGGGGGCGGGCGGGTTCCGTTTCCACCCAGCGGCGGTGACGCTCGCCGTCGCGGATCGCCCCATCGGTCACGCAATAGCCGCGCACGATCATCCAGCCGCGCGGTGAGGCCAGCGCAGCCGCCGGTTTCAGGAACGGCGCGATATCCCCGGCGCGGTGGCCAAGCCCGTCGATCACGACATGGTCAAAGCTGTGCTCGGTCTTGACGGTAATGGAATCGAGCGAGCGTAAATGGCCGTTGCGCCTGTCGGGGCACAGGCGGAGAAGCACGTCCGCCTGCTCGAACCCCGTGACATGGCAGTGGCAGATGCGCGACAGGGCAAGTCCGAAGCCGCCCAGCCCCGCGCCCAGAAGCGCAATTCGCGTGCCGCGCCTGGGCTTCACCCATGCCGCCAGAAGCGACAGCTCGTCGGGAGAACAGGGGCCGAGCAGCGAATGACCCCAGACCATCTGCGCGGCTCTGAGGCTTTCGGCCGTCCATTCGCCCCAATAATGGCCCGGGACATGGGATTCGCCCCAGGGTGTCGCCGCATGACCGCCGTCGACGGCGCGAAGCCTGGGCCGGTCGCCGCCCCACAGCGCGCGCAATCTACGGGTCAGCGGATGCCCGTCGCCATCGGTCAGTCGGCGCAGCAGTTGCATCAGAGGTCCATCGGTCCCGCGCGGCTCATGTCGGTCACGATCGCTGTCAGCGCAAAGGCGGCGGCGGGGGCGGACCCGTCAAAGCTCAGTTCGATGCCGTCGAGGCCATGCGCGCGCACGGCCGCCGCGATCTGCCCGGCATCGGGATGCAGCAGTTCGACGCGGCCGCCTATGTCCGGCCGGGCGTTGGTTTCCAGAAACGCGCCATTGGCCGACACGTCGCGCAGACTTGCGGGGAAGGGCCGTTCGCACACCAGAACGCACATGCGCCGCCGTCGCCAGCGTGTCGCCATTCCCGATTCGGTATTGAAGCGCCTTCTAGCGGCCATTTTTCGCGACCTTCCCCACCGGTGAGATTTTCGTGGCGGCAGAATAGGAGGCGATGCGCTGACGAAAGGTAAACGGCCCGAAGTCAGTTCTGGACCGGAAAGCACCCTTTGCCCGCAGCCGTAAGCCTGGCGCAGATGCGGGTCGCGGCGGCGCGGTCCGGCACGGGTCCGGCCTGCAGGCGAATCATTTCGCCGGCCGTGACATAAAAGGGTGAAAGGCTTCGCAATTCGGTAAAGCCGCCCGTAAGTGTCGACCAGGCGGAAGTCGCTGCCGCCCGGCTGGAAAATGCGCCGAGCTGGACCCGCAGACCCTTGCCCGCCTGCTGCGCGGCGGCCGCCGGGGGTGCGGCCGTGGCGGCCCGGCTGGAGGCGGCGGACTCGTCAATTGCCCGGCGGGCGGGTGGCTTGTCCACCGATGCGAGCGCTCTCTGGCGGTCGGCGAGCGGAATCCGGGCGTCCATCGCGTTCAATGCGTCGCGCGCCTGCGGGAGGCCGGATGCGGCGGCCGCCGTCATCAGGCGATAGGCGCGAAACCAGTCCTTCGGCACGACGTCGCCGTTGAAATACGCGACTCCAAGCAGATACTGGCTGTGGGCGTCGCCGCGCCCTGCGGCGCGCTGGAGCATCGGCAACGCCTCTTCCCGCCTGCCGGTCTGGAACAATATCCATCCGAGATTCGCCTCGGCCGGTTCATGCCCCTGGTCGGCCGCCTTGCGGTAGAATTCGATGGCCTTCTGTGGGTCGGCGGCAACGCCGCGTCCCAGCTTATAGGCCTGGCCAAGGTTGAACTGGGCGTCACGATTGCCTTTTGCGGCCGGTTCCTTCCATTCGGCGACTGCTCCGGCATAATCGCCCGCCCGCCATTTCCGCACGCCATCCTCGACACCCGCAAGCGCGGGCGTCGCCAGCCCGGCGGCGATCGCAAGGGCCAGCCATGAGCGAACGGAACGCATATCCATCTCCTGATCTGGTCCAGCCTCTCTAGCGCCGCGAAGCTTTCACCGCCAAGCCCGCCGAAAACCCTTAACCGTTTCTTAGCCGGATTGGTGGCAGTTTCCTGTGCGAATATCGGCTGATTGAGGAATTTCCATGCGTGTACTGGCTCTGGCATCGCAAAAGGGCGGTTCAGGCAAGACCACCTTGTCCGGCCATCTGGCCGTGCAGGCCCAGCTTGCGGGAGCTGGTCCGGTCGTCCTGATCGACATCGATCCCCAAGGCTCGCTTGCCGACTGGTGGAACGAGCGCGAGGCAGAAATGCCCGCCTTTGCACAAACCACGGTCGCGCGGCTTCAGGCCGATCTCGATTCGCTGCGACAGCAGGGCTTCAAGCTCGCCGTCATCGACACGCCGCCCGCGATCACCATGGCCATCCAGAGCGTGATTTCCGTCGCCGAACTCATCGTCATTCCGACCCGCCCCAGCCCGCACGATCTGCGCGCAGCCGGCGCGACCGTCGATCTGTGCGAGCGGGCGGGCAAGCCGCTGCTGTTCGTCGTCAACGCCGCCACGCCGCGCGCCAAGATCACCTATGAGGCGGCGATCGCCCTGTCGCAGCATGGCACGGTGGCCCCCGTCACCCTCCATCACCGCACCGATTTTGCGGCCTCGATGATCGACGGCCGGACGGTTATGGAAGCCGATCCCAAGGGCAAATCCTCGCGTGAAATTCAGGATCTCTGGACCTATGTGTCCGACCGGCTGGAAAAGAACTTCCGCCGCACCGTGTTCAACGCACCGGGAATCGCCGGTTCGGTCGTCGCACCTCGTGCAGCGGCCGGCGGCTTCGGCCGCCGCGCGGTCGGTCAGTGATGCGGGGGAGCAAGGATATGAGCGAACCGAAATCCTTCGCGTCCCTGTCGTCCAGCCTGCTCGCCCGCAAGGGTCAGGCGCGCCCGGCAATGCGCCCGCAACTGATCACCACCAGCAGCACGCTGGAAGATCTCGGCTGGAACGACATGGGCTTCGATCCCGCACCGGAAGTGCCCGAAGCGGCCGAGCCGGTTCAGGCGACTCCTGAGGAAAACCCGGTCGGCAAGGCGCAGAACAGCATTGCGGAAGCCTTTTCGCCCGCGCCCGCTCTCAGCAGCGGCATGGTGCGCAAGCCCGCCCTTGTTCCGCCGGTCAATGGCGCCAAGACCCCCGTCGGCCGGGCCGCGCCCGGATCCAGGGGCAAGGCGGCGTTCACGCTGCGCCTGGACAATCAGCGCCATCTGAAGCTCCGGGTCGCCTGCGCGATGAGCCACCGCTCCGCCCAGCAGATCGTCACCGACGCGCTGGACCAGTTCCTCGACACCTTGCCGGATTTCGACTCGTCCGGCTGGGCCGGCGTCACCCGCAACTGATCTTCAAAAGGACGGCGCCATGAATAGCCCTGCGACTGCCATGACATTGCTGAAGCTGTCGGCGTCCTCGCTGATCGTCGCCACGGCTCTGGCCGGGTGCGGATCGACCAATTATGCGCAGCGGCCGAAGTCCGCCGGGGTGACGGTCGACATCACATCAAGGCTTGCGAACAAGATGGCGGAGCAGTCCGCTCGCGCCATGGCCGCAGGTGATTATGCCCAGGCCGTGGACATGGCGCAGCGGGCCGTCGCGGGTGCGCCCGAGGATGCGGGCTATCGGACACAGCTGGCCCAGGCCTATCTGCGGGCGGGCCGGTTCCTGTCGGCCGATCAGGCGTTCGCCGACGTGATCCATCTGATGCCGGACAACGACAAGGCGCGCGTTGGCCAGGCCGTTGCCCGCGTGGCGCAAGGGGATCGCGCGGGCGCACGGGCCGCGCTTGCCGAGGTTCGCAACGCGCCCGCCGACGATTATGGTCTCGCGCTTGCGCTGGCCGGGGACACCGCCCGTGCGGTGGAGGTGCTTGAACCCGCCGCTCGCGGCATGCGCGGCACTTCGCGGACACGGCAGAATCTCGCGCTCGCCTATGCGCTCGATGGTCAATGGGCAAAGGCGCGCACGGTTGCCGCGCAGGACGTGTCTCCCGCCGATCTGGATCGCCGGATGGAAAACTGGGCAAGGCTCGCCTCGCCCGAAGCGCGCGACATGCAGGTCGCCTCGCTGCTTGGCGCGACTCCGGTTGCCGGAGACCCCGGCCAGCCGCAAATGCTCGCGCTTTCAAAGCCTGCCAACGCTGCCGCAGCGCCGGTGGAAATGGCTTCGGCAGAGCCGATGCTGGCCGATGTCGCCACTGCTTCCCAAGCGGCCGCAGCGAGCACCGAAGCGGCGATTACCGCCCCGGTTGAGCCGGCAGCGACCATCAGCCCGGTGGATGTGCCTGCGTCGGCCGTTCCGCTCGCCCCTGCGGCTCCGGCTGTTTCGGCGTCCGTGGTGGAAACCGCATCGGTGCCTGAAACCGCATCGGTGCCGGAAACCGCGCTAGCGCCTGAAGCGGTCGCCGCCGTCAGTGCTGAAACGCCCGTTCCTGCCGCTCCGGCCCAGCCCGAGCCGGCGCCGAAGCCCGCCGTGGTCACCTCCGCCACCGTCAAGCGCGTGGCCTTCGAGCCTGCGCCGCTTGAAAAGCCGATCCAGCCCGGTGGCGAATGGTTCGTGCAATTGGCGGCCTACAAGCACACGCGCTGGATGGAGCCGGGCTGGGTCCATCTGACCGATAATTTCAAGCGGCTTGCCCAATATGCGCCGTCGCACAGCGTCTATACCGTGTCCGCCACTGGCGCTGTGTTCCACCGGCTGTCGGTGGGCGGGTTCGATGGTTATGCGGACGCCGCGTCGCTGTGCAGCTCTCTCAGGCAGCAGGGGGCGGATTGCTTCGTCCGGCGCGAGGGTGGCGACAGGCCGATGCAGATGGCCGGTGGCAAAAGGCAGCAGCTCGCCGGGCTTTGAGCCTAGCGGCTTACGATCTCGCCGCCCTTGATGGTGGCGGTCACCTTGCCTTGAACCGGCAGCCCGTCGAACGGGGTGTTTCCTGCCTGGCCCTGCATCTTGTCGTCATCGACCCGCCATGGCGCGTCGGGGTCGAACACGACCAGATCGGCGTCACCGCCCACCTTCAGCTGGCCCGCAGGCAGGCCGAGCAGGCTGGCCGGAGTTGAGCTGAGCATCGCCACAAGCCGGGGCAGGCTGATGACCTCGTCTCGCACCAGCGTGAGCGACAGCGCGAGGAGCGTTTCCGCGCCCGCCATGCCCGGTGCTGCATCGGCATAAGGCAGGCGCTTGTCGTCGGTGCCACGCGGGTCGTGGCCGGAACAGATGAGATCGACCGTCCCGTCCCGCACCGCCTCGATCGTCGCCAGCCGGTCGTCCTCGCTCCGAAGCGGGGGAGATAGCCGCGCATAGGTGCGGAAAGCGCCGATCGCGATATCGGACAGCAGCAGATGCGCAGGCGAAACGCCGCAGCTTACCCTTACGCCCCGCTTCCGCGCCTGCCGGATCAGATCGAACGATGCCCGTGTCGATAGCTGGCGGAAATGGACATGCGCGCCCGCCTGTTCGGCAAGCATCAGGTCGCGCGCCACCGCCAGCGCCTCTGCTACGGAAGGGGCGGAGGGAATGCCAAGCCGGGTCGCCGTCTCGCCTGCGGTCGCGGCTGCGCCGTCGGCAAGCCCGCCGTCTTCGGCATGGACGATGATCGGCAGATCAAAGGCGTTGGCATAGGCGAACAGCCGGCTCATCACCCCTGACGAAGCGATCCAGCGCCGCCCGGTGGCGACGCCGACGGCCCCGGCCGCCTTCATCAGCCCGATTTCGGCAAGCTCAAGGCCTTCCAGTCCCCGCGTCGCGGCGGCCAGGGGGTGGACCCACAGATCGGGCTTGCGCGCTGCGGTCGCCCGCGCGACCAGCGCCGGGTCGTCCAGCACGGGCGACTGGTCGGGCATCAGCGCCACGCGCGTGATTCCACCGGCGGCGCAGGCATGCGGGTCTGCCGAAAACACGCCGACATCGACAAAGCCGGGCGCGACGATCGTTCCTTTGGCGTCGATCCGCTTCGCGCCGGACGGGACCTGCACCTGCCCGATGGCCACGATCTTGCGGTTGGCGCACAGCACGCCGCCCCGGGTTTCGCGGCCGTTGACCGGATCGATGATCCGCGCGTTGATGATGGCGACGGGCGTGGTCATGCCCAGCCTTCCACGCCGCGCCGCGCGCGTGTCAGCACGTCCATGCAGGCCATGCGCACCGCGACCCCCATTTCCACCTGTTCGGTGATTGCCGAGCGGTGGATGTCGTCGGCGACATGGCTTTCGATCTCGACACCCCTGTTCATCGGACCGGGGTGCATGACAAGCGCGTTTTTGCCCGCCCGCTCCAGCCGTTCGCGGGTCAGGCCGTAGAAGGCCAGATATTCGCGCGATGAAGGCACATATGCGCCCGTCATCCGCTCCCGCTGGAGGCGAAGCATCATCACCACGTCCGCGCCTTCTATCCCCCGGTCCATGTCCAGAAACGGCGTCACGCCCATGGCCTCGATCGCGGGCGGCATCAGCGTGGGCGGGGCGACCACCCGCACATTCGCGCCCAGCGCGGTCAGCGCCAGAATGTTGGAGCGCGCGACCCGGCTGTGCAGCACGTCGCCGCAGATCGCCACGGTCAGCCCTTCGATGCGGCCCTTGCGGCGGCGGATGGTGAGCGCGTCGAGCAGCGCCTGTGTGGGGTGCTCGTGCCGCCCATCGCCCGCGTTCAGCACCGGGCAGTCGACCTTCTCGGCGATCAGCGCGACCGCGCCCGATGCGTCATGCCGTATGACGATGACGTCGGGCCGCATTGCGTTCAGCGTCAGCGCCGTGTCCAGCAGCGTCTCGCCCTTCTTCACGCTGGACGATGCGACCGCCATGTTGACGACGTCCGCGCCCAGCCTTTTGCCCGCGATCTCGAAGGACAGCAGCGTGCGGGTGGAGTTCTCGAAAAAGGCGTTGATCTGGGTCAGGCCGCTCAGCCGCCCGTCATGCTTCGCCGTGCCCCGGTTCACCGTGACCCAGGCTTCGGCTTCATCCAGCAGATAAGTGATTTCCCACGGCTGAAGGCCGTTTATGCCAAGCAGATGTCGATGGGGAAAAGGATGAACGCCGGGAGAAAGGGAGGATGGCCCGGGCGAAATCTCGATCATGGACGCAGGCTCTAGACCGCTTTTCCGCAAGTCTCAAGCCATAGCCAGCCGGTCGATCGCGCCTTGCAAAATATAGGCGGCGGCAAGTTTGTCGACCAGCTCGGCCCGTCGGGCGCGGCTTCGGTCGGCGTCGATCAGAGTCCGAGTCACTGCCTGGGTGGACCAGCGTTCGTCCCACAGCAGGATCGGCAGGCCAAGCGGCTGGAGGTTGCGGGCAAAGGCGCGGACGGACTGGGTGCGCGGCGAATCGCTGCCGTCCAGGTTCAGCGGCAGCCCGATCACCAGCCCCTTCACCGCATGGGCGGCGCAGAATGCGGAAAGCGCCGCCATGTCCTTTGAAAACTTTGTGCGGCGGATCGTCTCGGCAGGTGAGGCGATGGTCCAGCCTGCGTCGCAGAGCGCGATGCCGATGGTTTTGACGCCGACATCCAGCCCGGCGAGCCTGCCCCCGTCGTCAAGCGAATCGCGAAATGCGCCGGGTTCGACCGTAATCACCACGGCTTTGCGAAGCTGGCGGCGCGCGCTTCCGCGTCGGCACGCAGATTGGCCCAGAACAAGGCATAGTCGTAGATGTGAAAATTGTTGCCGGGCAGGACATAGCGGCCAAAGCCAAGCGGCGGCGGACCGATGAGAAGCAGGCCCTTGTCGCAGCGCGCGCCGATCTTTCCGGCTTCCAGCGAAAGGGTGGAGAAATCCTCGCTTGGCCGCAGCGCGCCCAGATTTTCCGTAGGAGGGGCGGCGGTGGCCGGAGCGCCGGTCAACGGATTGACGCAGAGCATCTCGGTGTTCTGCCGGGGCTTGCCGGTCAGGCCGGTAGAGGCGTGATAGACCTTTGCGACCGCTCCCGGCTCGGCAGGCTCGGCATAGCTTTGCCAGGCGATCACGCAGCGCGCCTCGCCAGGCTTGGTGCAGGCGGGCAGCCCCAGAGCCGGGATGTCGGCTTCCAGCGACACCGGCCAACCGCCCAGATAGGCCGCGACGATGCGGCGGGAGAGGGGAGTTCCCGCGATCCGGTCTCTCAGCAGCCGCATTAGATGAAGCGAGCCCTGGCTGTGCCCTGCAAGGATGATGGGCCGCGATGCCGGAATTGCGCCGAGAAACGTCTCGAACGCTGCCAGAATGTCCTGATAGGCGAAATCCAGCGCCGCTTCCGCATCGGCCTTGTCGGTCAGGAAAGCGCCGAAGGTGGCCTGGCGGTAGCGCGGCACCCATGTCGCGGAGACTCCGTTGAAGACGCTTGCCTGGGTTTGGGCGAACAGGCGCGCGCGTTCATTCGCTTCACGGTCGTCCAGCGGGGCGTTCCAGCGGTCGCGGCGAAGATAGGTGGTCGGCACGACATAAAATGTCGCAATCGTCGGCCGGGCTGCGGCGCCATATCCCTCGGGCGCCCAGCGGGCGGGATCGTCCGGCAGGTCCGGCCGCGACAGCCACATGGCCGGACGGCGATAGTCGGGCTTCGAATCCTGCTTGCTTTCCGCGAACGGCACCGAAGGCACCATGGCCGCCTTCAGCAACTGTTCTCCAAACATCCGGTAACCAAAAGCCGCTGCGAGCGCGAGCATGACAATTCCTACGATGATCCACAAAAAGCGCCGCGCAAGCATCGAATCCCGGTTCCTCGATTTTCGGGCGAAGCTAGGGGGAGCCGGGGCTATTGCAAGCGGGAATGCGGAAAGCGGCGCTGGCGCGCGCTTGTGGAGGCATAGGCGCTGCTGGGCGATTGAGATTTGCCGCCACGCCTGTTAGGCGCGTTCGTCCGCACTGAAAGGGAGTAGGGAATGGCTGTCGACGCCGCCATGGTGGAACGTGTCGCCAGGCTGGCGCGCCTCAGGCTCGCGCCGGGCGAAGCCGCGCATCTGGAGTCCGAGATCAACGGGATTCTCGGCTGGATCGAGCAGCTTCAGCAGGTCGACACCGACGGCGTCGCGCCGATGACGGCTGTCATCCCCAACCATCTTCGTCTGCGGGAAGACAATGTCACCGACGGCGGCATCCGTGACGAGGTGCTGGCCAACGCACCCCAGGCGGAGCATGGCTTTTTCGCGGTTCCCAAGGTGATCGAATGACCGAACTGACCGGACTCAAGATCGCCGAGTTGCGCGATGGCTTTCGCGAGGGCGCCTTTTCGGCGCGCGAAGTGGCCGAAAGCTATGTCCGCGCGGTCGAGGGCGGCCGCGCCCTCAACGCATTCATCGTGGAAACGCCCGATCATGCGCTCGCGGCGGCCGATGTCGCGGACCGGGGCAGGGCCTCGGGCGAACTGCGGCCGCTTTCCGGCGTGCCGCTGGGCATCAAGGACCTGTTCGCAACCAAGGGCGTGCAGACCACCGCTGCGTCGAAGATCCTGGAAGGCTTCACGCCGCCCTATGAATCCACCGTCACTGCAAAGCTCTTCGCGGCGGGTGCGGGCATGCTGGGCAAGCTCAATCTCGACCAGTTCGCCATGGGCTCGTCGAACGAGACGAGCGCTTTCGGCAATGTGATTTCACCATGGCGGCGCTCGGGAGGCGATACGGCTCCGCTCGCGCCCGGCGGCTCCAGCGGCGGTTCCTCGGCTGCGGTCGCCGCGCGGATCGTGGCGGGAGCGACCGGTACCGACACCGGCGGCTCGATCCGCCAACCGGCCGCGTTCACCGGCATTTCCGGCATCAAGCCCACCTACGGCCGTTGTTCGCGCTGGGGTATCGTCGCCTTCGCTTCCTCGCTTGATCAGGCGGGTCCGATGGCCCGGGACGTGCGCGATTGCGCCATACTGCTCAAGGAAATGTCGGGTTTCGATCCGAAGGATTCCACCTCGCTCGATCTGCCGGTGCCCGATTATGAAGCGGCGCTCACCGGCAACCTCAAGGGCGTGCGGGTCGGCATCCCGAAGGAATATCGCGTCGACGGCATGCCCGGCGAGATCGACAAGCTCTGGGCCGACGGCGTCGAATGGCTGAAGGGTGCAGGGGCGGAGATCGTCGAAGTCTCGCTTCCCCACACGCATCATGCGCTTGCGACCTATTACATCGTCGCTCCGGCCGAGGCATCCTCAAACCTCGCGCGCTATGACGGGGTGCGCTACGGCCTGCGCGTCGCGCCCGACAACGGCAGCCTTGACGACATGTATGCGGAAACCCGCTCGGCGGGCTTCGGGGCGGAGGTCAAGCGGCGCATCATGATCGGCACCTATGTGCTGTCGGCGGGGTTCTACGACGCCTATTACATGAAGGCGCAGAAGGTGCGGGCGCTGATCGCGCGCGACTTCGAGCAGGTCTGGGACAAGTGCGACGTGCTTCTGACGCCGACCGCGCCGTCGGCCGCCTTCGCGCTTGGCGAGAAGGTGTCGGACCCGATCGCCATGTACCTCAATGACGTCTTCACCGTTCCGGCGAGCCTTGCGGGCCTGCCCGCGATGTCGGTGCCCGGCGGGCTGGATGCGCAGGGGCTTCCGCTCGGGCTTCAGATTATCGGCAGGCCACTGGACGAGGCGGGCGTGCTCAATGCCTCCTATGCGCTTGAGCAGGCCGCCGGGTTCGTGGCGCAACCTAACAGATGGTGGTAGGTTCGTTACGGTTGAGCGTATTTTCCTAACAAGGCGGCAATGATTCAGGGATAAACAGGTGCATTGCCGCATTTTGCACCGCAATAACGATCTGCAAGGGCAAAAAGGGTTGCGCAAATATGTACGGGCCTGCCGAGGTGGACACGAGGTCTTCAAAGAACACGGCGGGCACGCCAGCAGGCGGCAGGAATCGGGAGCTTGCCGGGCAGATCCTGCGCTTCGGCGTCACCGGTGTACTCAACACCAGCATCTGCCTTGTCATACTGTTCGTGCTGAACGAGCGCTATGGCGTTGACGAATGGATCGCGAGCTTCATCGGCTATGCCGTTGCCACCGTGCACAGCTTCATCGTCAGCAAGTTCTGGACCTTCGCCGGCCAGCATGAACGAAAGGCCCACCACCAGTTCATCGCCTTTGTCATCCTGAATGTTATCGGCGCAGTGATGTTCAGCACCGGCGTACACCTGCTCACCCCCGTGCTTGGCCTGCGTCCGGGCAGCCTTGTCGCAACGGCCGTCGTCGTGGTCTTCAACTTCATCGGGTCGCGGACGCTCGTGTTCAGAAGGGCGGCGGAATGAGCGGGCTCGAAGCCACGGGCGCTGGCCGGCCGGAGATCAGCCTGGTCGTTCCCGTCTATAATGAGGAAGAGGCGATCCCCCTCTTTCTGGAGCGGGTGACGCCGATCATCGAACAAATCTCTCCGCGCTGGGAGATGGTTTTCGTCAACGACGGCAGCAGCGACCGCACCTTTTCCGTGCTGCGCGAAGCGAACCGGCAGGATTCGCGCGTGAAGATCCTCGATTTTTCCCGCAATTTCGGCAAGGAGATCGCGCTTACCGCCGGGATCGATCACAGCACCGGCCGCGCTGTCGTGCCGATCGACGTCGATCTGCAGGACCCGCCCGAACTGATCGTCGAAATGGTCGCCAAATGGCGCGAGGGCTATGACGTCGTCCTCGCTGCCCGGAAGGACCGATCGAGCGACAGCTGGGCAAAGCGCAGCACCGCTTCGGCATTCTACCGGGTCATGGGCCGATTGAGTTCGGTTGATATTCCATCGAACGTAGGCGATTTCAGGCTCATGGACCGGCGGGCGGTGGAGGTTCTCTGCCAGTACAGAGAACGGCAGCGCTTCATGAAGGGGCTTTTCGCCAGCCTCGGCTTCCGACAGGTGGTGGTGGAATATGCCCGCCCGGAACGAAGCGCCGGAGAGACCAAGTTCAGGCCCTTGCGGCTGTGGGGTCTGGCGCTGGAAGGGATCATCTCCTTTTCCACCACGCCCTTGAAGATATGGACCTATATCGGCGCGTCCTGCGCCCTGATTTCGACACTCTACATGCTGTGGATCATCGGCAAGACGCTGGTGCTGGGCAATCCGGTGCCCGGCTATGCCTCGCTGATGACGGTGATGCTGTTCATGAACGGAATCATGCTGACCGGGCTTGGAGTGATCGGGGAATATGTCGCCCGCATCTTCAACGAGGTGAAGGCCCGGCCGCTCTATATCGTCAGGGAACAGATCGGCCTCGATGAAGGGCAGACCGAACCGCGGTTGTCTGACGACGATGCGCCGTCCCGATACGGGTCGCGCAGGGCATGAACGGCACGGCGCGGGTCGGCGTCCTCACATTCGGTTGCGCGATCCTGTTGATGATCCCGCTGCTCGCAACGCCCGTGTTGCCGCTGATAGATTTTTATAACCACATCGCCCGCTATTATGTGCTGTCGCACCTGGACGAGGCGCGGCTTGCGGCCAATTACGCTTCCGCCTGGGCGCTGCTTCCCAACTTGGGGCTGGATGCGCTGGCGACGCCGCTGCTTGGCGTGATGCCGCCGCTTGCCGCCGCCCGGCTGATCGCGGCGCTGATCCTGCTGGTGCAGTTCAGCGGGGTCATTTTCCTGCACCGAACGCTTCATCGCCGGGCCGATCCGCTGCCTGCGGTGCTGCTGCTCGGGCTGCTCTACAGCTACATCTTCAACTGGGGGTTCAGCAATTTCCTGCTGGGGCTGGGGCTGGTGTTCTGGAACCTGGGCCTGTGGTTCCGGTTGCGCGAACGTCCTGTCATTGCGTCGGCGGCGGCCTCGGCCGGGGCGCTCGCGATCTTCTTCTGCCACGGCTTCGCCTTCGCCATTTACGGCGTCCTGCTGGGAGCGTTGGAGTTCGGCCGATGGTTGCATGCGCGCGAGCGGACCGTTGGCGGGCTGGGGCGCAAGGCGGCGCTGCTGGCCGCACAGGCCATCGTCCCGGTCGTGCTTTTCCTCCGGATGCCCACATCGAGCGCCGAAGGGCAGAGCGGATCGACCCTCGACGCCATTCGCCAGCACGCATCGGGCGGGACGCTGGCGGAGCGGCTGGATTTCGAGTTCTGGTATCGTCTGCGCACCATCTTCCGGGTTGCGGAAAGCCCCTATCTCCTGCTCGACCTTGCGACGTTCATCGGCACGGCGCTGCTTATCGCCTTCGCCCTGTGGAAGGGCTGGATGCGGCTCCATCGCTGGTGCTGGCCCGCGCTCATCGGGCTGATCCTGCTTTGCGCGGCGATGCCGCCCAGCCTGTTCGGCGTCGGCTATGTCTCCGATCGCATCCCGCTGGTGGTGGCGCTGCTGCTTGTGTCGGCGCTGGCGATGTCCGAGCCGATAGGGCGCGGGGCCAGGGCCGTGCTGGCCGCGCTGTTCACAATCGGGCTGGTCCGGATCGCGGCCATCTTCATCGGCTGGTCGGCCTATGCCGGCGATTACGCCGACTATACGCGCGTCATGGCTGCGGTTCCTGAAGGCGCGCTCGTCATCGACATTCTTCCAACGGGCGAGGACAAGCGGGATGGGCTGACTCCGCGCTGCCAGATGTACCGGCCGCTTGCGGTCCTCACGCACGGCAGCGTGGCGCCTCTGTTTGCGAGCCCCAGCCAGCAGCCGCTCAGGATCAAGGGGCCGCTGGAGAGCGCCGTGGTTGAAAGCAATGGGCCGAATGACTCCAGCCTTCACGCGCGTCCGGGCTATTATGATGAGCGTCTGGCGATGCTGGGGAAGGAGAGGCGCTATGACTATGCGATCATCTGCGGGCGCGAACGGTTGACCCGGCCGCTTCCTCCCGGCGTGCGCATTGCGGCCGAATCCGGCGGCATCGCCCTTCTCCAGCTTCGTTGATACGCGTCACGCATTGCCGGGGCTTGTGCTTGGCAGCGCCAAAAGGCAGAAGCGCAGCCCAGAAACGCCGCCACCGGAACCATGTCTGACAAGATGAAGAGCAACTACCGCATTCAGGGCGCGACCGGCGACTGGGAAGTCGTGATCGGGCTGGAAGTTCACGCCCAGGTGACCAGCCATGCAAAGCTGTTTTCCGGCGCATCGACCGAATTCGGCGCGGAGCCGAACAATCAGGTGAGCCTGGTCGACGCCGCCATGCCCGGCATGTTGCCCGTGCTGAACGCGGAATGCGTGCGCCAGGCCGTGCGCACCGGCATGGCGCTGAACGCCGTCATCAACCCCTGGTCGCGTTTCGACCGCAAGAATTATTTCTATGCCGATCTCCCGCAGGGCTATCAGATCAGCCAGCTTTATCACCCCATCGTCGGCGAAGGATCGATCGAGATCGACGTTGAGGAAGGCGTCACCAAGACCATCGGCATCGAGCGAATCCATCTGGAGCAGGATGCCGGCAAGCTGATGCACGACCAGCATCCGACACGTTCCTATATCGATCTCAACCGCTGCGGCGTGGCGCTGATGGAAATCGTCTCGCGGCCGGACATGCGTTCGCCGCACGAGGCGGGGGCCTATCTCAGGAAGCTGCGGTCGATCCTGCGCTACGTCGGCTCGTGCGACGGCAATATGGAAGAAGGCTCGATGCGGGCCGATGTGAACGTTTCGGTCAGGAAGCCGGGCGACCCGCTTGGCACGCGCACCGAAACCAAGAACGTCAATTCGGTGCGTTTCGTCATGGCGGCTATCGAATATGAGGCGAACCGTCAGGTCGATGTGCTGGAGAGCGGCGGCGCGATCGTGCAGGAAACCCGGCTGTTCGATCCCGACAAGGTAGAGACTCGCTCGCTCCGCTCGAAGGAAGACGCGCACGATTATCGTTATTTTCCCGATCCCGACCTGCTTCCGCTGGAATTGACGGCGGACTTCCTCCGCGAGTGCGAGGATAGCCTGCCCGAATTGCCGGGCGCAAAGCGCCGCCGCTATATCGATGCGCTGGGGCTGCCGCCCTATAACGCAAGCGTCCTGACGGCGGAGAAGGAAACGGCGCAGTGGTTCGAGACGCTGCTCCGCGAGGCCGCCGCGGTGCAAGGAAAAAGCGAAGGTGATGTCGCAAAACAGGCTTCCAACTGGCTGATTTCAGACCTTTTCGGTGCGTTGAACAGGCTGGGCAAAGACATCGACGACAGTCCGGTCTCGCCCGCGCAGGGGGCTGAGCTTCTGGGGCTGATCGCCGACGGCACGCTGTCGGGCCGGCTTGCCAAGGAAGTGTTCGAACTGATGCTGGAGACCGGCGACGATCCGTCGAAGATCGTCGAGGAAAGGGGCCTGCGGCAGACGTCCGATACCGGCGCGATCGAGGCCGTCATCGCCGAGGTGATGGTCGCCAACGCCGACAAGGTCGCCGAATATCGCGACGGCAAGGACAAGCTGTTCGGCTTCTTCGTTGGCCAGACGATGAAGGCCAGCGGCGGCAAGGCCAATCCCGCCGTGGTAAACGAGCTGCTCAAGAAGGCGTTGAGCTAACGGCCTTATGCCTTCGCTCCGTTGAGCGAAGCAGGAACCAGTCCACCTTGTTCAGAACAAATTTGTTCTTTGCACGGCGGTTCCACAGCGGAGTGTGGTGATCTCCAACAATGAGAATGTCGGTAGGCGGCAAAGCCGGATCGCTCGCAATTCCAGCGACTGCGTCCATGACTTCCTTCCAGTACTCGGCAAGCTCGCAGACCGTCTTCTCGTCGATTTTGGGGCGGTCTCCCGTGCAGTCCAAAGAGCCATTAGCCTTCGGAACATAGGGGATATGCGAGTTGAGCGTGAGCCAGTAGACCATTTTAGGTGTATTGGATGGGGCGATTAGTTCTCTTCTGATCACTTCCGCCATTTCGCTATCGCAGAGTCCCGGAAACACGCTCCCGCAACGTGAGGGCAGAAGGGTGGCGTGCTGCGCCAACAGCTCTTCCTCGAAATTCATCTCCTTGAAGCCGATGTTGGGATACCAGCGCTGGCGCTCGAACATGGCCGAGCTGAAGCCGTGATAGCTTATGGTCCGGTAGCCGAGCTGACTTAGCTGCCGAGGAAGGCACGGATAGTGGCCATCAGGTAGATAGGTCCGGAAATCTCCCCGTTTTCCGCAAAGCTCGCGGGATTCCGCATCTGTCGTAGACCCGTTGTAAAAGGAAGTGCCATGCTGAAATTCATAGGGATATCTAGCTGCAATGGTCTTCAATGATCCGGCGACGATTTCTCGGTCGTTCTCAGCGGCAAATGCGCCCATTCCTTCGATGACGACGATGAAGAGATTATGGCCTCGCCTCGCTACAATGTCCGCGGAAAGCCCGGCCTGATTAACTGCGCTTTGGAATCCCAGCCCCTCCGCCGATGCACGGACATAAGGAAAGTTGGCGGTGAGATCGAGCAATGCAAACAAACAGGCGATGATTGCCGCCGGTGTTGGCGAGGCAGCTCGAAACTGTGAGCGATAGCGGAGCAGCAGTCCACCGATCAGCCCCGCTGTCGCAAGTAAGGCTGCTGCAAAGGCCAGGTAGAAGAACGAAGCGGTGGGATTGAGGGTGGAGAGATAGCTGATCGATTTGATTGCGGAAGTCAGTTTCAGGTGGAAGGCGCCTACCACGATTAGCATCAGGTCAGACACTGCGGCGGCGAACAGCAGGGGAAAGGTCGCCCATCGCGGCAGAAGGAGCGCGAGGAGTCCCGCCATGGCGTATAGAAGCGGCGACGCGAGGCGGCTGGCAATGAAGAACGGCATCACCACCAGAAACATGATGTTGGGCAATATGCCGATGACGAGCGCCAGCTGAAGCGATGCCACGCTGAATGGCTGAAACCCGCCTCCCGACAAAATTCGGTGCATTGTGTATCGCGTCACGTCAGCGCCTCCAGCCACGCGGAATAAGGCGGAGTGGTTACTATTTGCTTTGCGGGCACCGCTCTTGCCCCTGTTGAAAGGTACTACCCCCAACGCCTTCCCCGATAACGGGATTCCTTTGCTACTGTTTGGCTCGCTGTCTCCGGGGTCGCGCAGGAGGAGGCGGTGACGGGACCGTCGGGTCGGGCCAGCATCGGCGCAACCCCTGTCGGCGGCTGCCGTCCAACATGGGTCGGGGGACCTGGATGCAGAAGGTTGAAGGCGGGACGGAAGACGCGCGTGGTTTCGCCATCGCGATCGTCCTGTCGGGCATTGGCGCGGGAGGGACCGAGCGGGTTGTCAGCATGCTGGCGAACCGGCTGGCGCGTAACGGCTGGCGGGTGACGATCATCACGCCTGAGGCGACGGATGCGCAATCCTATTATCCATTGGATTCCAGCGTCGATATCGTCCGCTTGGGGCTGCCCGCCGCTCGCTATGGACGTTTCCGGGGAAGATGGGTGGCGATCCGCCGGATCCTGGGCTTGCGCCGCGTTTTCGCCAGGCTGAAACCGGATGTCATCCTGAGCTTCCTCACACGCACCAACGTCCAGTCGCTGATGGCGGCGGTGGGCATGGACGTGCCGGTGATCGTGTCGGAGCGCAACAACCCGGCGATGCAGGAGGTCGGGCCGAACTGGAACCGGCTTCGCTCGCTCTTCTATCCCCGCGCGCATGGCTTGGTCGTGATGACCAGCGGGGCCTTGTCGTTCTTTCCCGAAAGCCATCGGCGGCGAAGCTGGGTCATCCCGAACTTCGCGACCTTGCCCCACGGTGTCGTCGCCAGGCGGGACGGCAAGGTGCTGACGGCGGTTGGCCGGATGGTCCATCAGAAGGGGTTCGATCTGCTTCTCCAGGCGTTCGCCCGGATCGCGCGTCGCTTTCCCGACTGGACGCTTGCGCTGTGGGGCGAAGGCCCTGAACGCGAGACGCTGGAGCGTCTGGTGCATGGCCTCGGGTTGGAGGGTCGGGTTCATTTCCCAGGCCTAAGCCAGCGACCGGGCGGCTGGATAGAAAGCGCAGACGTCTTCGTCCTTTCCTCGCGGTACGAGGGCTGGGGTATCGTGCTTCTGGAAGCGATGGCGGCGGGGCTTCCGGTCGTATCTTTCGATTGCCCATGGGGACCGGCGGAAATGGTGGAGCATCGCCAGAACGGCCTGCTAGTCCCGCCGGAGGATGTCGAGGAACTTTCCAGGGCAATGGCGTTGTTGATGAATGACCCGGCCTTGCGGGACCGGCTGGCCCAGGCCGCCAAGTCCGACAGCAGGCGCTTCGAGCCGGATCGGGTCCTTTCCCAATGGGAGGATGTGCTGCTTCAGGCCGCCGTCCATCGGCATTCCGGATCGACGCAGCGCCGACTTGCCCCCGCCGCATAGCCTGCTTGCGAGGATTGGAGCCAAGCTCTCTACCCATGGGTCTTTTGGGAATAGGTCCAAAGCCTTCCGCAACCCTGTCACCATGCCAGTGACAAAGTAGTCGATTCCTGTTTTAGCTGATAATTCTAAGCGGATTTAGCGGGGACATTTCAGTGCTTAAGAAACGCATTCAGGTATATGTAAGGGAAAATCGGCGCTCCAAGCTCTTGGCTCGTGTCGCCCGCGCCTGTGACGCTTATCTCTGGTACTTCCACAATCAGAACAACTTTGACTTTGAGTGCAATGGCGAACGCCGAGTCATGGAGACGGTCAACAGGTGGAGACAAGGACTTACCGTTTGGGATGTAGGGGCGCACACCGGGGAATGGGCCACGGTCGCTCGACAGCGTCTGGACGGAGCAAAATTGGTTAGCTTTGAAATTGTTCCACGTATTCATGAGCAGCTTGCGGACACGGTGGAACACCAGACATTCAACTGCGGGCTTTCCGATCAAGACGGAACGGTTTCCGTGGCGTGGTCCAAGGATTTCGACACCAGCAACTCGATCAATCCTCGTGTGGGCTCAAAGTTCTTTGACGGCAATGTGGAAATGGTCGAATGTCAGGTTGTTCGCGGTGATCGGCTGATCGAAGAGGGGCAAGCTCCAGCGCCGCAGTTCCTGAAAATCGACACTGAAGGACATGACGTTGCTGTACTGCGCGGCCTGTCCAGGCTCGTGGCCTCCGAAGATGCTCCCTCCATAATTCAGATGGAATACGGGGAAACCTATCTACCGGGCGGATTCACACTCAAGAACATCTACGACATTCTTGAGCCACATGGGTATGCTATTGGCAAAGTCTACCCAAATTACGTCGATTTCAGGCCGTATGAATATAAATTGGACGATTTTCGGCTCGGTAATGTCGTGGCGGTGAACGATCCGAAACTGCAGGCCGCCTTGGGGGCGTAACAGCGTGGATCGCGGCAGGCCAATGTCGGGCGAAACATAGGACCGATATGAGTCTCATTCAGGCCGCCGCCCATCGGCATTCCGGATCGACGCAGCGCCGACTTGCCCCCGCCGCATAGCCTGCTATAGACCCGGCTCATTGACGGGCCCGGGCGGGCGTGGCGGAACTGGTAGACGCGCTGGATTTAGGTGCCTGTAACCCCATGTGGGATTATTGCCGAGTGTGGAATATCCCATATCGGCAAATATCAGCGGCTTAAGACGTTAACGACCGGATGGCCCGCTAAGTGCCTGATCGGCCTCCATTGGGGTTCCAGTGGAGGCCATCTTTTTGCCTCCGGTGCGTCTCCCCCTTTTGGGCTAAATCTTTTTGGCAGGTCCCTCTTGCCTTCAATCCTCGCCGGATGTAGTCATTCCACAACCGGCGATAATCCCACCTCGGAAGGAGAGCAAAATTGTACCTTGATGATACAAGAGACGTAGAGTTCAGCCTTGAGGATGCGGCCCTTTCACTGGGGGCTGAAAGGTACCGAGAAGCCCAAGAGCGCAAGGCCAAGCGGGAAGGCTTCGAGAAGACCGACGCGGTCGCCAAGCTGATCAAGGGGGCCATCCCCCTGGTCGCTGCCGGTCTCCGAAAGTGGATGGAACAGGCGGCGGTGGCCAAGGGGCGAAAGTCCGTGGCCTTCAAGCCCCTTCAGCTCCTGGACGCTGACCTCGTGGCCTACGTGTCGCTGAGCCGGACGTTCCACCACATCGCCAAGGGCGGCAATCTCCAGGACATTTGTGAGGACATCGGCAACAACATCATGGTCGAGCTGGAAGGCCGGGCGATCATGGAGAAGGACAAGAAGGCGGCCAAGCGCTACCTGGCGCTCGCCGAGGGAGAGGCCAAGGAAACCGCCAACGCCAGGCGGCACGGAAAGATCGCTGAGGCCCTCGGCGTTCAGCTCAAGTGGCCTCGCGACCGGAAGGCCCTGACGGGCGGTGCGGTGCTTGGCGTCCTCCTGATCGAGCTGAAGGACATCTTCCTCCAAGTCAGCATCCACCCCGACAAGCCGAAGGTCGTGCAGCTCACCGAAGAGGCCGCCGAGCTTCTCAACAGCATGGTCGACGCCGCCGCTTGGCTTCGTCCGCTCCACCAGCCCATGCTGACCTCTCCGCGCCCTTGGGTCTCGTTCCACACCGGCTGCTACGAGGACGTTCGGCTCTCCAAGACCGTCCCGCTCGCCAAGGTCAAGAGCAGCGCCCACCGCCAGGCGATCAGCAAGGCAATCACCGAGGGCAAGATGGACATCGTCCTGGAAGCCCTGAACGCGATCCAGGAGACGCATTACGCCATCGACACCCGCGTCCTGGAGGCCGTCCTCTGGACACGTTCGGTCGGCGCTCGGCCCTCTCCGTCCTTTCCGGCCTCATCGCTCCCTGAGATGCCTCCCAGGGCCTCAGACGAGGCGTGGGCGGCGATGACCAAGCGGGAGCGGATTGCCCTCGCCAGGCAGCACCAGAACCTTAGGAACATCCGGCAGGCCGCTGGCGTCGAGGGGGCGGTCTTTGCGGTGGACATGGACACCGCGCAGTTCCTGGCGGAGCAGGGGGGCTTCTACATCCCCCATAATCTGGACTGGAGGTCCCGCGTCTACGCTGTGCCCTACTTCAACTTCCAGAGGGCCGACCACATGAAGGCGCTCTTCCAGTTCGCCGAGGGCGTCCCGCTGGGGGCCAATGGCGGCGACTGGCTCATGATCCACCTCGCCAACTGCGGCGACTTCGGGAAGGCCTCCAAGAAGCCCTTCGCCGAGAGGATCGCCTGGGTCCGGGAGCATGAGCTGGAAGTCCTGATGTACGCCCGAGACCCCCAGGGCACCTTTCTCGACGACAGCGAGCTGGGAGGATGGTCGAAGGCCGATAGCCCGTTCTGCTTCCTCCAGGCCTGCTTCGAGTATGATGCCTGGATGCAGTCTGGCTTCTCCCAGGACTTCGTCTCGCATATCCCCATCGCGGCGGATGGGAGCTGTTCGGGCCTTCAGCACTATTCGGCGATCACCCGCTCCTATGAGGAGGCGCACCACGTCAACCTGGTGCCTCGGGACACGGTCGGCGACATCTACCAGCTGACGGCCGAAGCCGCCCTTCCGACCCTGAAGATCGCGGCGGACAACGGCGACGTCTACGCCCAGCGCATCCTGGAGGTCGGCTTCGGCCGCTCAGACGTGAAGCGGAACGTGATGACCTACTTCTACGGGAGCGGAAAGTTCGGAATGCGCGATCAGCACATGAAGGACACGATGCAGCCCCTGGCCGATGAGGTCGCCTTGCGGAAGCGGGAGCAGCACCCCTACGAGTTCGACGTGCAGCGAACGGACAAGGACACCGGGGAGATTTCCCTCCAGGCGGACGGTGGCTTCAACTGCGCTCAGGTCCTGGCGGCCCACACGTACCAGGCGGTGGTCAGCGTGGCCCCCAAGGCCGATGAGGCAGCCAGCTGGGTCCAGGCGGTCGCTGCGATCCTCGCGCACGAGAGCCTCTCATTGACCTGGACGTCGCCCACAGGGATGCCAATCATCCAGCGGTATAGTGAGTACACCTCCAAGGTCGTCAACACATGGCTTTATGACCGGAAGGTCCTGGTGCCCACCAGCACCGATAAGGTCGACGCTGCCGGAAACGTCTTGACGCGGGTGACGATGCTGGTGCGCGAAGCACCCACCAAGCGGATCAACAAAAAGAAGATGCGGTCAGCCTCCTCACCGAACGTCATTCACTCAATGGACGCTGCCCACCTCCAGCTTTCAGTCGTCCGCGCGAAGGAGCAGGGCATCAGGCACTTCGCCATGATCCATGACAGCTTCGGCACCCATGCGGGCAATATGGACCTCTTCGGCCGGGTGATCCGGGAGGCCTTCATTGAGATGTACGAGGGATACTGTCCGCTTCAGGAGATCGACCGCCACGCCCGCTCGGTCCTCTCGGATGAAGGCATCGAAAAGCTGCCCCCAATCCCAACCAAAGGCGACCTTGAACTCAGCCTGATCCGCCAGTCTCTATACGCATTTGCCTAGCCTCTACACACCCGGCAACAATCGCCGAGTGTGCATTAGTGCAGACGTATGCACATCTACCTCCCAGGCCACCCAGTTCCGAAAGGTTCCGGGTGGTTTGCTTTTGGGGGACGTCACGAGCGACGGGAGGCTGCCATGTAGACCACGCGGCACACATAGCCAGCCGCTCAGTTACCACGGAATGCGGTCAAAAGAGTCCTCAAAGAGGGCGACGACGCCGACAGCGCCTTGTCGGACCAGGCGCGGATAGCCGCATTCCTTGGAAGCTGAGTTACCAGCTTCACCTTTCACCACACTCGGCGATATTTGCCGATCATAGCCTATCAGCACACAAGAGTTTCTCTAAACACCATGGCTAAGAAGCCACGCATTCAGGCCACAGTTGGCCCATTCGTTTTTGCCTATCCTCACCTGACCTCGCCGGACAGTGAGGGCCAGTACGCCGACAACAAGTACAAGGTCGACGGCATCTGCGATCCCGCATCCCCAGCCGCCAAGAGCGCTGAGGCAGTCATCAAGGACACCCTCAAGCAGTTCGGACTTTCAGCGAAGGGCACCCAGCTCCCGCTGAAGAAGGAAACGGCCAAGAACGACAAGGGCAAGCGGGAACCCACCGGCAAGCTCATGTTCCGTACCAATTCGCAGTACGCCCCGACCATCTGTGACGCGGCCGGTACGCCCATCCCCGAGAAGGCCCTCAAGAAGCTGAAGATCGGCGCGGGCTCGGAAGGCCTGCTTCAGGGCTTCTTCACGGATTACACCCGCACCGAGAAAATCCGCAACGCGGACGGCGAGGTCGAGGAGGTCGAGACAGTCGGCCTCAAGTTCACCCTCACGGGCGTCCAGCTCATCAAGCTCGTCAAGGGCGGTGGCCAGGGCGCGAACTTCTCTGCCTATGACGGCGGTGGGTTCACCTATGGTTCCGACGAGGACGATGACGACGACCTGAACATCGACGCAGACGACAGCACGGACGAAGAGGACACGGACGACAACGGTGGCCTCGACATCTAAGCCACGACGCAAGGCAGTTACCTGGCGATCCGGCTTAGAAGAAGCGAACATGCGGGACCTCGACGAGCGCGGGGTCCCGTACCGCTACGAAGAGGTCAAGGTCCGCTACCATAAGCCCGCGACCGACCACACCTACACGCCCGACCTGATCCTCAAGAACGGGATCATCGTTGAGACCAAGGGTATCTTCGACGTCGACGACCGAAAGAAGCACGAGCTGATCAAGGCCCAGCATCCTGGGCTCGATATTCGCTTCGTGTTCAGCCGGTCCAAGAGCCCGATTCGCAAGGGCTCCAAGACAACATACGCGGACTGGTGCACCAAGCGGAGCATCCCGTTCGCCGACAAGCTCATCCCCCAGTCCTGGGTGGACGAGCCCAACGACCCTTCGCGGCACAAGGCCCTCGCCAACGCCGCTGCCTGATCAATCCTGAAAGAGAGACCCTCAGTGACCCAACGCATCTTCGCGTGGCCGAAAGGCCGCCCCGTCCGCCCACGCCCTCATACCCGCTTCATCGCGGTCCACTGTGCGGCAACGCCCGAGGGGAAGCACTTCGACGCCACCGATATTGACGGCTGGCACCTGAAGCAGGGCTGGGCAGGCATCGGCTATCACTACGTCGTCCACCTGAACGGCTCGATTGAGACCGGGCGGCCTGAAGGCGCTATCGGCTCCCACGTCGCCGGGCACAACAGCGAGGCGCTGAGCGTGGTCTATATCGGAGGTGTTGATCGAGACGGCCACCCGAAAGACACCCGGACCCCCGAGCAGAAGGACGCCCTCAAGCAGCTCCTCCGCAGCCTCAAGGCCAAATACAAGGGCGCTGTGATCCAAGGGCACCGGGACTTCCCCAAGGTGGCCAAGGCCTGCCCTTCGTTCGATGCCAAGGCGGAGTACGCCAACCTGTGAGTTTCGACCGCCCGCCGCGCCTTGACCGCCCCGGCTCTCATAAGCGCGTTCAGTCCCTCGTGGCCCAGCTAGATCACCTAGCGGCCGACATGACGGACGAGCAGCTGGAGCAGGGGATGGTTGAGGCGCACAAGGCCTGCATTGAGGCCTATCGGCACATTGAAGACGCCTACACGGCCTACCTGACGCCGTCTCACCGCTACTTCGCGTTCGAGAGGGCGCTCAACCAGCGCCGCCTTCGAGCAGCACACCCCGACGTCCCGTTCTCCAACTGAGAAAGACCGACGAACATGCCCCATCTGACACCACGGGCCAAAGAGGTCCTCGACTATCTCCAGGCCAAAGGCACCGCATCGCCGCGTGAGGCCCTCCTGGACATCGACATCAACAGCGGCTCGTTTACACGCCGCATCGCTGAGCTTCGGACGGCCGGGTACAAGATCGAGTCCGCGTTTCAGGCCCATCCTGTCAGCGGTCGCCAGTACAAGCGTTACACCCTGGTCCTCGACTGAGGGCCGATTGCCGTTCCGGCTCATCCAGAAATCATAGAAAGGTAAAGGCCCATGGCCGAACCCGCAGACCTCCAGCTCGCCATTGAGGCCTTCAACACCGCCGTCGAAGCCTATGTGGCTGACGCAACCCCAGGCCTCGACAAGGTCTCCCTGACGCACGATGGCGTGACCGTCTACTTCAACGAGACCGGCCTCGCTTCGGCCGTCCTGTCCACCGGGGAAGCTCTCCAGGACGCGGTCAACGCTCTTGGCGTGGCCGTTGCCGCTGATGCCGATGGCGTGACCAAGTTCGTCGAGCTGGACGGCTACGACGCCCAGATTGCGAACGGCGTCCTCTATCAGCTCCGTCACGACTGATCGAAGTCAGCAGCCCCCACAGAGGCTCAGCCCGAGGGGATAAGTGCAGGACGATATAGGTTCACCGTATGGGAACCGCTGCCGGTCCTGACGTGCTGCCCAGCGCGAACCAACGGGCAGAGGCATTCTAGAAATCCGCAGCTGGTGGAAGCCCAGCACACACAGACCCCAGCGCTTGAAGCTGCACCCCGACCGGGGACGTTTGAATAACCTTCGACGTCCCCGGTTTTTATCGACTGCCGTTTTCCCGCGAAGAAAGGTTCCAAGATGCCGGTTGTTATCATTCTCCTCGTGGCCCTCCTCTCCTTCGGGGGCGTCGGGGGCTGCATGGCCTTCTATCCGCAGTACAACGTCTATTCCTCCCGGATGGCCGGACAGGCCCAGCTCGCTGAGGCCGAAGGGAACCGCCAGATTGCTGTCCGCGCCGCAATGGCGAAACGCGACAGCGCCAAGATGGAGGCGGACGCCGAGATCATCCGCGCCAAAGGTGTAGCGGAAGCCAACCGCATCGTGGCCCAGGGCCTCGGCGGTCCCGAGGGCTACCTCCGTTACCTCTACATCAACAACCTCGAAAACTCGAAGGGACAGATCATCTACGTCCCGACCGAAGCGGGCCTTCCGATCCTGGAAGCAGGCAAGCGCCCCCGCCCACAATAACCCAGTCGTGGGACCGTTTACACACGCACAGACGGTCCCACTTCATTCCATCGGATTTCCGGTGGCTCCTGAGGGCTTTCCTCCCTTTCACCTCAGGGGCCTCCAGAGGTCCGTCCTCAACATGATTGGCATCGGGAACAACGGTAGCGTCCCGGCCCAGGCGTCCGCAGCCTGTCTGAAGGCGGACTGAGGAACTCAGCTACATATCCGTAAAGCGCTGCGCCCCAGCGGGTGAAAGGCCCGCACACACCAGATTCCACATCATCGGAGAACACAATGGCCCGCGCCAGCGCTATCTGGATCGTGGTTGAGCCCGACTATGACGGGGACGACATCGTTGCTGCATTCACAGTGAAGCACGAGTGCGTCTCCTACCTGCACCGCTCAAAGCACACTTGGACCGGCAGGGTCCGCCACGTCATGAAGCTCGCCGATGGGCAGCCGGACGCTTCGGTCGAGGATTTCGGCTCCGAGACCGCCTTCCTCAAGGCCTGCGGCCATGGCGGCTGACTACGAGAAGGACACCAGCGCCTTCCTCCAGCACGAACCGTGCCCAGAATGCGGCTCCAGGGACAACCTCGGCCGCTACGCGTCTGGAAGGGCTCATTGCTTCGGCTGTGGGTACTGGGAGACAGCTGACGACGCCTATCAGCCCCGAGCGGGCCACCAACAATCACAACGGAAACGCATGTTCGAAGCTATCGCCGGGGAGGTCGTCTCAATCGCCTCTTCCTATGGCATTGATGAGAAGACCTGTCGCGCCCTGGGCATCAAGATCGTCCAATGGAGCGTGAAGGTCCCCGACGAGGACGGAGAGCCCGTTAAGCTCCCCCGCAAGGGCTGTCTGTCCTTCGACTATCACGCGCCTGACGGTGCCCTCTGGGGCCAGAAGATCAGGTACAAGCTGAGCGATGCCGACAAGGAGCGCTTCGACCTCGACAAGACCTTCTCGTTCCCTCACGCCGAAGGCAAGCCGCCCCTGTGGCTCATGCACAAATGGGGGCCAGGGTGCGACACGCGCTCTCTGGTCATCTTCGAGGGCGAAGGGGACGCCGCAGCCTACTACCAGCTGACTGGGGGCAAATACCCAGTCGTGTCGATCCCAACCGGCGCGAAGGGCTCCGTCGACGTCCTCAAGAACCATTACGAATGGCTGGACCGCTTCGACAAGGTCGTCCTCCTGTTCGACGCCGACGAGACGGGACGCGAATGGGCCAGGAAGGCCGCAGCGATCCTTCCGGCCGGGAAGGCCTTCATCGGAGAGATACAGGGCCACAAGGACGCCCGGTCGGCCCTGATGGCTGGAGATGGCCGGGCGATCACCAACGCTTACTTCAACGCCGAAGAGTTCAAGCCGGACGGCATCTTCACGGTGGCGGACCTGAGAGCCGACGCACTGAAGCCGGTCGAGATGGGCATCCCCTGGTGGAGCCCGAGGCTGACCAAGTGGACCTTCGGCCGCCGATGGGGCGAAACGTACCTGATCGGGGCCGGGGCAGGGGTAGGCAAGACCGACTTCTGCACACAGTCCATCTGCTTCGACGTCCTTCAGCTCGGCATAATGACGGCCGTGATCTACCTGGAGCAAACCCCAGGCGAGACGGTCAAGCGGGTAGCTGGAAAGTATGCCGGGCGTCCTTTCCATATCCCCATGGAGGAGGGCGGATACACCCAAGAAGAGCTGACCGAAGCTATCGACGCCCTGGACAATAGCGGCAAGATAATCTTCGGCGGAAACTTCACGGCTTCTGCATGGGCGGACATCAAGTCCCGCATTCGGTACCTCGCGGTCTCGAAGGGCGTGAAGATCGTCTATCTGGACAACCTCACGGCGCTGATCGACCCGACGAACGAAAGGGCCTCAGTCGAGACCATCGTTAAGGAGATCAGCCTCCTCGCCCAGGAGCTGGGAATCATCATCATTGTGGTGAGCCACCTGGCGACCCCCGAGGGCAAGCCGCACGAAGAGGGCGGCCGGGTGATGCTGAAGCACTTCAAGGGCTCCCGAGCCATCGCCGCCTGGTTCCACTACGCCTTCGGGCTGGAGCGGGACACGCAAGCCGACGATCCCGAGATGCGTCAATACAGCACCCTCAGGTGCGTGAAGGACCGATACACCGGACGGGCGAACGGCAATACCATGTGCCTCAAGTTCGAACCCGAGACCGCCCAGCTAATCGAGAGCGAGTTCCCCGAGCCCAAGACGGACGGGGCCAGCTTCCCGCCCTACGAGGGCGACGACTTCTAGGAACAATTCAAAATGGAAATCCCTGCCGCCTACGCGGCCACCCTGGCGCACGTCTGCGCCGTATTCCCTGGCTCCCTCCTCGCTGGGGGATGCCTCCGTGACCTCGACAACGGCCGTCCAGTCAAGGACATCGACATCTTTGCCCCAAATGCTGGCTCATCTTTCGAAGAAGTCCGCGAGAAGGTCGGAAAACTGGTCCCAGACTCCGCTCTTATTGGAGTAATGGGCGGGTACGAGAACTGGGCCACTGAAGAAGTCCTCGGGGTCTTTGACATCGCAGGACCGCACAGCGACTTTCAGCTCATAACGCTCAGCTCTGGACAGGACAGCATTCTTCCCCGCTTTGATTTCGGTATCTGCCAAATAGCTTCAGACGGGATCAATGTGTTCCGAACGGATGCTTACGTCCGCGATAAGGCCAACGAGACCTTTACTCTCGTTCGGTGCGATGATGCCGCTCAGTACGACCGGAGCTCGAAGCGCTTTCAGCGCCTTTCCGAGAAATACCAAGGCTGGCAGTTCGTCGACCCGTCAGCGCCTGCGGCCTACGCGGCCCTTATCGACGGCCTAAACGATCTTCAGCCCTAACCGGACAGACCCACTAGCCTCCAGCGAGAGGCACAAGGACCTACAAATACCATGACTACCCCACCGCCCATGCAAGACTGGGAGGTGCAGACGATCATGTCCCGGATACGGGGCAAGACTGACAGCATCCTTCGTCAGCAGGCAGACGCCGACGCTGGCAAGTTCACCACCCTCGGGGCCGCTCTCGGCCTCCAGCAGCTCCGCAGGGAGCGTAAAGTCCTCCAAGCCCAGCTCCCGCCCCTGAGGATCGTTCAGTGACTGGGGGCCGCTACGTTTTCGACATTGAGACGAACGGCCTCCTGGACGCCGTCTCGGTCATCCACTCCGCTGTCGCCATCAACATCGACACGGAAGAGGTGCTGGACTTCAAGCCCGCTGAGATCGGGAAGTTCCTGAAGCTCTATCAGGACGCCGAGCTGCTCATAGGCCACAATATCATCGGCTATGACTGCGCGGTGATCGAGAAGCTCCACGGCATCCCGGTCCCGCCAGCTGAGAAGCTGATCGACACGGTCAATCTGGCCAAGCTGGTCTTCAGCGACATCAAGGCCACGGACTTTCCACTGGCGAAAGCCTGGAAGGCATACAAGGCCAAGCTGGAGCAATGGGAACTCCAGAACCCGGATCGTCCCTATCCGTACAAGAAGCCCAAGGAGTTCCCCGGCCAGTTCGTCGGGCTCCACAGCCTTGAGGCCTGGGGCTACCGCCTCGGTACCGAACGCAAGGGCGACTACGCCAAGGAGATGAAGGCCGAGGGCCTCGATCCGTGGGCCGAATGGAACCCCCGGATGCACGAGTACATGATCCAGGACGGCAGGCTCAACCTGGCGCTCTATCGGTACCTCGTCGACCAGGGCTTCAGCGAACAGGCCATGAAGCTGGAGATGCGCGTCCAGCGCCTTTGCAGTCAGATCGAGCGCAATGGCTGGCCCTTCGACCGGAAGGCCGCTGAGGAGCTTTACGCTAACCTCTGTGCCGAGCGGGAAAGCCTCAGCCAATCGCTCCGCTCGCTCTTCCCGCCCTGGACGGTACAGCTCGACGACTTCATCCCGAAGCGCGACAACAAGACCAAGGGATACAAGAGGGGCGTTCCGGTCGAGCGCTTTGAGACCTTTGAGTTCAACCCGTCTTCTCGGGACCATATCGCCGACCGGCTGAAGGCCAAATACGGATGGGAGCCCAGTGAGTTCACCGACAGCGGCAAGCCGAAGGTGGACGACGAGGTCCTCTCGAAGCTCAAGTTCCCCGAGGCCAAGCAGTTGGCCCGGTTCTTCCTCATTCAGAAGCGCATCGGCCAGCTCGGCGAAGGCAACAAAGCCTGGTTGCGCCTTGTCACCAAAGAAGGGAAAATCCATGGACGCTACAACACCAACGGCGCGGTCACAGGCCGAGCGACCCATTACGATCCCAACAAGGCGCAAGTTCCCTCAGTGGGTGTTGAGTTCGGGTGGGAGTGTCGAGCGCTTTTCACTGTCCTCCCTGGCTGGAAACAGCTCGGCGCTGACCAGTCCGGCCTAGAGCTTCGCTGTCTTGGCTCCTTCATGGCCGCCTTCGACGGCGGCGCGTACATCAAGGTGGTTCTCGAAGGGGACATCCACTGGGAGAACGCCAAGGCGCTGTTTGGCCTGCCGGACGACACTGTCCGCGACGAAGCGGCCCACCCGGAGCATAAGAAATACCGGAACGTAGCGAAGACCTTCATCTACGCCTTCCTCTACGGTGCCGGAGACGCAAAGCTCGGTTCGATCATCGGTAAGGGAGCAAAGGCAGGGGCACAGCTCCGCGCCCGGTTCCTGAAGAAGTTCCCGGCGCTCGCCAAGCTCATCGCGGCTGTGAAATCCGCAGCTAAGAAGGGATGGCTGAAGGGCCTGGACGGCCGGAAGATACCCGTCCGATCAGAACATGCGGCGCTCAATTCGCTGCTTCAGTCGGCCGGTGCCGTTATTTGTAAACAATGGATCGCCGACGCCGAGGACGCTCTCATCGCGGCCGGGCTCAAGCACGGCTGGAACGGGGACTTCGTGTTCCTGGGCTGGATTCACGACGAATTGCAGGTCGCCGTCCGCGAAGGCCTTGAGGACAAAGTGAGTGCTATCCTTATCGAAACTGCACGTCGGGCCGGGAATCCCTTCCCATCCTGGCGATGCCCCACAGACGGAGAGGTCAAGGTCGGCCTTAACTGGGCCACTTGCCACTGATCAGGTGCTTCCAGTCCTCGAAAGAGCCTGGAAGTCACCCTTCACGACCCGATCCGACTTCTCACGAAAACACACAGATGAAATCGCAGTGGCTGCTTGCCTCGGATTGATAACAGTCCGCGACGACAGGCACTCATGGGGCCGAGTCTGGAGAATAACCTCCACCGGCCTCCTTATGCTGGAGAACGCATAATGAATACTATTCCAGTTGCCCAGAAAATTGAGTTCGCCGACGAGACCACCATTGCGGTTCCGTGCCGTGTAAACGGTACCTACCGGATCACGGTCGACACCGCCGACTTCCTGAGCTGGCTTGAGGGCGCTTCGCTTGAAGAGGCCTTCCCGTACCTCTCCGCCCCTGAGCGCAACGTCCTGATCGGTGGCCCCACGCCCGCGCTGCTCGAAGCAACCGCCCGTGAAGACGACGAGAACACCGTCCCGGAGAGCCCAGAGGACCAGGCAATCGCCGAGTTCATGCGGGAACGTGAGGAGCTGAAGCTGGAAGCGACGGGATGGCGGGAAGTCGCCAAGCTGATCAACGACACGGCGACCGAAATCGTTGCCGATGCTCACGCCCAGATCGCTGCCCTCAAGGAGGAGGTCCGCCGCGTATCCGACAAGGCCGAACGCCAGCGCGGCGCTCTCAACGGCCTCACCCGCCTGCACGACGAGAACACGGCGATCATCCTCCAGGCCTCCCGCTACGTGGGCCAGGCACGGGAGCTGCTCGGCGAGCTGGGAATTGTCGTGGAGACCGATGAGAACGGCTACCCGTCGCTCTCGGTCGACCTCCCGGCGATCACCAACAAGCTGGCGGAAATCGCGGGCATCTGATGCTTCCCTGGCTCCGCAGATTCGCCGGGGCCATCAAGCACCTTCTGACCACAAAGGACGGGGAAACCTACGCCCCGTCCAGGGTCTATTGGTGCCTCGCGGCCCTTCAGTTCCTCTGTCTCTCGGCATGGTCCGTGGTCGGGCAGGGGCAGGCGTTCAACCACACGGACTTCGGCACAGGCATGGGGCTCATCCTCACGGCCGGTGGAATTGGCGTGTGGATCACCCGGAAGAGCGAGCCCGATGAAGATTGATTACGTCCCTGTAGTCATCCGCGTCGATGCCACGGCCGCCGAGTGTCCCACATGGATGCGGCGGTTGCACGGGGAATACGTCTCTCCAGGTAAACGCGGGCGCTGGACCAAGGACATAAACCAGGCACAAGTATTCAATCGGAAAAATATCCCCTTCAGCGAGTGGGACGCGCCCTGTTTCCGGGTGGTTCCTGTGACGATCCAGCCCGTTTCCTAATCCTCCAAGAAGGATACCCGATATGATCTCATTCCTGACGCCTAAGATCGGCGCTGGGCTCGCTGTGATCGCCACGGCCGCCAGCGTCTTTGCATGGGTCCAGTCCGCCCGCCTCACGGCCGCCAATGACCGCATCGTCTCCCGCGACCGGGAAATGACGACGATGCAGCAGCAGCTGAACGTCCAGGCGACCGCACTGGCCCAAAAGGACGCTGTGATCCGACAGCAGACGACCGGCCTCGACATGATCCTCAAGGCCCGCTGGCAGGATCGCCAGGCCTACACCGCCAACCTCTCGGCCGCTGATGGCCGCGCAAAGTCACTCACCGCCCAGGCGGACAGGCTGATCGCTCTCAAGGTGCCTCAGGGCGATGAGGTCGATCAGTGCCGTGCGGCCCGTGAGCTGCTTGAGAAGGAGCTGATGGAATGATGAAGCCCGAAATAGTCCAAGTCGAACGCCGGGAATATGAGCGTCTGCGCCGCTCCGAAGAAAAGCTCCTCGCCCTAGAAGCTGGAGGTGTGGACAACTGGGACGGCTACGACTGGGCCATGGAAGCTCTGGGGGAGGACGACCAATGAGCGTTCAACGGTACGTCTTTCGCTACAAGCCGCACGAGACCGTCGAGAGCTACAGGACGAAGTACGATCAGTACAGCTGGCTGGAGCATCTCCCCCCTGAACGACGGCAGGTTCGGGCAGAAGAATCCTACGGCCTACACATCGCCACCTACGGAAGCCGCCCCTATGAAAAGGAGGGAGGCGGGCTCACCACGGAGCTTTCCGAGGCCAAGCTCATAGGCTGGCGGTCGGCTAAAAAGTGGAAAGCAATGGCCCATCGTGGCGACCTGCTCCCCGCGAAGATAGTCCTGGAGGTCGAGTAATGAACACCTCCTGGCAGGACGTCGCCATCCTGGCGGTCCTCTCCCTCCTGATCATCGCCCTGACGATCCTGGGGGCTTGCACAGCGCCACCCAAAGTCAACCTCCCGTCACCTCCCGCCGAGACGGTCACCGCAAAGGTCGCCGTCCCCGTGGACTGTGAGATCGAACAGGTCCCGGAGCCGACTTACCCGCGCCCGGCAACCTCAGACATCTTCACGCTGGCCAAGACCATCGCAGCGGATCGCAAGGTCCGAATGGCTGACCAGGAGCGGCTCCGCGCCGCGAACAAGAACCCATGCCCCGCAAAGGAGCCAAACGAATGATCGACTTCAATAAACCCGTCCGCACCCGCGACGGACGCAAAGCCCGCATTGTTGCTACGGACGCGGCTGGAAAGTTCCCGGTGGTCGCCCTGGTCACTGGGTACGATGGGAACGAGTACCCCGACACATTCCTCCTCTCTGGCAGTTCCTACAGCGGGCTCGACGAGAGCAGCGAAGACCTCGTCCAGGTCCCGGAGCAGCGGCGGCGCTATTTCAATGCCGGTGATGCCTACCCAGCGGCCAGCGGCGCTGCGACCAGGTACGGACGGGACAAATGGGACGTCTTCGAAGTGATCGAAGAGGACGGTGAGATCGTCTCGACCCGGCGCATCCCCAAGGACAGCCCGGAGCTGGTGGAGGCCTAATGTTCCTCCGAGAACCCTGGAAGCCCCCGCCCGGCGCAACCTCCTCCTACGAAGTCCGCTACCAGAGAGGCCGAAAGCCTTTCGCCACCCTGGCCGAGGCCCGAGCCTTTGCCGTGGAACAGCGGGCGCTGGAGGAGGGCTGGGCGTCCATCAATCAGATTTTCTCTATCGAGATCGAGAAGAAATCATGAGCATCCTCACCATTCTCACTTGCATCCTCCTGGTCGTCCTGATCGTCGCTTTCTCCGGCCCGCTCCTCGGCCTGGTCCTCCTCGTCTGCGGCTTGCTGGCCTTGGGCATCATGTGGTTCGTTGCGTTCCTGGTCGACGTTCTCGGCAAGGCTATTGCGGCCGTCCGCTGGGTGTTCGTCCACGGGGACAACCGCTACCCGTGACGCAGCTACTGATCGACGCCGACTTCACGCTCTTTCAGGCCTGTTCGGCCGTGGAGCGCGAGGCGGTGTTCACCAACGAGGCTGGGGCTTCCGTCCACATCCTCAACAGTGCCTTCGACGAGGCGCTGGATACCTTCGAGCGGCAGGTCCAAGGGCACATCAAGCGCCTGAAGGGCGAAGAGGCCGTGCTGGTCTTCTCCGGTCCCAACAACTTCCGAAAAGAAGTCTGGGAGGACTACAAGGCAAACCGAAAGAGCGTCCGAAAACCCCTCTGCTATTGGCCGATCATTGATCACCTTAGGGCAGACGGAAAGTATCGCGTAGTCTCCGAGGATTGCCTTGAGGGCGACGACTACATCGGTATTCTTGCCACCCGCCAGTCGCCGGTCGACCGGGTCATCGTGTCCGAAGATAAGGACATGCAGACACTTCCGAACGTCAAGATATGGCGGCAGGACAAGCTGGTCGAAACGACGCCCGAAAGCGCCGAGGAGTTCTGGCTCTACCAGACGCTCATGGGCGACAGCACGGACGGCTATGCAGGCTGCCCAGGCATCGGCCCCAAGTCAGCCGAAAAGGTCCTGATGCAAGCCGGTGATCCCTGGGAGAATGTCCTCCAGGCTTACCGCGCCGCCTACGCCAAGGACAAAGACCCGTCGAAGTCCAAGTGGCTCGGCCGGACACCTGAGGACCTGGCGCTGCTCAACGCCCGCCTGGCCCGCATCCTTCACCACACTGATTGGGACAGTAAGGCCCGCAGGCCGATCCTTTGGGAGCCGCCTGCCGCCTAACAGAAAGAACAAATCGAACATGGTTGAGACGACACAGCAGAAGACGACCGTTCAGGTCCTGAAGGAAGCCAAGCAGCTCCTGATCGACAAGGGATGGACGCAAGGCAACTACGTCGGTTTAACGGATGAGGGACTATATCCCCGCAACCTCGACGAGGTGCTTTGCGCCTGTGGTCATGGGGCCGTTTGCCTGGCTCAGGGTGACTTAGCGTTCATGCGTATTGATTCTCCAGCCCACAAGGCCCTGGACGCCGCTGCCGGTGAATACTTCCCGCACTTCAACGACAGGATGGGCCAAACGGTCGAAGAGGTCCTGGCCGTGTTCGATAAGGCCATTGCGGCCGAAGAGGCCAAGGTCTCTGAAGCCCTGACGTCCCCGGCCGGGCGCATCGACGTTATCTGATGATCCCGACAGTCCGCGCAAAGCAACTGGATGACACCGCGAGGAACCTCCGGTCGCTGGCGGCTGGTCTTATGGCCTCAGGCCAACCTATCGAGCTGATGGTCCACAGCCCTACCGGATACCCAGAGGGCAAGCTCTACCAGTTCAGCCAGGTAACTGCCCGCGATCTTATCGACGACGCGGAAGACTTCGAGCGAGCAGCCCAGAAGCTCCGCACAATCTACAACTGAGGAAACCAGCACCCATGAGCGATAACGCCCTGATGAGCCCAAAGCCTCCCCAGGTCCTGGACGAGGATGACTTCGACACCCTGACCGTGATCGACATGGGTGACGCGATCAGTCTCGGCCAAGTGACCGAGGACGATGACCTCCATGACGTGATTATCGGGAAAGAACAGGCCAAGCGCCTGATCGACCTCCTGAAGGAGTTCGCGGATGAGCAATAAGTGCAGCGCCTGTAATCGGCGGCCCACGGCCTGTCAGTGCGATAGGGTGGAATGTCAGCGAGAGACGGTTTTTCCTATCGACACCTCAAAGCTTCTGGAGCTGGAAGATGGAACCCCGGTTGTTTTCCACAGGATGAACAGAGACAGCTGGGCCGACCCAAAGATTTGCGTCAAGTATTTGGACAAAGGCCGCATTGTTTATCGGCACTTTGATTCAGAAACTGGCGACCACGTCTTCGGAGGTTACCCCCGCCTACGGAACGCCAAGCGGACGGCGAGCATCGGCGTGGGCCTAACGCTGACGCCCACCTCCTTCTCTCAACAGCCGTCGCTCCCCGACGACGCCGCCAAGCGCCAAGAGTACCCCATGGCCGAAGGCCTCCTGGACTACTTCCCGAACGCCTTGGCCGAGGTGGCCCGTCTGTCCCATGCCTCAACCGCCCAGCATCACCCGGAGAAGGGGATGCACTGGGACCGCGACAAGTCGACCGACCATGCCAACAAGATCATGCGTCACCTGGTCGACCGTGGGAAGCTGGACGACAAAGGGCTACGCCATTCGGCCATGGTGGCCTGGCGGGCTCTGGCGATGCTTCAAGAGGAGCTGGAGCAGGCGGAGGGCTACCCTCTGTCCCGCGCGTCCCGGAAGGCCCCTGTGGAGCGATTTGTACGGGATATAGCCGAGGAGTTCGTTCTGTGACGCTCTTCCGCTCTCTCCGCCTCCTTCTGGCCGTGGCGGTCTTCGTCTGCGTCCCGGTGATCCTTCTGGTCTCGTCGGCGCTGGCCGTCCTGTTCCTCCATGCCTTCTGGATTTGGGCTTCGTTCCGTTGGACGACGCCTGGGCTGGCCATAGGCTACCCGGAGGCGTTCGCCTTCGCGGTGGAGGACGTTCTGGACTTCCTCGACTGGTGGTTCATGGACGAATAGTCCGCCACACCAAATAGCAAACCCCCATAGCCTCTTAACGGGCCTTGGGGGTTTCTTTTCGACCTTCAGGCTGCTCGTCGGAACGAATGGCCTCCCATCTGCCCGGAAAGTGGGTCAGGAGAGGCGATCCGCTCTTCAGACTCCTTTGGTAGCCCCGAGGGCCATTGAGCCTCCATGAGGCCTCCCAGGGCATTCTGGAGCATCTTCCACATATCAGCCACGGTCAGATTGACGGCTTGGGGTTCCCCGTCGACCTCCTGGCGCACAATGTACATTCCGTCGCCCATGTTCTCGGCGACACCTTCCGACAGCGGTACACTCAACATATTCGTCACCATCAAGACACCTCGGCTCTCGCTATGATCCACACACGACCCGCATGTTCGCGGTTTGTTCCCATACGCCAGCCCGGAGCATGTAGGACAGTGCGAAAATGTCTCACATGCTTGGGGTTAGCGTTTCGCGCCACACGCTGCCCATCCCCCGCTGGGCCTCAGTGCGTGTGTGCCCTTAACTTTCGTGTCCAGTCCGTTAACCGTGGGTGAAGGTGTCTAGTTAATCCAGGTATTTGACGACGGCCAGAACGGTGACCTTGTCCCGGACGACTGCCCCGTAGCCCATGTTGGGGCTGACCGCGCCCCCGAGGAGGCCGATCACCTCGCCCTTGGTTCCCAGCATGACCACCGCGTCCCCTCCGTGCTTGATGGCCGCCTTGGCTACGCCCTTGGAGCCGACGACGTCAGGAACGAGATTGTTGTCCCGGCGCTTGTCCGTCAGGAACCCCAGGAGCTGGAAGCGGCGGGGAGGGGTGCCGTTCGTCCAATAGTCGATCCCGTGCTTGGTGATCCTGGAGCCTCCGGTCCCCTCCTGGTAAGCGCCCTGGCCCTCATAGGCCGCGAAGGATTGACCGGCGATAGCTGGGGATGAAACGATCAAGGCGAGAGGAAGTAAAGTGAGACGCAGCGCAAGCATACAGAAAACCCCTGAGAAACATTAAGTCCCTCAGGGGTAATAGCGACGTAGTGAACGAATAGTAAACAGTCAGGCAGGAATAGTCGCCTCCACGGGATGGGTGGCCGCATCGTTGTAGCCGAGGGCGAGGAGTTCCTTCAGCAGCTCATGGGCCTTGGGGGCTGGCAGCGGACCTGAGCGCTCCCGGCCGCCGTTGGTGGACCATGTGACCTCCAGCGCCCGATAGACCCGCGTGGTGAAGCCCAGGGCTTGCACCTGGTTCTCGAAGTCCTTTGCGGCTGGAGGGCGGAGAGGGGCTGACAGGTTCGTGTTATCCTTCGTGTAAACGACAATATAGTGCTGGTCGATGGTGCTATGTGTCATGGCTGGGCCTCGTGATGGTGGCGCGGAACAGGCGGTCCCTTTCGGCCGGTGGTGGTCGATGCTCCCCAGGGCGAGCTGCCGCCCATGTGAGGTCGATGGCCCTGAGGACCTGTCCGGCCGTTGAGTAGGCGTTCCGCAGCTCTTCGTTGCTGGGGTGACGTGTCATGTGCGGGCTCAATCCGATATGAAGCCAGTGATCAGGCCGACCAGGGCGATGATGGTCCACAGGATTACGAAGTTATCGGTCACAGTCCTTATTCCTCATTCTCACATAGGATTAGCGTTGATCCTCGCCATTCAATGCTAAACGGCCTGAACTCCCGCCCACCTTTAGTTCGACACATGACGTCCACCTTTTCAGGCTGAGGCCGTCCTAATGCTCGTTTCGTATACCGTTCGACGATCCAAGACAGCCACATCACCTTTTCTCCCCGATCCTCCCGCCACGGACAGAGTGACGCTCCCAGGCCAAACCCACAATCTCGGGACCGAACGGGGAGCCGGTGAAGAACCACGGGTGCGCCTTCGCTTCGGCCGCGTCCTGAGGCTTGAGGCAGCTATCAAGCCCCATTCTTTCGAATGTGGCCAGCTCCCCATGCTCGCCCGTAACGATCAGCACGTCCGGGTGGCGGCCGAACGATCCCCGCGAGACGGAATGAATATCGTTGAGGGCGGTCACCGGCCCAGCCTCCATTCCAGCGCGAAGTGGACAAGGTGCGTGTCGTTGGCCTTGGCCACCTTGGGCGCATAGCCTACCCGAAGGGCCAGCCGGTCCCCGAGGTCCAGCTTCCCGCCCACCAGGGCGATAGGCGTGATCCGGTGGCGCTCATAGCCCGTTGCGAGGCCGACCGCGCCCCAGGCGCTTACAGGCCCGACGATCCTGAGGTCCTTCACATAGGACGCATAGGCCGTGAAGTTCCTTTCGCTGTTGTAGTAGCCCCCGACCTGAATGCCGCTGTTGCACCTGGCGTAGAGCCCAGGGTTGGCGTTGTTGTAGCTGCGGCGCACCTCCTGGCTGATGGACAGCGCCGCGCTGCCTTGGGCTCCTGGCGCTGGCGTTGAGGCGACCGACTGCGTCTCCACGGTCGTGTAGTGCCCAGGGGCGTGAATGGAGGCGAGGTGGAGGCCGACAGCGGCGATAGAAGAACAGATACCCATGATGAAATGATCCTTTCGATAGAATGCGTTAAGGGTTGGTTAGGAGCGCTGAAGATTGCCGTCACAGTCGGGCACAGGGCACGTAAGGCCGTCCTCGTGTGCCTCAATGTGCTTGGCGGTCGTCCGGCAGCTGAAGCCGCACTGGTCACATTCCAGCTTCAACATGCGTGTGGTCTGCTTCTTGCCACCTGAGGAGAGCTGAAGGTCGCCCAGGGCCGCCCCAGGGAGAGGCCCGAGGGACGCGAGGATCGGATCGGCCCAAACGTGCCATTCAGGCCCGGCGACCGTTGCGGTCATCTTCCCGGTCAATCCCAGGGCCGTGGCGCACTTGGCGAACTTCCGGCCGTGCTTGGCTTCAAGGCCCACGGCGGCGTGGACCAGCTCATGGGTGAGGACGTCCGCGATCCTAGAGGCGTCCGACTGCATGGAGGGCCGAAGGAATATCTCGAAGTGGCCATCCTCTGAGACAGCGTTCGACCAGCATTCGCCAATCACCTTGGACCTAGCGCCCTTGGAGGGGAACCCGATGGAGCTGCGGACCTCAGAGGGCAGGGGGAAGCCCACCCGGTCGAAGTGTGGCCGAGCGGCCGCTGTGAAGGCGTTGAGCCAGCTTTCGCGCGTTGGGTGCTGGGAGGACACAACGGCGAGATCGGTGAGACTGAGAGGCATCGCGTTCAGCTCCCCTTCGTCTCGACGGCGACCGGCAGGATCGTCACCTCAATGTAGAACTTGCGGTGCGCGTGGGCCTGCTTCTCCGCGAGGTCCTTCCGGCTGCACCAAGCCAGCGCTTCGAACCTGTCGTAGAACCCTTCGTCCTTTGCGGCCTGGACGGCCTTGAGGCGCTGTTCGCGGCGCTTCTCCTGGTAGTCCTTCACGTCCGAATAGCCCGAGAGGCGCTCGGGGTTGTGCTTCTCCCAGTAGCGATAGTTGCTGGCGTCCGTGTCTTCGATCCGGCCCGCACGGGACAGAGCGTCCAGGAAGGAACGCTTGCCAACGACCAGGTACGCATAGGTCCTGGAGGCGCTGGTCCGTGTAAACGTCTGGCCGCTGAAGGAGACGGTGTGGATGTTTCTGCGCTTTGCCATGGTCGTATCGTTCCCTTGTGTGGATTATTGCCGATTGTGTAGCGTCAGGACGTGCGAAGGGCGCTCTGTGCGCTCAAAGCCCGTGCGTGGTTGATGGCTATCTCAGCGGCCTTCTGGAGGCTTAGGGTGCTGAAGATCGAGACGTCGCCGACCAGGACCTCATAGCCATTCCGGCCAGCCTTGAGGCGAACGATTGTGCCAGCGAGTGCCTGGCGGAGCTGGGTGATGGTGATCATGTGATGGTGTTCCTTTCAGTCTTTCAGGATGTCATGGCATTCGAGGAGGCGGACCAGCTCCTTCGCCCATTGGCTGGCTTCCTGGTCCTTTCCGCACTGTTTGAAGGCCTGGGCCTTGGCGAGGGCGGTAGCGATGGCTTTACGATCAAGCTGCATTGGCCACCTCGAAGACTGCCTCGCCGTTGCTGAAGGTCCCGAGGCGGCGAAGGCGGCCAAAGGTCTCGACGAACTTAGGGGCGACTTGGGCAACCCAGCGCTCTGCCAGACCAGCGTTGTCCGTGTCGTCCTTTGCGACGATCCAGTAGGCGACCAGGCCGCAGTATTCCGAGACGCCCACATAGGCGTGATCGTTTTCGAGGACTGCATGGTCTTCGCGGTCCAGCCAGCGGTCGCAAGGGGTCAGAGAGGGCCAGAGGGTGGGCGCATAGTTCACCAGGTCGTCGATGACGTCCCACTGGAAGTCTGCGTCCTCGTCGGCCTCCCAGGTGTTGTAGGCGACCACGGCGTTGGACGGAGAGGAAACTGAACGTCCCATTGGATTAGCCTTTCGTGTTTTCTTGGGTGGACCAGAAGGTCGCCGCGTCTTGGACACGGATGCGGCCATGTCGGGCGAGTGCCTCCCGCTCGGCCTTGAGGCAGCGCTCAGGAACCGCACGGCCCTTGTGGAAGATCACGACAGCGTAGGAGACACGGCGGCGACCTCCCAGGACCTCTGGGGCAAACCAGCGGGTGACCTCAAAGCGGTATGGCTTCCCATCGCGCTCAAAGGTCCCGAGGTCGCTGTGGGTGCAGGAAGTTCCGTTCGTCACCCGGCCGGGCCGTGGGCTGTCCCAGGTCAGTGCGGTGAGGTCCATCTGTCTTCGTCCTTGTGTTTAAACTGTTCGCTCCACATACGGGAACAATCCACACATGGCAATAGTCCACATGAGGCGAGAGTGATTTATTTTTTGAATCAATGGAGATCGAGAGGGGCGATCAGTACGATGGGGGCAGAACGCCCGGCTTTCGGGGCTTTTCGTCCCTTCAGGCCTCCTGATGCCCTTCAACTTATCGAGAAAATCGAATAGTCCCTCGCTGATTGTTCGACCCAGTCGATCAATCCTGGGCGCTAACTCCTCGCCCGCCCGGCCGGTGGGGGACGCAGAGGATCAGGCATCCAGCGTCAACCCACGGAAATCAGGGGGATTGCGCCATGGTGGGGGAGAATGCGGTGGGGTAATGGCCCTAATGCCTGGCAGGCCAGACCGATTGGCTTTGATGCTGATCGAGCCTAATGTCCCAGGCATTCAGGGGCGTGACATGGCGTTACGTTTACACGACGTCACACCGAGAAACCCACGGATTTCTGCGGGTCTCCGAGGGATTGAATGTCCAATGTCGGCCTGCGGGTCCCTCCTCGCCGGGCCGATGGTACCGCGCGGATCGTGGCGATTGCGATTTGAAACTCGGGGTTTCGCTGGGGGATTTTTGGGCCGGTCGGACTATCACGGAAATCCGCCGTTTTCTGTGGCTCGCTGAGGCCATTTTCGCCCGATTATTTTTGGGTCCCATGCTCGGGAGGCCGATGGTACCGAATGAACCTAAACGACACAATATGTAGTAGCTGGGGCCTCAAGAACCACAAGGGACCCTATGTTACTAAAAGTCTGAAAAATCAATGAGTTGCCATTAGTGCAGACGTATGCACAACATTCCACAATCGGCAACTATCCGGGACCCTTAAGGTCACCTGAAGGAAACCCAAGGGAAGGTGATCATCAATCATGATGAGATCACCCCTTAAGGAACTCTAAGCCCCTTAAGCCCCTTAAAGTAACCTAAAGCCCCCTATAGTCCCCCAAAGCTGCCGATTGCATCCAGATCATTGGTGTCCTCCATCCGATGAGGACCTTTCCACGCCTGGGGGAGCTGATGGCCTAGCGCCTCGCTCCCCTTAAGCCCCTTCATACCCCGCGAGACCTATCGGTGCCCATCGAGACCGCAGAATACATTAACGACCTCAATGTCAGCTATCCGCCCGATACGGACCCGCAAGGGGAAGCTGCCAGTCACCTCCGCATCATCAAGGCTGCCCTGAAGGCGACCTTCCCGAACATTGACGGTCCCGTCACCGCAGACCAGGCGGCCCTGTCGAGCCTCTTTGAGATGCCTGTCGGCAGCGTCGTGTCTTTCTTCGGTGCCGAAGAGGACATTGCGACCGGATGGGCGCTTTGCGATGGCCGGACAGTTGCCCGGACGGACGGTACCGGGAACATCACGACCCCCGATCTTCGCGGTCGGTTCCTCCTGGGCGTCAGCGACACTTACGCGCTCTCGGCCACCGGAGGCGCGGCGGAAGCCAACGTCAACACCGGAGACGGCGGAGCCCATAGCCACGGTGTCACGGTCGATGCTGGCGGCGCTCACAGCCATACAGGCTCGGTCAGCGGCCATGCGCTCACGACCGCCGAGCTTCCGGCCCACAGCCACCTTAACGTGGTCTCCGGGATCGGCAACGATACCCTCACGGGCAGCAACAGCCTTTCGCAGGAACGGACGGCCGGTGGCGACACCGAATACATCCTCAACAGCGCCGCAGGGACGCCGACGCTCGGCAAGACCTCTGAGGTCGGTTCGGGCCAGGCGCACACTCACGGCCTGACGGTCAACAGCGGCGGAAGCCACAGCCATACGGCCGAGACGGACGAAGAGGCTGATCACAACCACAGCGTTACCGTTCCGACCCTTCCGCCCTACGTGGCCTGCAATTTCATCATGAAAGTCTAGGTTCAATGCCCAACGCTACGCTCCCCGTCAGGGGGCTTGGGTCCGTTGGGATCATTGCGGACATCAATCCCTACGACCTCCCACCGGCCGCCCTTTCGGCTGGCGTCAACGTCCGCTTCGAGAACGGGAAGATCACTCGGGGTCCGGTCATTCGCCGGGTCTACGAGTATGAAACCGGCTTCTCTCCAGCCTTCATGTTCTCGCTACCTCCGGTGTCCTCGTCCTATGAGGGCATCGTTGCGGTGTCCAAGGACATGGCGACCATCAAGCAGGTTATCGGGAATACCGAGAGCGACCTCAGCCCCACAGGCTTCACGGGCGCTGACCTGGAGATGCCGTTTACACACACGTTCCTCGGCGGCGTCAGCTACCTGAACCGCAAGAGCCACGCACCGCTCCATAAGCTCCCCGGAGACGCGATCTACTCGACGCTGCCCAACTGGGACGCCGGGTGGCGGTGCGCCTCCCTGAGGACCTACAAGGACTTCCTGGTGGCGCTCAACGTCACCAAGGGCGCTGTCAACTACCCCACCATGGTCAAATGGTCCGACCTAACCGGCTACGGCTCGGCTCCGGGCTCCTGGGACCATGAGTCCACCACCAACTCGGCAGGCGAGAGCGTCATCAACGAGATGAAGGTGGAGATAATTGACGGCCTCGGCCTCCGGGACAGCTTCATCCTCTACGGAAGGGGCGAAGTGTGGACGATGGACTATATCGGCGGCAACTACCTGTTCCGCTGGCGCAAGCTCTTCGACAAGGTCGGCATCCTGAACCAGAATTGTGTCGTCCAGATCGACGGGCTGCACTACGTCTTCGATAAGGACGACATCTACCTGCACGATGGCTCGACCAAGAAGTCCATCATCCACGGCAAGGACAAGGATTTCGTCTTTCAGTCCCTCAACTACGGGAAGTCCTGGCTGGCCTTCGTCAACCACGACCCTCGGCTGAATGAGATCCATTTTTGCTACCATTCGGGCGACAGGTTCGCACGGTTCCAAGGCGGCCTCGGCTGCAATCGGGCGGCGGTCTACAACTACCGGCTCGATAACTGGACGTTCTACGACCTCCCGAATGTGACTTCAGGCTGCCTTTCGACCGTCAGCTCCGCGTTGAGCTACAACGACGTGATGGACAGCTCCTATCAGGAGATGGGCGGGTCCTATGTGTCCAACGAGGACGACAAGGACCTTCATGCCATCTTCGTGGCCCCGGCCGACAGCTCCATTGGACTTACCGAGAGCCGCATCTACGGCCTCGACCTGTTCACGGGCGGCCGTCTGGTCAAGCCACTGGAACCTGAAGTCCCCATGCCGTCCTTTGTGGAGCGTGTCGGCATCGACCTCGACGAGATCGGGGCGGACCTGACGCTCTATAAGGTCCTCCAAGCCATCTATCCGCAGTTAGGAGTTCGGGGCGAGGTTTCTAACGTCTCGTTCCAGTTCGGCGCATCAGACATTGTGGGCCACGAGCCCCTTTGGTCCGACACAACGACTTATGACCCGCGCACCGACAACAAGGTGGATATTCGAGAAGCCGGAAGGTACCTGGCGTACCGACTGTATCACGACGGCCCCACGGACTTCACGTTCTCCGGGTTCGACCTGAAGGTCTCGCTGCGCGGTAGGAGATAAACCGCGTGGCGAACCCATCGCAAACCACCAATCCCCTGGATTACCCGAGGTACGTCCGGGGGATCAGGCCCACCATGCCCGAGAGCCTCGGCCAGTACGTCGACGACGAGTTGGAGAAGCTCCAGAACAGCTTCGACAACATGGCCGTAGCGGCCGACAGCTCGGCAGCGGCGCGAGTCACTGAAGAGGCAATCGTCCGCGCCGATGCGGACAGTGCCCTGGCGGCCTCGGTCACCACGGTATCCACCAGGGTGGACGATAACGAGTCGAGTATTGAGTTCCTTCTCAGTTCCGAGAACGGCGACGAGGCCACCGCCCGCCTGACGGTCGACGTCAACGGCAAGGTTACCGGCTTCAAGATCAACGGCGCTGAAAGCGAGTTCATCGTTGACGCCAGCCGCTTCGCGGTCGGTGAGGACGGCGAATACGTCTTCGAGGTCAGCGGCGGCACCACGTACATCAAGAACGCGGTCATCCAGAACCAGGCCATCGACGCCAACAAGCTGTCCGAAGACGTCATCAACAAGGTCGTCTCGGCTTCCGCGACTGGCGTAACAGCTACCGATGCCGGTAACCTCATGGTCACGCTGGCAGGACTGCCGGTGAAAGTCTCGCAGGGAGGCTACGTCCACCTGATCCTATCTGCGAATATCTCAGGAAATCCTGGGGCGCTGTCTTTCGGGGTATCCCGCCTTTACGGGTGGCTCCAGAGAAGGCCCGCAGGTTCTGGAACGTGGACCACCATCCACAGTTGGCCGATGTACGCGAACGGGGTCGTCGAATACGATGACGACGGAGTCCTAGAGAGCGCTGGCCATACCATCGGCGTCTCCGCGACCACCCAGTACATCGACACGCCGCCCGCAGACGGCTCCTACGATTACAGATGGATGGCAGGCAAGGACCTCCCCGGCTCAGTCGCCCCCGCGTCAGTCTCGGGCGCGACTGCCACCAACATTTACGGCATGGCCCTCTCCACGAAGGTGGGTTGAGGCCGCTGCCCCTCAACGCACACACGGAATAACCAATGAACTTCGGCGAGCTGAAGGACGACCTGATCGCCCTCATCAATCGCAAGGACCTTACCCCAGCTCGTGCCGGTAGGTTCATCAACCGCGCGGTCGACCGGCTTGAGCGGAACGTCCGGCTTCCCTTCATGGAACGCCTGGTCGAGTACACGATAACGGATAGTCCCGACATCGACCTGCCGACCGACTTCCTGGAGCTTGCAAACCTCTACGTCGACGACGTGGAGCTTGAGCAAGTCGACATGCGCCGCTTTCTGACCTGGACGAAGTACGGGCTGACGCCCAAGGTCTTCGTGAAGATCAGGGGCCAGTACAAGTTCCGCCCGGAACCAGCCGAAGGCACGGTCGTGTCTCTCCATTATTACGGCGCTGAGGACCGAATGGTCACCGACGCCGATGAGAACATGTGGGCACAGGCCGCTGAAGATGCGGTCCTGTACGGGGCCGCAGAGCTGGCCGCCGACTTCTACGAGGACGAGCGCCTCTCCAGGTTCGCCGACAAGTCCGCCGAGTGCGCCGCAGAGCTGACCGCCCAGGGCATCAGCGATGCTTTTGCTGGTCCCATGTCTGTGGCCCCGGCCGCAGCCAATGAGGAATACTAATGGGTTCGTCCTTCTACCAGGACACTGGGATCGACAAGGACCAGGTTAAGACCGCCACTGAGGTGGCCGCCGAGCAGGTAGCCATCGCAACCGAACAGGCGTCCATCGCCACCACCAAGGCCACTGACGCCGCTGCGTCCGCTACGGCAGCTGCCAGCTCCGAAAGTGATGCAGAGACCGCCGCCCTCGCGGCTGCGGCGTCAGAGACCGCTGCGGCGACCTCAGAGTCCAACGCTGCGGCCAGCGCCGCTACGGCGACCACCAAGGCCGCTGAAGCCGACGCTTCGGCAGTAACGGCCGCCGCAGAGGCAGCTACGGCGACCACCAAGGCCGCTGAAGCCGACGCTTCGGCCGGTGCCGCTTCCTCAAGCGCTGCCGCTGCCGCCACGAGCGAGGCGAACGCCGCCGCCAGTGAAGCCAACGCCTCCACGAGCGAAACCAACGCGGCCTCAAGCGCCGCAGCTGCCGCCTCCGAGGTGGCCGACGCAATCGCGGCGCTAACCAAGGCGGACGTGGGGCTCGATCAGGTCGACAACACGTCGGACGCTGATAAGCCGGTCTCGACAGCACAGGCAGCAGCCATCGCCGCCAAGATCGACAAATCGACCTTCGACGCGGCCGACCAGGTCCTCACCTCCTCAGGGGCTTCCACTCCTACCAAGGTGGCCCTGACGGCCTCAACGGTCCTTGGGCGCGGCCCCTCTGGCGGCATCGTCGCTCTTCCGCTGAACATCGACCCGGTGGGTGGCCACGTGGGGATTGTCACCACCCCCGCTCCGTGGTCCGGGAGCTTCAAAGCCCTGAACCTCGGTAACGGCGCAAACTTCATCGCCGGATCGGGCGGAACAACCCTGGTGTTGGGCGTCAACGCCTATCATAATGGTACGGTGTGGAAGCGCCCCCAAGGGGCAACCTCGTCGACCCTTATGTTGGCCGATAGTGGGTCCTTCTATTGGTCCTTCGGCGCTTCCGGCGCGGCGGGCGGCGACGTGACATTTGCCGACCGAATGAGGCTGGTACAGAACGCTTTCGGCGGCGGAATGTTGGACATTTACGGGGCGGCGGGCGTCCTCGCCATCCGCCTCGATTCCAGCGGGACAATAACTTCTACCGGAACATACTCAGCAACCACCGCCAACGCGGCGAATATGTATGTCCACACCGATGGTTCGTTCAATAGGTCCACATCGTCGCTCCGCTACAAGAACGTCTTGGAGCCAATAGCTGACGAATGGGCCTACAAGCTCCTCGACCTTGACGGAATCTTCTACAAGTCAAAATGCGAGGCCGATAACCAGGACTGGACCTACTATGGCTTCGGGGCAGAGGACGTCGCCCAGATAGACCCTCGTTGGGTCCACTGGAAGACGCAGGAATACGCCGCGATTCTCGCCAACGGCCAGGAGCCGGAGCTGGTCCAGCTGCCGGAGCCGGTCGCTGACGGCGTCCAGTATGAGCGCATGGTCGTAGCCCTTCAGCATATCGCCAAGCGCGAGAAGGCGCGGGCAGACGATGCCGAGGCGCGACTTAATGCCATTGAGGCCCGACTGGCGGCTCTCGAAGCCGCTTAACACCAACAATCAGATTTCGACAGGAGCTTTCAGTCACCATGGGAGTTCCTGTCGTACCTGATCACCAGTTCAAAGTCCCGGTAATTCGCCGCTCGGAATACACAGTGTTCCTGGAGCAAGCGACCCGCGACCACACATTCATTCACTGTCTTGTGCATGTCCCATGGACGAAAGGCGTCTTCGGCCGCCTGACGCAAGATTTAGGCTCTCTCCGTGATTTACATGGGGGACCAATATACGCGCTTCATCCTCCCGAGGATCGCAAGCACTTCAAGTTTCTCAACCGCATGGGCTTCAAATACGCCGCGTCCTACAAGGACAAGAAAGGCCGACCCATGGAAATCTATAGCATCTAGGAATAACTATGGGCGGCCTCTTCGGCGGTTCACAAAAGACAACCACCAACGAAAAGTTCGATACGGGTCCTAGCAGCTGGCAGAAGCCATGGCTGGACCAGACGTTCGGCGAAGCACAGCGCATCTACGGAAGCTCGGCCGGTTCCCCCTATTACGAGGGCGAGACCTACGCCGGGATGGACGCGGATACCCGAAGCACCCTTGAGCGCCTTAAAGCCTACGCGGGCTCCACGGCCATGGGTAACGCGGGGACCATCAGCTCCATCGGCTCCAATCTCGCCTCCTCAGGCTCCTCACGCGCCCTCTCGGCCCTTGACGCCTTCACGTCCCTAGCAGGCGAGAACGCGACCACAGCCAACATCAAGGCCGCCCAACAGTACGCGGACAACCCTCACGTCCAAGGCATGATCGACGCCAACTCCAGGGATGTGGTCCGTAACCTCAACGAGGAGACGCTCCCCGGCATCGACCGGCAGGCGACAGCCACCGGAGGCATCAACAGCTCCCGTGCGGGCGTTGCGGCCGGAATTGCCCGTAGAGGCGCTGAGGACCGCATCGCAGACATCTCCGCTACTCTGAGGGGCGATGCGTACAATCGCGGCCTCTCGCTGGCTCAGGGCGACCGTGCGGCCAAGCTGGGGGCTCTCAGCACCTCAGCCGGACTCGCCAGCAACCTGACAGGTCAGGGCATCGGCGCGATGACGGCTGGTAACGACATGACCATGGGCGCATTCGACAAGATGACCCAGGCGGGCATGATCGACCAGGCAGACCGACAGGGCCAGATGGATGCCGACTTCGAGAAGTGGCAGGGCATGGACCAGCGCGATTGGGACCTGTTGAACAGGTACTATTCGATTGTCGGTGGGAACCAGTGGGGCCAGTCCGGGACCTCCAGCGGCACTTCGAAGACGAAGAGCGGCGGGAATATCTTTGGGCAGCTGGCAGGTGCTGCAATCGGCGCTGCGGGCGCTTTCAGCGGCGGAAAATAACACAATGACACTTCTTCCATGGGATGACCCGAGGATTCAACGCGCCTTGGGACACGCCGACAGAAAACCAACCGTCTTTGACGGACCCGACACGGACTTTCTGAGCAGGCTGCCCAAGGCTCCACCCACACGGTCCACCAACCCGTTCGCTAAGGAAAACCGAAGCGATACCCTTCTGGCCATCGGATCGGGGATGATGCGCGGCGGAAACTTCGGCGAGAGCCTGGCCAACGCCGCCGATACCATCCTGTCGCGCCGACAGGACCTGAGGAAGGCCAACGTCCGCCAGTCCACTCTGGGCGGGCCGGACGATGCCTTCGAGATCACGGTTGACCCCGAAACGGGCGAGCGGTCCTACACGCCAGTCCAAGCATTCCAGAATTACCTGGAGGAACAGAAGGCATCCAAGAACCAACCCAAAGCTGATGATGTAATCAAGCAGCGGGGAGCGGTGATGGGGTCCATCCTCCAGGCACCGAAGGAACAACGGGCTACCCTCTATGAGCGGGTGGTCTCCGATCCTCAGTTCGCAGCGCTCGGCCTCCCGCCGACGTGGGACGAAGGCATCGCCACGACCTACCGGGACAGGGCGATTTCTCCAGCCGATCAGCTGAAGATCGACATTCTGCGCCAGCGGGCTGAGGACAGCCGCATCGACGATGAGCGTGACTACCAGATTCAATCTCAGAAACTGAACGCGCCCCCCAGCACCCGCCGCAGTCGGATTAACCCGAACAACGCCGACCTTTCTTACCTTCTAGGACAATAACCGATGGCCGACCCTCTCAAGGAACGCATCTCCCTGCTTCAGATGGGGGCCGCCCAAGGCAAGCTCAAACCGGAACACCAGGCGGAGCTTGACCGCTACACCGCCCAGGGCCTCGTCAAGGGCGCTCAGCCGGGCGTGGACCGGGACGACATCCAGAGCCGAATCAGCCTCAGACAGGCGGGGATGCCAGCCGTGGAGCCCATCCGGGACCCGTTCCTCCGCATTGAGAACCCCAAGGTCCGAGAAGAGACCAAGGGCCGCATGATGGCCAACGGGGCCAAGGTCCTGGAAAAGGCCCAGCCCGAGATCGACAAGGCCCGGAACGCCCTCGCGTCCTACGATGAGTTCTCGGAACTCAACGACCGCGTCCGGCCGACCGGGGGCCTGATCAACCGGGGCTTCAACGCCATCCGAGAGACCTTCGGCGACAGCGACCTGTCCCGGATGGAACAGCTCTCGCTGGCCATGGCCCGCTCTATGCGCCAGCCCGGCGAAGGCCCTGTGTCTGACTGGGAAGGCCGCATCTTCGCCAAAATGTCCGGGGGCTACAACCGGCCCTACGCGACCAACGAGGCGTTCATTGAGGCCGGGAAAGCACTGTCCCAGCGGCAGATCGACATGCAACAGTTCCGCGAGGCCTACCTCCAGGCCAACGGAACGCTCGTCGGATCGGACACCGAATGGGCCAAGTACCGGGAAGCCAACCCCATCATCAACCGGGACGGAACGGTACGGAAGGCCCAGCACTGGTCCGACTGGTACTCGTCCCAGATGAACCGCGCCCTTGAGAGGCGGAAGGCCCTTAAAGGTGCCCCCCCGTCAACCCGGAAAGGCGCTAAGACAAGCGGCCGTGTGGTCTACGACATCAACGGAAACCCTATTAAATGACGACTCCAATACGCCTCCCGAATGGCGAGATAATCGAGATCGCAACAAACGATCCGAAGGCAGCCGCCGCCGCCGCGAGGAAGGTGTGGGCGAGCCGTCAGGCACCCAAGCTCCCGAAAGCCCCGCCCAAGAAGGGCAGGGGACTGGGCGCTACTATCGGTGACGCAGCTGGCAAGGTGGTGGACACCCTCACGGGTGGATACGGGGACGAGCTGGCGGCCGGTGCCGAGGTCCTTGGGAACAAGCTCAAGACGACCTTCGGCTTCGAAGGAACCGGCAGAGACTTCGACGAAGCTCAGGAGAACTTCCAGGACGAGCAGGCCGATTTCAGCCGCAACCACGGCGTAAGCTCCGGCGCAGCCACAGGAACCGGCATTGCTGGCTCCATGCTCATGCCGGGCCTGAAGGTCGCCAAAGGCGCTGGAGCCGTGGCCAGAACCGTCGACAACGTCGCCACGGGCGCATTTTACGGCGGCGTTTCTGGCGCTGGCCAGGGAGACGGACTAGGCGAACGCACTCGTAATGCCGTCGAAGGCGCACTGTTTGGCGCGGGAACTGGCCTTGCCGCCGACCCACTCGCTCGCGGGGTAACCGCTGTGGGACGCAACGTCCGAAACGCCTTGCTGCCCTACATCTCCCGCGAGGGCGGACGGAAGGTCGCTCAGGCCCAAGCGCACCGCGAGATCGACACGGCCCTGGCCGACGCTGGCTTCACCCCAACCGAAGCGGCCGATGCTGTCCGCGACCGCGCGGCACTCAACGTCCCTGCTTCCGTGTCCGACCTTGACGACACAACCCGCCAGCTCACCGGCTACGCCTCCAGAGGCATGGGTCCGGGACAGCGGGCAGTCAGAGAGGCGGTCAAGAAGCGTCAGAGCAATATGGCCCAGCGCACCCGGCAGCACGTCGACGACACGCTGGGCTCGACGGTCAACCCGCACCAACAGTCCGCACGGCTGACCGAGGAAGCCCGCACCAGAGCCGCCCCGCTTTACCGTGAGGCTTATGAGCAGCCGGTCATCCAGACCCCAGGGCTCCATGAAGTGGCGACCAGCCCCGCTGGCCCCGCCGCGATCACAGCGGGTGCCCGGCAGATACGGCAGACGCCGATGGCCCGCCGCAACCCCGGATCGGAAGCACCTTTCCGCCCAGGGCCACGCTTCGTCCCCGAACAGGGACTTGGAGCGCCTGGCGGCAACCCTCCGCTCTACGAGACCGGCCAGGTCCCGGTCCTTGAGACCTGGGATGGCGCTAAGCGCTATCTGGACGACCTGGAGTTCGACACCAACAGCCCGTTCATTGCCCGGCCGGAAGGCATGACCTCGGATACCCGAGCGATTGACCTCACCCGCCGCCAGCTTCTGGACGAGCTGGACCAACAGGTTCCGGTCTACCGCGAGGCCCGCCAGGCCTTTGAGGGTCCCACCAAGGACAAGCAGGCATTCCGCCTCGGCCTTGAGGACCTCCCAGGTTCCCGGCGCAACACCGCCAACGATGCAACCGACCAGATGGGCCGCCTCAACGACAGCCAGACGGAGCAGTTCCGCCTTGGTGACCGCACCCGCCTTGCCGATGAGATTTACGGAAGCAAGAGCGGGGTCCGGCGCTGGGGGGACGCGACGGCACCGATCAACGCCAATGACGCCCGGACAGACCTCCTCAGGTCGATCCATGGCGACGAGGCGACCGATCAGCTGATGGAACGGGCCACCGCAGAGCGTGACGCCCACCTGACCTACCGTGAGGTGTTCGGCAACTCAGCCACCCGTGGCCGCCAGGCGGTCGACGAGGGCATGGACGCGACGACTGGCACCCAGGTGGCCACTCAGTTGGCCTCAGGGCGACCGCTCGCAGCGGCCTGGACGATCCTGTCCGACGCAGGCCGGGGACGCTTCGGCCGCTACGGCGAGGACCTGAAGGCCGAGCTGGCCCGGATGCTCACCGACACGAACGTCTCGTCCGTTGAGGACGCTATGCGCCTCGTGGAGCAGAGAGCAGCCATGGACGCGGCATTCGCCGAGAAGCTCCAGAAGGCAGCCGCAGAGCTGACCAAGGTGGGCACCATCCAGGCTGTCGGACAGTCGGGAGACGAAACGGGGCTTTACGGCCCAACGGACTGAGGGGCTGGGGGCTAACCCTGGCCCCCGGCACACTCAGGAAATCACTACATGCCATCAACTCATGGGGCGCTGTCCCAGGAGGCGATCAATGCTGCCCTGGCGGCAACCTATGGCGGCTCTGCGCTGCCTATGCCGTCCATAACCCGGACGACCGCAGACCGCTTCCGCAACCAACCCAAGACGCGAGGCGTCCTCTCCGCTCCACGGCCGCGTGGGGCTCTCACCAAGTCCGCCTCGTCGCTGGTCGAGCAGGGCCTCAGAGCCCTCGGCGCTTCAGAACAGGGCGCGGCTAGGGCCGGAAGGTCCTTCGAGGAGTTCAATTACGATTGGAACCCACTGTCCGGCGCGGACATCGTCGGAACCCAAGCCCGCCGCCTCACTGACGGGACCGGCGCTGACGTAACGGACCTGGCGCTCAACGCCGGGATGCTCGCCGCACCTCTGGCCGCCCCGATCAGTAGGATGCCACGACGACTGCGTCATGGCCCTCGCCATTGCCAACCACATTCATGAAGGCTCCTGGGACCTCATCCCGGTGACCGACGACATGTTCATTGAGATGATATGAAAAACGAACGCATCCGGCCGCTCACTGAAGATGAGCTGCTGAACGCTTGCCGGTCGAAGGCCGATGCGGGCTCCACCTTTGTGGATACCAACCTGGCCGACGAGCGGCGCAAGGTCACCGAATATTACCTCGGCCAGCGGCCCTATCAGGCCCGCGAAGGCGGCTCCAAGTTCGTCAGCCAGGACGTCTACCTATCGGTCGAGACCATGAAGGCAGAGATCGTCGAGACGTTCGGGGCCGGTAGCAATATCGTTACCTTCAGCCCCCAGAACGACGACGACGTTCCTCTGGCCAAGCAGTCGACCGCATATTGCGAATATGTCGTCCACCGCCAGAACCGAGGCCTGGAGGTCTTCCAGGACGTGGTCCACGATGGCCTCACCAACCGCGTCGGCCTGGCGAAGGTCTACTGGGACAGACGGGAGATAATCGAAGAATACAGCTTCGAGAACATCACCCAAGAGCAGGCCATCCGGCTCCTGATGAACCCCCAGTTCCGGCTGAAGGGAAAGCCGACGATCACCCAGAGCGAGGACGGAACGGTCCTCCTGTCCGGCGAGGTCGAAGAGATCACCGACGCCTCACAGGTCGTGATCGAGCCTATCCCCCCGGAAGAGTTCATCAAGACCGGACGCTCCCGATACCTCGACAAGGCCGACTATCTTGCCCACCGCTACCGCTGCACTCTCGGCGACCTGGTGGACGATGGCTACGACGCGGACCTGGTCTATTCGATCACTGGGTCCGACGACGACCTGGCGATGGACGCCGAGAAGCTCCAGCGCGAAGAAGAGACGACCAGCGGCTTCCTCAACGACGAGGACAACGTGGACGAAGCGGGCCGAATGGTCACAGTCTATGAGAGCTACATCCGCATCGACTTCGAGGGCACCGGCCGCCGCCAGCTGTGGAAGGTGGTTCACGTCGGCGAGGTGCTTCTGGAGAAGCAGAAGGTCAACGATCACCCGTTCGTGGCCTACGTCCCCCAGCCGATCCCTCACACCTTCTACGGGAACAACTTCGCCGCCCGCACGATCCAACACGCCAACACCAAGACGGTCCTGGCCCGCGCTGTCATCGAACAGGCCGTGGACGCCACGAACCCTCGCTGGATGGTTGCCCGTGGCGGCGTTGCGAACCCACGGGAGTTGATCGACAACCGCAGGGGAGGGGTGGTCAACGTCAGGTCACTGACCGACAGCGTTGCGCCGCTCCCGTCGACGAACATCAACCCGTTCGTCCCCCAGGTGATCCAGATGGTCGACAGCGACCGCGAGGACACCACCGGCATCTCCAGGCTCTCACAGGGCCTCGACAAGAAGGCACTGAGCCACCAGAACAGCCAGGGCCTTGTCCAACAGCTGACGGAAAACAGCCAGGGCCGGACGAAGATCATCGCCCGCAACTTCGCGCTTCAATTCGTCTCCCAGCTGTACCTGAAGGTCTACCAGCTCGCTATCGAGAACGAGACCGAAGAGAAGATCGTCGAGATCGCTGGCTCATTCGTCCGGGCAACTCCCTCCCAGTGGCGCTCAAGGCGCGACGTGGCTGTGGACATGACCCTGGGCTACGGCGCGAGGGACCAGGCGGTCGAAGAGCTTCTGGTGGCCGACAAGGCCCTCAGTGAGAAGCAGGCCCGCTGGTATGGCGACAAGCAGTCCTACAACGTCTGGAAGAGGGCGATGGAGATCAAAGGATGGAAGAACATCCAGGAGATCATCACCGATCCCGACACCCTGCCGCCGCCAGAGCCTAACCCGCTCCAGAAGGCGGAGCTGGACGAGAAGCTCAAGAACATTGACGTTGCTGAGCGCCAGATGGCTCTCCGCGAACGCCAAGTGGAACGCGAAGATTCCCGCAAGGATGCAGAGCTGGCTATTCGCCGGATCGACACCCTCCAGGGCATCAAGCTGAAGTCGGCCGAGCAGGCCCGCAAGGACCGCGAGACGGACAACCGGATCGACATCGGCCTTGCTGAGCTTGACCTGGCCATTGAGGCACAGGTGAACGCTTCGCCCGAGAATACGCGGCTTACCGCTATCGCCTCGCCGAACAGCTAAGGAGCCACAGTGTCCGAAATCGTCCTCACCGAAGAGGAAGAGCAAGAAATCCTTGAGGGTCAGGCAGCGTCTGACCTTCTGGATAACCCCGCGTTCCTTCTCGCCATTGAGCGGGTGCGCGGGGAATGCTCCGAAGGCATCCTCACGAGCCCTCCCGACCGAAGGGATGCTCGTGAAGACCTCTACAACCTATCGCGCGGCCTGACCGCTATCACCGAGAAACTGGCGCAAATTGCTGCCGTTGGGGCCTCCGTGTTGCAGAATGCCGCGCTACGCACCGACGAGTCTGTCCAGGATGATCCCGACAGTCTCGACGACTTTTGAAAGTAACCGAAAAACGTGTCTATCCAACCGGACGACAATACCGGCCTGTCAGACGACAGCGCCATTGAACAACTGACCGCCTCTCTCATCCCGGCTAGTAAGAAGCAGGCCCCCGATCCCGACGCAGACGACGAGGACGATCAGGGCAACGAGATCGCCCAGGACGAAGACGACCTGGAGGACGATGAGGATGATACGTCTTCTGAAGAGGACGAAGGCGACGACGACGACAGCACGGACGAAGATGACGACGATGCTGACGAAGGCGAGGAAGATGACGAAGGGGACGACCAACGCGCCCCCGAGGCCAAGGAGATCGCAGACGATGCGGTCGTCAAGGTAGTCGTCGACGGCCAGGAAACCGAAGTTACGGTTGGCAGCCTGAAGCGCCTTGCGGGCCAGGAAGCTGCGCTCACCAAGAAGAGCCAGGAAGCTGAGCTTGTGGGCGGCCGTGCGGCCATGCTTATCCAAGGGGCGCTTGATAGTGTCCTGGAGGAGCTGGAGCCCTACAAGGACACCGACTGGGAGGTCCTCAGAAACGACCTCGACCCGGAGGAGTTCAAGTGGCACCGCGAGAACTTCACCAAGAACCAGAAGCGCTTCTCGAAGCTCATGGAGGCCGGGAAGAACTTCGAACAGATCGTCGAAGCCCGTCAGGCCAACATCATCCGCGAGCAGGCCGCAGAGGCCCGCAAGGAGCTTGAGGCCGACATTCCGGGCTGGAATGACCAGGTGTACGCCGAGGTCATGCAGTTCGGTATCGAGCAGGGCCTGGACGAGGCAGACGTTCGCAGGATCGCCAATGCGAAGGTCTTCAAGCTGCTGCACATGGCGATGCAGTACAAGAAGGGCGAAAAGGTCGTCACCAAGAAGATCAACCAGACGCCCACCCGAGTGAAGAAGAGCAGCGGCCGGGAAGCAATCGCCGACGCTCCCTCAAAGAACCTGAAGGCCCTGGAGAAGAAGCTCCAGACAGGTCGGGCCACCGATGATGACGCCGTAGCGCTCCTGCTTGGACGCTGGAACGTCAAGAGCCGGTAAGCCTCAAGCTGCCAACCCTTATCAACAATCAGTTCAACAACGAAGAACACACGTAAACAATGGCTACTTTCAAGACCTATGACAGCGTTGGCGCTAAGGAAGACGTTTCGAGCGTCATCTCCATGCTGACCCCGCATAAGGTTCCCTTCAGCACCTCCATCGGCTCCGAAGTCGTGAAGCAGAAGGTCTACCAGTGGCAGGAAGACGAGCTGGACCCGGCGCAGGATAACGCCCAGGTCGAAGGCTTCGACGCCACCGAGGAAGATTGCAACACCACGGAGATGCTCCAGAACACCACGCAGATTCTGAGCCGCACCATCAAGCTCTCCGGTTCGCTCCAGGCTACCGACCATCACGGCCGCGCCAACGAGCTTGCCCGCCAGCTGGTGAAAAAGGGCAAATCGCTCCGCCTCGACCTTGAACGGGCGAACGTCGGTGTCGACCAGGCGATGGTCCTGGGCTCCGACGCGGTGGCTCGCCGGTTCGCTTCGGCTTCCCAGCTGATCCACGCGGACAACAAGATCGACGCCGCAGGCGCTGCGATCAGCGAGACGCTCGTTAAGCAGGCGATCCGCACGGCCTACGACGCTGGCTCTGACGGCGCTGAGACCTTCATGGTTAAGCCGACCGACGCCGAGGCCATCTCGGAGTTCGCTGGCTCGGCCGACCGTGTCCGCGACGTGGGCATCAACCCGTCGAAGGTGATCGTGAAGGTCGACATCTACACGACCGCTCTGGGCACCCTCCGGGTGACCATCAACCGTGAGATCAAGAGCGACTTTGCGCTCCTCTACGATCCCAGCATGTGGAAGCAGACGAACCTGAAGGGCCGCAGCTGGTTCCGCGAAACGCTGGCGAAGACCGGCGACAACACCAAGATCATGCTCGCTGGCGAATATGGCCTGAAGCATGAGAACCGGAAGGGCGCTGTCCTCCTTGAGGCCCTCGACGTCACCGGCACGGACGCGGACGACTAAGGCTTAGGCCTAACGCAAGCCCCTGGGTCCTGATGGACCTGGGGGCCTTCCTGTCCCATTTATCAGTTTCAAATGCCAGAAATAATCGACAGTACCGACCGCCTACACCTGGAGGTCGACAAGAACCTCAAGATCAAAGAGGCGCACATCGAGTGCTTCCAGGAGATACCCGACTGGTTTCTCCGCCGCCTCGCGGACATTCGAACCGAGCAGGACGCCAAGTTCCGCAAACGGGACAACGACCTTGAGCTGCGGCTCGTCGCCTCGGTTCCTGGCGCTGTGGCAGACCATTGGGCTCGCACCGGCCTCAATGTCTTCGACGGCAGCGCCACGGCCAAAGATGTGGTCATGCGCCTGATCAAGGAAGACCTCACCAAGTTCCTCGCTACGGGCTGGCGGCCGTGATTACGGACCAGACGCCCTGGCACATTCTAGGCGACATCCGGGAAAGCCTTGGCCGCCTCGAAGGGAAGTTCGACGCTCAGCGCGAGCGGAACGAGAAGACCGACGCTAACCTTGCCGATCACGGCGACCGGATCACGGCGCTGGAAACCGATCAGGACCGCATGAAGACCCGCTTCAACCTCCTGGCCTGGATCGGCAGCGTCCTCCTAGCGCTCCTCACGGTCTTCGGTGACCGCATTCTCAATCTCCTCTTCTAACCCACAAAACCCCTCAGCCTGATGGTGATGAGGGGTTTTTATCTGGCGACTGTTGACGATCAGCAATAAAATCAGATAAGCAATAGTCGCCTATGTGCGATGAATACGGAGGACCGAGACATGGCCGACAAACAGGGTAGACGTGGCCTGACGAAAGGCTACCGACACCTCACTCAGATACAGGCAATGATCGGGACCACCATCCCGATGCAGCTTGCCCGGACGTTCTATGTGGTAGCCCTCAACGAGGGCAAGAGCCTCCACGAATTGGCCAAGATGATGGGGATTAGCGACAGCACGGTCAGCCGTCACTTGCTGGACCTCGGCGAACGCAACCGCAGGATGGAGCCGGGCTACGGCCTCGTGGAGCGCACGGTTAACCCATCGAACCTCAAGCAGAACTTCTACACCCTGACGCCTCGTGGCCGACAGGTCGCTGAGGTCCTCGCCGATCTCTTGGAGGATTGACCACACATGGCAATATATGCCGATAAGAAGGACGGCCAGGTAACCGGGCGCTGGCGCGTCGAGCTTCAAAGGGCCGGTGAGCGCTATAGGAAGCGCTGGGACAACCACGCGGACGCCATAGAGGACGAGAAGCGCGTTCTGGACGCCTGGGCGCGTGGTGAGAGCCTGAAGCCCGCTCCGGCTGTCCAAGAGGAGGCCTTGCCGGTCAACTCGCTCGCAGCGACCATCCAGGCCGCCAAGGGGCTCCTGTGGGACGGAGACGCCACCACGGAGACCAACTTCGCCCGTCTGGGCCATATCGCTGACATCCTGGGCAAGACCACCCGGCTGGACGAAATTAACACCAACTCCATCGACAAGCTCATCCAGGAGCTTGCCGCTAGGGGACGTGCGCCAGCCACGATCAACAGGTACCTCTCGCACCTGAGGACCTTCCTGGTTTGGGCTAAGAAACGGGGCTACCGCACCAAGCCTGTCGCGGGTGAGGACGGCATCTCCTTCGGGTGGAAGGAGGAGGGCGAGGGCCGCATCCGGTGGATCACCCTGGGGGAGGAGGAGAAGCTCAAAGAGTACCTCCCCGACAACGTCTGGAAGCTCACCAAGGTGGCTATCGAGACCGGCTGTCGCCGGGACGAACTATTGACAGTCGAGCCCGGACAGATCAATGGGACGCGCCTCCACCTCTGGAACACCAAGACGAAAACCCCCAGGACCGTGCCCATGTCGCAAGAGACGACCCGAATGCTGACTGAGCTGGTTAAGTCCAAGAAGATGCCGACCAGGCGCAACCTGAGGTCCTGGTGGAACCGCGCCAGGACCAAGATGGGCCTTGAGGACGACAAGGACTTCGTCTTCCACGCTTGCCGTCACACAAGGGCCACTCGGATGGTCGATGCGGGGATCAACGTCTTCGTCATCAAGGAATGGATGGGCCACAAGCGGCTAGAAACCACCCTCCGTTATGCCCATGTGAAACAGCAAAATCTGGAGGATGCGCTAGTAAAGGTGGGGGATTACTTCTCCAAGCTGGAGGAAAACCCCAGCATTCCCACGCCTTTCCAGGTCCCCCACGGGGCTGGGGGAGGAGGGGAACTTGCCAATATGAGCCGAGCCGCGTAGTGACAAAAACGACGGAAAGCGGCCCTTTTGTTGATGCGGGCGTGGCGGAACTGGTAGACGCGCTGGATTTAGGTTCCAGTATCGCAAGATGTGGGGGTTCGAGTCCCTTCGCCCGCACCAGACCGCTGCGAATGCGGACGGGCCTTGTTTTCCTTGGTTTCTATGGGCCTCAAGAGGGGCGAGACGGGCACCAAACTTTACTAAGGTTCCAGTGATAGTGTCCCAGTGCGGGACTAAAAGTGGGGTAACATTTCTGTAGACAATCTCATTCGGTATATGGTATTGAAAACGAGACACTTTCCTAAAAGGGATACTTACACTGGAAAGAGCGAGCGGGGAGTAGGCGTGAGATGTTTCTAGATAGCGAAGACCTCTTGAAAGCCCAAGCAGAGCGCGACGCTCTATCGCTGGCTGATGGTTACATAAGATTCAATGAGAACCAAAAGAGACTTGAGAAGAACGAAGGAGCTTACGCTACTCTAGAGTCCTCTAAAGTTATTAGAGGATGTATACCTTTAGTAACTAAAGAGATCGAAAGATACTTTAGTGAGACTAAAGATAAACTAGGGAAAGGAAAGACCCCATTCTCCTTTAGTGTCTTAAGAGACTTTGATCCTTCCAAAGCTGCTTACATTGGTCTTAATTCAGTTATCAATGCTATAGGCTCACAGAAGCCTTTAAGCCAAACTCTAGTTACCTGTGGACGTATGGTTCATAGCGAGCATGTGGCTCTCAAGCTGGAGCGAGAGAGAGGCAAGAAGATTGCTGAGAGGATAGGCAAGAAGCTCTCTATGCAGGGGTCTTCTGCTAACAGGTCCAAAGCCTTCAAGAAGCTGGTGGAGGATCAAGACATTGAGTTTGATGACTGGTCCGCTGATGTCTCTGCCAAGGTAGGCGAACCGCTGGTCAACGCTGTCCTCAAGGCCCTCCCTGACATCTTCAAGCTGGAGACGGTCTTCGTCAAGCGTGGCTCCTCCATGAACCTGATTGTCTTGACGGATGAGGGGTCTTCCCTGCTTAGGGACATCCGAGAGGCTGCGTCATGGATGCGCCCTGTCCTGAGACCTATGGTTGTCGCTCCCCGGCCTTGGGAGAGCTTCTATACCGGCTGCTACTACGATGAGAGGCTTGCCCGGACTGTCCCTCTTATGCGGACCTCCCAGAAGGACCACAGGAGGCTCCTGAAGGTGTCCCTAGGCAACGGACAGATGGCATATGTCCTTGAGGCCCTTAACGCCATCCAGGAGACGCCCTTCGCCATCAATGAGCCTGTCTATGGTGTCATCAAGTGGGCCTGGGAGAACAACATAGAGATCGAAGGCTTCCCTCGCTCCCAAAGGATCGACCTGCCTCCTCGTGTAGACGCTGAGGTGTGGGAACAGATGGACCAAAGGCAGCGTAAGGGCAAACGCCTCACAGTTGCTCAGATACACCAGAAAAATAGATCAATCGATGCGGACGTTAAGATCATGCTGGACGACCTTACGACCGCCAAGGAACTCATGGACTATGATAGATTCTACCTGCCCTGCAATCTCGACTTCCGAGGAAGGGTCTACCCCGTATGTCACTTCAATAATCAGCGGTCGGATCACGTCAAGGCTCTCTTCAGGTTTGCTGATGGAAAGCCTCTCGGCCCATCTGGAGCGTCTTGGCTGTGTGTCCATCTCGCTAACTGCGGAGACTTTGAGCGTGTCTCCAAGAGGCCCTTTGGAGACCGATTGAGGTGGGTAGAGGACAATCACGATCAGATAATAGCTACAGCCAACGACCCAATAGGCACCTTGGATCACTGGTCACAAGCAGACAGTCCCTTCATGTACCTTGCAGCCTGCATGGAGTACGCGAAGTGGAGGTCATCAGGATCAAGCGAAGAGTTCATAAGCTACCTGCCCGTAGCCCTGGATGGTTCCAACAGTGGCTTGCAGCACTACTCGGCAGCCCTGAGGTGCGAGAGAGAGGCAGCGATGGTATGCCTTACCGAAGCCTTGGAGCCTGCGGACGCCTATCAGATTGTAGCAGATGCAGCCAACGAACTGGTGAAGCTGGATGCTGCCAATGGAGACGTAAGGGCGCTTAAGCTGCTTGAGCTAGGCGGACTGGATCGAAAGATCGCCAAGCGTAACGTTATGACCTTCGCCTATAGCAGCGAACAGTTTGGCTTTGGACAGCAGCAAGTGAAAGATACCATGGGTCCAGAGAACGATGCTGTCTTGAAGGGACTGAAGGATCGAAACAAGTATGAGCTTCCTATCCTCGACCCTAAGAGCGAGAGGTACGGAGAGCCTGACAACGGTGTCCAATTAGCTCACTACATCGCCGCTAAGGTCTGGCATTCAGTCAACGCTGTGGTCACTGAAGCCTCTAAGGGCATGTCGTTCTTCAAGAAGGTTGCGGGAACACTGGCCCACGAAGGCAAGCCCCTGACTTGGGTAACTCCGGTAGGGCTTCCTGTCCTCCACAAGTACACTCAATGGGACGTGAAGAGGGTCAAGATGTTTCTGTTCGACCGTGACGTTGCTTTGGTGGGACAGGCGGAGGAAGGGTCACTAAGAGAAGTCCGGGCTAACATCCGCACTAAGCCTCTCGACAGGATCGACAAAGAGAAAGCTAAGAACGCTGTGGCCCCTAACGTCATTCACTCTATGGATGCTGCCCACCTCATGCTCACTGTGCTGGCATCGAAGGCTGAGGGTATTGAGCATTTCAGCCTAATCCACGACAGCTTTGGAACCCATGCAGGGTCTACCGAAAGGTTCTTTCACATAATACGAGAGGCGTTCGTGGACATGTATGAAAACTACTGCCCTCTCACAGAGGTCTATGAGAATGCTGCAAGATCACTGGACGATCCCTCTAGGCTCCCAGAGGTCCCGACAATTGGGAACTGGGAGGTACGTGAGGTACTTGACGCGCCCTATGCTTTTGCGTAGAGAATATACAAAATGAGAGAGTAACGGATATGAAACAGAAGATAGAGCGGATGCGGGAGGTTGCGGCCTTCCTCTGTGGGCACGCGCGATTGGAGGGCTATTGGTTCGATGACACGGTTCAGGGGCAGGGGTTCTGGTGGCGTAGGCACTTGGCCGAAGCCGTAACGGACATCCTATCTCACATCGACGCTCTTGAAGCGCGGGTGGAGAAGGGCACCGCCGACAGCGACAGGCTATTCAAGATTGCCGTCCATCACGAAGAACGAGCCGAAGCAGCCGAACGCGCTCTTGCAGAGGCGGTGAAGGAACGAGACGCGCTTCGCTCGGCGTCAACCATTATTCGTCAGCGTGATGAGGCGTGGCGAGCGCTTGTTTGGGTGTTCAGAAACGGCTTCCGCCACTCTTCCGAATGTCCGCCAGAAGTGAACATGGCGTTTAGCGACGCCTTCGCGCCAGAGCGGCAAGCCAACAACACGGTTCTTCAGATGACGGGGAAAACCGAGGAAGAGATCGCCCGCGCCTTTCTCACGAAGAGGGGAGAGAAGTAGATGGACAAGAGCACGCCCGTCTTTCCGCAGAGCCTATCCCCGGAAGGGCCATTCGGAGGCATGTCGCTTCGGGACTGGTTCGCCGGGCAAGCGCTGGCGGGAATCATGAACAGAGGCACGTTCGGTCCCGGGGACGCCAGTGGTTTTGCTCATTGCGCGTACCTTATCGCAGACGCCATGCTCGCAGCACGTGAGGCCCCCAATGACTGACCTCTCATCTCTGGCAGCATCGCGGCGACAGCCCCTTATCCGGGTGAAATGGCCTCATGGCGGTTGGCTCGTATGGAACTGGTCAACCCGCGATTGGGACTACCTCAAAGGACAATCTGATGACTGACGAACAGTGCACGCGATGTGGACACGAAAACGCGATCTGGGTCGCCCATTCCCCGCTTTGGAACGCTGTCATGCGTGGTGGCTGCATCAACGGCGAGCCAGAGTTCAACGACATGGTGTGCTCGGCTTGCTTTATGGAACTGGCAGAAGCGAAGGGCTTGGCGACCAAGTTCCGCGTGACCGCCGAAGAGATCAATACACCGCTTCAGATGACCACGCCATCCGGCCGCGTTTGGGATGACAAGAAGTGGCTTTGGGTTGAGGATTGAGCAGATGACTGACGAACGTGCGCTGAAACTGGCGCGGAAGGTGGCCAAGCCTTACCTGATCCGTATTGTCGCCCCCATGAAGCTGGACGAAGCGCATCTCGACGCAGGCGGGTATGACGACACTAACGCGGTGCAAATCGCCCTCGCCGCGATCAAGCTGACGACGCAACTGGCGGCTGAGATGGCCGTCAAACACGCTCAGCATCGCAAGTCTGCCCAGACGGATGCATTGAAGCGGAGGCAGCGGCAAGAGGCGCGGGATCATGAAAGCATGGCAATTGAAGCCATGCATATTTCCGGCAACCTCCGCGCCTTCAACCACCTCCCCAACGATGGAGGCGAGAATGTCTGACCTCTCAAAGCTGGCAGCATCGCTAACGGAGGCTCAGACTTACGAGAAGCCCCCGCACGGGTGGACGTGTTTCCATTGCGGCGAGACTTTCACCACGCCGGGTAGTGCCCGCTATCACTTCGGGTTCGATCCATCATCCGACCCAGCCTGCCGGATCAAGCTCGGCGCGGAACGTGGCCTCGTGATGGCGCTCCGGAAGGCGGAGGCCGACCTGGAGGAGATGCGCAGGCTCCTCCACGACGAGTCCTGCGAAGCCTATCGTCTTTACGCTTCGCAGACCACGCGCCATAATGCGCAGATCATGGCAGCCGAAGAAGCCGGTTACGAACGCGGTCTAGCCGATGGTCGCGCCCACCACCAAGCAGACGATGCGACGGTGGAGAGGGTGAACCGGCTGATCGCGGAACTTGAGAGCCTGCCAGATGAGTTCCGGCTTGTTGTCGCCCTCTCGTCCGGCGGCCGTAAACTAGCGGCAGCCATCGCAGCCATGCGGGAGGAGGGGTAGATGGAGTACGTTGTACCTATGTACGAGAGCGAGCGAGGATGGGGCGCAAAGATTGATGGATACGCTGGGCCGTTTGAAACAATAGATGCGGCCAACGTGTTTCGGAATGCCTACAATAAGAAGCGCAACAACAAAGACCAAGCGCCAGATTACTATATCCTCGCGCTCGAACCTGTCGCCTATAAAGGGCAAGAGTGTCTATACCGCTCTACCGTAGAGGATGATCTCCCATGACCAATCAACCCGACGATCTGGTTGAGCGCCTTCTTACGCAAGCGGACGGCTCGCGCACACCCTCGTTGCTCAAGGAAGCAGCCGCCCGCATCAAGGAACTAAAGGCAGAGGTGGAGATACTTCAATGCTTGGTTAGCGGAGGCTTGTACAGCAAGCGCAAGGCAGCAGAAGACCGCGCCGCCAAGGCCGAGGAGGCGCTGCGAAAGTGTCGCGATCAGCTCAGCTTCTACGGTAGTGGTACGTCGAGGCTCTAGGCGAGGAGAAAGCGTGATGGACGACAAGGACATTCGGAGCGGGATCAACTTCCGCAGCACTGTGTCATATGAAGGCGAAGACATGGCGGGCTACCCAAAGGCCCCAGAGATGGGCGATGTTCATTTCCAATTCGAACATTGCGGCTATATCATAAAGGTCGGCCTGCCGAGGGGATCGCTAGTCATGGCAGCGATGCCAAAATTCGACTGCCCGATCTGCGGTGACCGCCTGATGACAAGTGAGGCACAGGCGAGGAAAGAAGGGCTGATCGAATGACCGATCCAGCAGAACTGGCGAAGGGGCTAGACCTCTCCACCGATAACCTCAGGCGGCACCTGTTCTTAATGAATACAGGTGAGGCGCTAATCGCCCGCGCGGCTATCAGATGGGCGCTCGATCAGCTTGCCAGCACCATGAGCGCGGAAGGCTGGCATCCGGGAGAGACTGCGCCCAAGGATGGCACATGGTTTCTCGCATGTGGCGAACGTTTCGACCGCGAAGATTTGCCACCAGTTGGGCTAGCGCGGTGGGAAACCCGAAAGGTCGAACGGTGGGAATACGTTAGCGACCATATCCAAGAGCTTGTCGAACACGACGAAAGCGATTGGAGCACAGATGGCGACATTCTTTCGCCGGAATGGTGGATGCCTATCCGCGCCATGCCCCTGAAGTAGCCTCTCACCTTCCCAAGACTCCCAGCGCCTCGCCTAGTAAGCGGGGCGTTTTCTTTTTAACTCACACATGAAAGTACCTAATAACAAATGACTTGGCGATCCAACGTCAACCCACAGTTCCGCTCAAAGTTCTCTGAGGACATCTTCAATCAAAAGTACCGCCACGAAGGCGCTGAGACCTGGGAGGAGCTTTGTCACACGCTAGGCCATCAGGTCTGCGATGGTCTCATGTCCCACTCCGATGTTAACCAGCTTATTCAGTACATGGTTGAAATGAAGGTGATATTTGGAGGAAGGTACTTATACTACGCTGGACGGCCTAACGCCTTCTTCAATAATTGCTATTTGCTTAAGGCCGAAGAGGACTCCCGAGAAGACTGGGCGGACCTCTCATGGAAATCCGAATCCTGCTTGATGACCGGAGGAGGCATAGGGGCCGACTATTCGATCTATAGGCCCTCAGGTGCCCCCATAGCCCGCACAGGAGGCAAAGCGTCCGGCCCGCTCCCTAAGATGGAGATGATAAACGAGATTGGCCGTAGGGTCATGCAGGGAGGCTCCAGGCGCTCTGCGATCTACGCAAGCCTCAACTGGCAACATGATGATGCCCGGCAGTTCCTTACGATCAAGGACTGGGATCAATACCCGGTAGGCTCCACAGGTTACACCCTCAAGGACATCAAGGAGCAGGACTTTAACTATCCCGCCCCCTTGGACATGACCAACATCAGCTTGAATTATGATGATGCTTGGCTGTGCCAATACGAGGCCACAGGGGATGTAGGAGAGACATTCAGGCTCAATGTGCGCCAGGCTCTTAAGACAGCAGAGCCGGGCTTCTCGTTCAACTTTGGAGACAAGGCGCATGAAACCCTCCGTAACGCTTGCACTGAGGTTACTAGTGCTGACGATAGCGACGTGTGTAACCTTGGGTCTCTCAATCTAGGGCGGATAGAGAGCCTTCAGGAGCTTAGGGATGTTACTGAATTAGCCACCAAGTTCCTCATCTGCGGGACCCTTAAAGCCAAACTCCCGTACCAGAAGGTCTATGAGGTCCGCGAGAAGAACCGCAGGCTGGGCCTGGGTCTCATGGGGGTCCACGAATGGCTCATCAAGAAAGGATATCGCTATGAAGTCACCGAAGAACTGCACGAGTGGCTCGCCGTCTATCGAGACGTTAGTGATGCAACTTCGGCACTATTTGCATCCACTCTATCCGTGTCGCAACCTGTCGCAAACAGAGCTATCGCTCCTACTGGGTCTATCGGCATCCTTGCAGGCACAAGCACCGGAATTGAGCCACTGTTTGCTGTGGCCTACAAACGACGCTACCTCAAGGATGGAACCAACTGGGTCTACCAGTACGTGATCGATGGGACAGCTAAGGAGCTAATCGACCTCTATGGGGCCGACCCAGAGAAGATTGAGTCTGCTATGGACCTCGCAGGTGACTTTGAGAGGCGCATAGCTTTCCAGGCGGACGTTCAGGATTATGTGGACATGGCAATCAGTTCCACTATCAATCTCCCTGAGTGGGGAAGCGACCTGAACAATGAAGATACTGTGGATACCTTTAGCTCTACTCTTGCCCGATACGCCAAGCGGCTACGCGGCTTTACTTGCTATCCAAATGGCGCTCGTGGCGGTCAGCCCTTGACGCCTGTTCCTTATGGGGACGCAAGGATTCTCGAAGGAGAGGAGTTTAGCGAGCAAGTCCATGACATTTGTGACGTGAGCGGCAAGGGCGGCTCCTGTGGGGCTTAAGCCTCTCAAATGTGAGACAGTTTTCTAAAGGGGATACTTACACTATAAGCACCTGTCTCGTACCGGGCTTATAGTCTCTCAAGACCTCTCTCGACGGGGAAAGGCTGACGATGGGGCACAACCCATAAGACCCGACAACCGCTCACTCCTTACTTCCTATGTGGCGACGCTAGCTAGGGGCAGCAGGTGGAAGCCCTGCACACTAATGGAACACTGAATGCCTCTCAACGATGCACACTGTCAGTTAGCTTAGAGGGGATACCCTCAATGATAGCTACCGTGCCGATGGTCACAGGGTCTTCACCATCATTTTTACCCAAGAAGGTACGCTGCGGCCTGACGCAACATGGGCGACATGACGGGTAATCATGCGCTTGCCACCTCCAGCCATCCAAGCCTTCCATGTGTGGGCTTAGCGACCGGCCTCCGGGCTTTGGCCTTAGTGGATGGGTACCTTCTAATCCCCGCATTGGTCTCTAGCGGGTGAACAATTGAGACCATATATGACCTTAGGAGGACACTTGGTAAAACTAAATGTTTGCCGACCGTCTGCGCATGTCAACGGTCAGGAAATGCTGTCACGTATTCCGACATGTCCTAACGTATCCAGCTTTCAGAAATTCACACTTAACCAGATATTCATCGTCCAAGAGTTCGTGCGTGAGGTCAGAGATAATGAGCCATTCCAAGACTGGGATATACGTAAGGTCCTAATCCTGTCGGATAATCATTCTATTTTGACCGAAGCCATTAAACGGAAATTACTACAGTGAAGAAAACCAAACTAGCGACGCCTTTTGGCAGCGCACGTTACCCGCATATCTCCAAGCCGGACTCCACGGGGAAATATGCAGACAATAAGTACAAGACCAAGCTCGTCTTCAAGATCGATGACGAGGATGTCAATGCCATGGTCAAGAAGATCGATGCCTTCGCTGAGGAGGTCCACGGTAAGCAGTGGGCCAAGAAGCACGTCCCCTATGTGATCGACGAGGACGCCGGCGAGATCGTATTGACAGCTAAGACACAATACGAACCAGCCGTCTTCGATGCGAAGAACCAGAAGATCGGCAAGGATGTAACCATCGGTGGCGGAAGTGTCCTTCGTCTCTCCGGGTTCCTGATCGAGTACGACAAGGGCATCTCGTTCCAGCTTAAGCAGGCCCAGGTGAAGTCTGTTGCCTCTGCTTCCTCTGACTTCGATGAGGTCGAGGACGGCTATGAGTACGAAGGTTCTGGCGGGTTTGACGAAGGTGACGCGGAAGGTGGCGAAAGCTCCTCTGGTTCGGCGTTGGACCTCTAATAGAGCCGCTGGCAAGGCTCCTCGTTTAGCTAACGGTTATCGTTCAGGTCTCGAAGCGAAGATCGCCAAGGACCTTGAGGAGCGAGGAGTTCCTTATGAGTATGAGACAATGAAGGTAGGCTATTCGATCCCTGAGAGGGACGCCAAGTACACTCCCGATTTCATACTCCCTAACGGCATCATCGTAGAGGCCAAGGGTATATTCGATGCTGAGGATAGACACAAGCATGTCCTCGTTAAGAAGCAGCACTCCCACCTAGAGCGGTTTCCGATCATGCTGCATCGTATCCGCAGGCGGTGAAATAGTTGGCGCATTCTTGCGGGGTGTAGAGGTCGAGGATGCGGCCGATAGCGGTCCAGAGGCCGTGGATAGTGCGTTCGGCGGCTTTGCGCAGGTGCGCTTTGAGCTTCGAGAATGCTTTTTCGATCGGATTGAAGTCGGGGCTGTAGGGCGGGAGGAACAGGAGCGTTGCGCCCGCCGCCTCGATGGCCTCGCGCACCTCGGCGCCCTTATGGCTCGACAGATTGTCCATGACGACGATGTCGCCGGGGACGATCTCGGGGACGAGCACCTGGGTGATATAAGCGGTGAAGGCGTCGCGGTTAATTGGCCCGTCGAGCACCATCGGCGCGACCATGCCCGTGTTCCTGAGGCCTGCCACGAACGTCGTCGTCTTCCAGTGTCCGTGCGGAACGCCCGCGCGCAGCCGCTCGCCCTTGCGGCAGCGACCGTGGCGGCGCGCCATGTTCGTGCTGGCCCAGGTCTCGTCGATGAAGATCAGTCGGTCGGGGTCGAGATCGACCTGGCTCTCGAACCAGTCCCAGCGGCGGGCGAGGATGTCGGGCCGGTCCTGTTCGGTGGCGTGCGCGGTCTTTTTTTACGCGTGATCCCGTGCCGGTCGAAGAACCGCCACAAGGTACCGATCCCCACCGACACACCGTGCCCGCGCAGCATCGCCATCAACTCTTCGAGCGTCATGTCGGGCGTCTCGGCAATGGCGGCCCGGATGAGATCGCCGTGCGCCTCGATCCGCGCCGAACGGCGGTCGCCGCCCTGCGGGCGCGGTGCTACCGAGCCCTTGGCAAGCAGCCTTTGCCGCCACCGGATTGCGCTCGACACGCTGATCCCGAACCGCGCCGCCGCAGCACGGCACGACAAGCCGTCTTCGACCGCCGCCAAAACACGCTCGCGCAAATCCACAGACAAGGCTCGACCCATCCCATGCCGACCTCCTCACCGGCAAATCGGATGAATCAGAAAATATGCCGCTTGGGAATCCCTCGCGATTCAATCAGCTCGGAAACCGCTCTAGATATCCGTTTCGTTTTCAGCCGTTCCTCTTCGCCAATCTACAAGGGTTCAAAGACAACTCTTGGTGCTTGGTGTGAGAAGAACGGCTTTCTTTATGCTGACAAGACCATTCCCGAGGAGTGGATCAAGGAGAAATAATGTCTGTGGAGATCATCAAGAGGTACGAAGTTAGAGATAAAGACGGCCTCGTAGCCGGTTTCGTGGATATCGGGCGTGAATACGTCGATTTTACACGGGAGTACGCAGATTCCCCGTTTCTCTCCATTCCATACGAGGACTTCTACTACATCACCAAGGATATCGTTGGACTGTGAACATCGAAAGTGAACTCAACGCTCTCCTTCACCGCGAAGGGGGCTACGTCAACAACCCCAACGACACAGGTGGCGAAACCAACTGGGGCATCACTCGGGGGGTAGCGGTAGCGAACGGCTACTCAGGCCCCATGAAGGACCTCCCTCTAGCGTTAGAGCGGTTTCCGAGCTGATTGAATCGCGAGGGATTCCCAAGCGGCATATTTTCTGATTCATCCGATTTGCCGGTGAGGAGGTCGGCATGGGATGGGTCGAGCCTTGTCTGTGGATTTGCGCGAGCGTGTTTTGGCGGCGGTCGAAGACGGCTTGTCGTGCCGTGCTGCGGCGGCGCGGTTCGGGATCAGCGTGTCGAGCGCAATCCGGTGGCGGCAAAGGCTGCTTGCCAAGGGCTCGGTAGCACCGCGCCCGCAGGGCGGCGACCGCCGTTCGGCGCGGATCGAGGCGCACGGCGATCTCATCCGGGCCGCCATTGCCGAGACGCCCGACATGACGCTCGAAGAGTTGATGGCGATGCTGCGCGGGCACGGTGTGTCGGTGGGGATCGGTACCTTGTGGCGGTTCTTCGACCGGCACGGGATCACGCGTAAAAAAAGACCGCGCACGCCACCGAACAGGACCGGCCCGACATCCTCGCCCGCCGCTGGGACTGGTTCGAGAGCCAGGTCGATCTCGACCCCGACCGACTGATCTTCATCGACGAGACCTGGGCCAGCACGAACATGGCGCGCCGCCACGGTCGCTGCCGCAAGGGCGAGCGGCTGCGCGCGGGCGTTCCGCACGGACACTGGAAGACGACGACGTTCGTGGCAGGCCTCAGGAACACGGGCATGGTCGCGCCGATGGTGCTCGACGGGCCAATTAACCGCGACGCCTTCACCGCTTATATCACCCAGGTGCTCGTCCCCGAGATCGTCCCCGGCGACATCGTCGTCATGGACAATCTGTCGAGCCATAAGGGCGCCGAGGTGCGCGAGGCCATCGAGGCGGCGGGCGCAACGCTCCTGTTCCTCCCGCCCTACAGCCCCGACTTCAATCCGATCGAAAAAGCATTCTCGAAGCTCAAAGCGCACCTGCGCAAAGCCGCCGAACGCACTATCCACGGCCTCTGGACCGCTATCGGCCGCATCCTCGACCTCTACACCCCGCAAGAATGCGCCAACTATTTCACCGCCTGCGGATACGATGCAGCATGATCGGAAACCGCTCTAGCCAAGGAAATCTACCGCAAGCAATACTGGACGGGGCCGGGGTTCGATAAGCTCTCTCAGGTCTCTCCAGGCGTCGCTACGGAGCTATTCGATACTGGAGTGAACATGGGTCCCAAGGTGGCCTCAGTGTTTCTCCAGAGGTCTCTCAACGCACTCAATAGGCAAGGCAGGGATTACGCTGACCTTACCGTTGATGGGAATGTTGGTCCTGCTACCTGCGCTGCCCTCAAAGCCTTCATCACGAAGCGAGGGGACACTGGAGAGTCTGTGGTTCTCAAGGCCCTCAACTGCCTCCAGGGTGCCCGGTACATTGAGTTGGTGAGAACGGCGGAGCAATATTCGACCACGGTAGCGGCGGGATAGTCCTGCTGCGGGCGGCGTAAAAGTCGTCCACCTTGAAGCCTTTCTGCCGAGTCAGGGAGGTGTGGGGATCTACAGCGTGGAACTTTATCTTCAGGTCCGTCTGGCTTGCGCGGATGGCATGAGCCAACGGGCGGCGGCGAAGCGTTTCAATGTGTCGCGCGATACGGTACGCAAGATGCTGTCGTTTTCATCGCCGCCGGGTTACCGGCGCCAGTCCGTACCGCAGCGCCCGAAGCTGGACGGGTTTGTGGCGATCATTGATGGATGGCTTGAGGGTGACCGCAGTGTCCCGCGCAAGCAACGCCATACGGCGAAGCGGGTATTCGACCGTTTGCGCACCGAGCATGGTTTCACCGGCGGCTATACGATCATCAAGGATTACATCCGGGAGCGCGAACAGCGCAGCCGGGAGATGTTCGTGCCGCTGGCGCACCCTGCGGGAGATGCGCAGGCCGATTTCGGGGAAGCGCTGGTGGAGATCGGCGGGGTGGAGCAGAAGGCCTACTTCTTCGCGCTCGATCTGCCGCACAGTGATGCCTGCTATGTGCGGGCCTATCCGGCGGCGGTGGCGGAGGCCTGGGTGGACGGACACGTGCATGCCTTCGCGTTTTTCGGCGCGGTACCGCGCTCGATCGTCTATGACAACGATCGCTGCCTTGTGGCGAAGATCCTGCCCGACGGCACGCGGCAGCGTGCCACGCTGTTCAGCGCTTTCCTGTCACATTACGTGATCCGCGACCGCTATGCTCGCCCGGGCAAGGGGAACGAGAAAGGCAATGTGGAGGGGCTGGTAGGCTATTGCCGGCGCAACTTCATGGTGCCGATCCCGAAGTTCCCGACCTGGGAGGCGTTCAACCTGTGGCTGGAGGAGCAATGCCGCAAGCGCCAGCAGGACAAGGTGCGCGGGCAGAGCGAGACGATCGGTGAGCGCTTGGAACGCGATCTCGCGGCCATGCAGCCTCTGCCCGCTACACCCTTCGAGGCCTGCGATCAGAAAGGCGGGCGGGTCTCCTCGCAATCCCTGGTGCGCTACAGGACCAACGATTATTCGGTTCCGGTGGCCTGGGGCCATCAGGAGGTCTGGATCAGGGCCTATGTCGATGAGGTGGTGATCGGCTGCCGCAGCGAAGTCATCGCCCGTCATCCTCGTTGCTATGCCCGCGAGGAGGTTGTCTTCGACCCGCTCCATTATCTCCCGCTGATCGAGCAGAAGATCAACGCATTCGACCAGGCTGCGCCTTTGCAGGGCTGGGACCTGCCCGAAGCGTTCACGACACTGCAGCGGTTGATGGAAGGGCGCATGCACAAACATGGCAAGCGCGAATATGTGCAGGTACTGCGCCTGCTGGAAACGTTCACCCTCGCCGATCTCCAGGCGGCGGTCGAACAGGCCATCGATCTTGGCGCCATCGGCTTCGATGCCGTCAAGCACCTCGTCCTGTGCCGGATCGAACGCGTACCGCCCAGGCTGGACCTGGACGTCTATCCCTTCCTGCCACGCACCACGGTCGAGAAGACCTTTGCCAGAGCCTATCTGAGCCTGCTCTCCGACCGGCAGGAGGCCGCATGAGCGATCAGGCCCCGGAGATCCTTCTCGCTCACCATCTCAAGGCGCTCAAGCTGCCTACGTGCCTGCGTGAGCATCACAAGCTCGCGCGGCAATGTGCCGCTGAAGGCGTCGATCATATCCGCTTCCTCGCCCGCCTCGTCGAGATGGAAATGATCGACAGGGAGCGTCGCATGGTCGAGCGGCGCATCAAGGCCGCGCGCTTCCCCGCCGTCAAAAGCCTCGACAGCTTCGACTTCGCCGCCATCCCCAGGCTCAACAAGATGCAGGTGCTCGAGATGGCGCGCTGCGAGTGGATCGAGCGGCGTGAGAACGCCATCGCTCTGGGGCCATCAGGCACCGGAAAGACGCACGTAGCGTTGGGGCTCGGACTGGCAGCATGCCAGAAAGGACTGTCGGTGGGCTTCACCACCGCGGCAGCGCTGGTCAGCGAAATGATGGAGGCCCGCGACGAGCGCCGTCTTCTGCGCTTCCAGAAGCAGATGGCCGGATACAAGCTGCTCATCATCGACGAACTGGGCTTTGTGCCGCTCTCCAAGACCGGCGCCGAACTGTTGTTCGAGCTGATCTCCCAGCGTTACGAACGCGGCTCCACCTTCATCACCAGCAACCTGCCCTTCGACGAATGGACCGAAACCTTCGGATCTGAGCGTCTCACAGGCGCGCTCCTCGATCGCCTGACCCATCACGTCAGCATCCTCGAGATGAACGGCGAAAGCTATCGCCTCGCGCACAGCCGGGCCCGCAAGGCCAAAACCAGACCCTGAAAATTACACCAATGCCGGGGGGAGTGGCCCTCGGGCTACGCCCTCACGCCACTCCCCCCGGCATGTAACACGATGGCCTGGTTTTACGCCGCCGAATGGCCGACTTTTGCTCCGCCGTTGACAAGGGCGTCAAGCCAACGAAGAGTTTGTCTTTGGTTGGCTCAATAGCCGCATCTACCTGAATTAACGAGTGAAAGGCGATAATCACTATGGAACAAGAAGTAAACCTCACGGCTCTCTACGCCAAGCGAGCAGCACTGATCGATCTTCAAGATGAGATTGATGATCGCCTTGACCTCCTTGAGCATCACATCAGGCTCTTAGGCGGCGAAGTGCCGACTGAAGGGAACACAGCGTCATGAGGTGCTTTTGGCATCGATGGAGCAACTGGTCTCAGGCCCGACGCTTGGGCGCGACTCTCATTTCTTACCAAGAACGCTACTGCAAGCGTTGTGACAAGATTGATCGGAGGACCTTATGATGATCGCGATCCTTGGCATGTTCCTAATAATCCTGAAAGCCTCAGGAGTCCTGCCTTGGTCTTGGTGGGTCTGTATCAGCCCTTGGCTACTCCTCGCTTCCCTTGAAGCCTTCGACCGCATCTATTGGACCTTAGAGGACAGATAGAAATGAAAAAGATTGAATCCCAGAACTCCCGCCTCCTTAAGCATTTCATCAAGGCAGGCCGGATCACACAGCGTCAGGCAATGGCTGACTACAGCATACAGTCGCTGACTAAGCGTATCTCAGAGTTGCGTAAGATGGGCTACGGCATCATCAGCAACATCAAGCAGCATCCGATTACCGGACAGCGGTACGCCGAATATGTCTTGGAAGGCCGGGCGTAAAAGCTGGGGGTCAGATAAGGCTCTCTAGCTTGAACCCCTAAGGCCATATCGAGATGGCTATCCGACCCCCGGAGCCGGGGGATTACATGACCGTAATGAGTTTGGCAACCCTCTCGGTGATGTACCTCCTACGCTTCCTTTAACTGTGTATCACAATAGGACATTCCATGTCAGAGATCAAATCATTCTTTCGTACACTATACGAACGTATCGTCTCCTGGTTCCGAGAGTCTCTCAGCATCTTTCGCAAGGACCTCTCAGGGGCGCTAGCTGCTTTCGATAAGGCGAGCCGTAAGCTCGATCAGTTCCTTGTGGACTCTCACGAGAACCTGAAGAAGCTGGCAGCTATCCGAGAGTCTGTGCAGCGTGAAATCGAAGCCAGGAACTCCGAGATCGATCGGGCATACCGTATCAGCCACAGGCTCAATGAACTGACGAAGTGAGTACCGACGATAGTGTCTTCATCGCCCACGAACCTTGCCCCCAATGCGGCTCCAGAGACAACCTCGCTAGATACTCAGATGGTCACGGACATTGTTTTGGATGCAACCACTTTGAGAAAGGTGACGGCCAAGCTGGGGATAGCGAGAATGCTTTCGACGCGACCGGACGTGAGGCTACACCTGGACGACGCTTTGAGCCTCTTGACGGAACCATATCTTCCATTCCCAAGCGGGGCCTCAGCGAAGAGACCTGTCGCATCTGGGACTATCGACTGGGAGAGACTTCAAGAGGCGAACCGTGCCATATCGCCAACTATCGAGACACAGCCCGAACTCTTGTAGCCCAGAAGCTCCGTACAGGGGCAAAGGACTTCCCGGTTCTGAAGGATAAGGGCACTAAGCTCCCTCTCTATGGGATGTGGCTGTGGCCTAACGATAGGCGCTCCATCATCATCACTGAAGGTGAACTGGATGCTCTATCGGTCTCTCAGGCCCAAGGTCACAAATATCCTGTCGTAAGCCTGCCTAACGGTGCCCAAGGTGCCCACAAGTCAGTCAAAGAGAATTATGATTGGCTCTGTGAGTTCCAGAAGATCGTCCTCATGTTCGATAGTGACGAACCGGGACGAGAAGCAGCCATGCGCTGCGCTGAGATGCTCCCGCCTGACAAAGTGCTAATTGCCGACATTGCTCCCTACAAGGATGCCAATGAGGCCTTGGCCGACGGTAAGCCGGGTGCCATTACTCAAGCCTTCTGGAACGCTAAGGCTTACAGACCTGATGGTATCGTCACGGCCCTTGATGTCTTCGATGATATCCTAGGGGAAGACGAGAGGGGCTTACCGTACCCCTGGGATGGCCTGAATCGGCTGACGCTAGGTGCCCGACAGGGTGAGCTAGTCGTCATCACGGCAGGCTCAGGGATTGGTAAGTCTACCCTCGCACGAGAGATCGCCTATCACCTCCACCAGCACCACAAGCAGACCGTTGGGATGCTCATGCTGGAAGAGAACAACAGACGGACCCTAAGGTCTATCGTTGGCCTCCACCTCTCCAAGAACCTTGTTGTAGATCAGTCACAAGTCACCCCAAGCGACCTAGCGAATGCCAAGGAAGAACTCTTCGGCAATGGGCGTGAGCTTTATCTGTTCAACCACTTTGGCTCTACCGATGTAGACAACATCATCAACCGTATCCGCTATCTGGCGAAGGTCTGCGGGTGTCGTTGGGTTATCCTTGACCACCTCTCGATCCTCATAAGCGGAACCGAAAGCACCGATGAGCGCAAGCTGATCGACATGACAATGACCAAGCTCCGTACCCTTGTCGAAGAGACCGGGATCGGAATGTACGTCATTAGCCACCTTACGCGGCCTGATGGAGACAAAGGGCACGAGGATGGAGCCAAGGTTCGCCTGAAGCAGCTTCGAGGCTCTCACGCCATCGCACAACTATCCGACATGATCTTCACGGTCGAAAAGCCCTCTGACGATCCTACAGGAGACACTGTGGAGGTGGGGGTAGCCAAGAACCGGCTGACTGGCGAACGAGGCCATGCGGCTACCTTAAGATACGACCGGGAGACCGGCAGGCTCACTGAAAGCGAGTTCTAATAAGGAGACGTTTCTATGGGCGCTATTGGCCCAGGCACATCTGCGCCTAAAATCAGTATAGACGTTGAGTTCTGGAGCAAGCAGCCCCCATCGGAAATCATTAAGGCCCTATGGGACCGAAGTGCCTGGATATGGGAAGAACAAGCCAAGCTAGGCCCTAAGAACCCCCACAACGTCGGATCGGCTCTCCTTATCCAGAGATGGCAGGAGGAGCAGCGGGTCCTTAGGCGCTTCATTCCTCTTAAGGGTATCGAAGGCACACCCAAGCCCTGCCAGGAATGCACCCACTACAGGCAAGAAGACCGGCGCTGTGGCCTCACGAATCTCCCCACCAAAGAGGCGAGAGAACCGGGGGAACCATGCGCTCCTCGGGGCCTCATGTTCAAGTCTAAGGAGGCCCAGTGGCTCGATACATAAGCGACCTAGAAACTGATGGCCTCCTAGATCAAGTCACTAAGATACACTGTGCGGTACTGAAAGACATTGATACGGGCGAAGTGCGAGGCTTCAGACCACATGAGATCGATAAGTACCTGGATATAGCTTCTAAGGCTGAGTTGATCGTAGGCCACAACTGGATTTCTTATGATCATGAGGTCCTTAAGAAGCTACATGGTTGGGATTATCCTGCATCTCAGGTGCGCGATACTCTCATCTTAGGCAGGCTGGTCTATCCAGATATCAAGCAATCAGACTTCAAGAGATACGAAAGGTGGAAACCTTATGCCAAAACAGACCTCGGATGCTCTACTACTTATCCTGACGGGATTTCTCATGTCCCTCCTCGTTTCGACGGTAATCTAATAGGTGCCCACAGCCTGAAGGCTTGGGGACAGCGGCTAGGCAACTTCAAGGGCGACTATAAGGGCGGATGGGAGACTTTCAGCGAAGACATGTTCTCTTACATGCTCCAAGACGCTGAAGTTACCTACGACCTCTACAAGAAGCTCATGGCTCAACAGCCCTCTGAGCAGTCCATCGTCCTTGAGCATCGCGTAGCTTGGCTATGTGCTCAGATGGAGAGGAATGGGTTTCCTTTTGATGTCCATAAGGCGTCAGAATTATATGCCCAACTTTCTAACGAGAGGGAAGGCTTAAGGCGCGAGCTAGTCGGCCTATTCCCTAACTGGAAGGTACGTCTCCCTGATTTTGTGCCTGCCAGAGACAACAAGACCAAAGGCTACGTCAAAGGTGAGCCAGTAGAACGCTGGAAGGAACATGAGTTCAACCCGGCCTCTAGGAAGCACATCGCTGACCGGCTGATCGACAAGTACGGATGGGAACCCAAGGTCTTCACCCAAGAGCGTATCAAGGATGAAGACGGCACATGGATACAGCCTGGGTCCCCCAAGATCGATGATGAGGTCCTCAATTCCCTGCCATACCCAGAGGCCAAGAAGCTCGCACGATACTTCCTGATTGAGAAGCGTATCGGACAGATAGCTGAAGGCAACGAAGCGTGGCTCAAGGTCCAGAAGAACGGGAAAATCCATGCACGTTACAACACCAATGGGGCTGTCACAGGCCGCGCAACGCACTCAAAGCCAAACATCTCACAGGTCCCGCGTATATCAAGTCCTTTCGGACGGGAGTGTCGTGAACTATTCCATGTGCCTTCAGGGTGGGTCCAAATCGGTGCCGATCAGTCAGGCTTGGAACTAAGGTGCCTCGCTTCCGACATGGCATCCTTCGATGGAGGAGCGTATGGAAAGATCGTCACCACAGGCGATGTCCATACGGCCAATCAACAGGCAGCAGGCTTAACTACCAGAGACCAAGCGAAGACATTCATCTACGCCTTCCTCTACGGGGCAGGCCCGGAGAAGATCGGATCGATAGCCAATGGGGGCGCAGGGAAGGGCAGGCAGCTACGTGATGCCTTCCTGAAGAAAACCCCGGCCCTCAACAAGCTAATCAACGCAGTCAAGACGGCTGCCAGGAGAGGCTGGATTAAGGGTATTGATGGCCGCAAGCTCCCTGTAAGGAGTGAACACGCGGCGCTCAATACGCGGCTCCAGAACTCCGGAGCTATCATCTGCAAGCAATGGATCGCTGATTATGAGGACGCCCTTGTAGCTCAGGGTCTAAAGTATGGCTGGGATGGGGACTTTGTGTTCCTCTCATGGTCACACGATGAAGCCCAAGTAGCCGTAAAGGACGACCCGAAGCTCATCGAGATTGTCTCCAAGACAGCCGTAGATACGGGGCGCATGGCAGGGGAGCCTTATGGGTTCAACTGTCCGCTTGATGTTGAGTTTAAGATTGGAAGGAATTGGGCAGAATGTCACTAATGGATAAACTGAAGCGCGTGCCTCCAACACCAAAAGATGCTGAGGAAGACGCACAACGCCACCCTAAGTTCAAGATCGATGCCTGTGTGTCAGATGATGACAAGCCTTTCGTAGTTAGCCGATGGGGATATCATTCCTACTCGGAGGGGATTGGCGGATATTATGGCTGGAGGACTTGGGAATTCTTCGCAACTCTTGAAGAGGCTAAAGCCTTCATGGAAGAGTACAGTGACCTCCCGATCTACTACGCATAAGACTATCTATGACACCTCAATAACGACCGGAGGGACAGCTTACAAAGATGGGCGTTATACCGAGTGGATGCGCTGTGCAGGCGTAGAGGTCCCTTTACGTCACCTAGAGCGCGTCAGAAGAGTGTTCGAGAAGCGAGGCCATAGTGAAACATCATCTGCCTATGAAACGATTAAATGGCTAAAGAGATATTGCAATCACAAGGCCTTAAAGAAGCTCTCCAAGCCATCTACCTGACCCCCTGCAAGACCCGATCAGACTTCGCACGAGAACATGTCGAGGACATAGGCATCTTGGCGTGTCTAGGGTTTATCACCTTGAAACAAGGGAAAGACGTATGGGGCCGGGAGTGGCGAGTGACAGTTAAGGGACTAGAGATACTGGAGAATTATGATGACAATTGCCCCTGTTAGAATCGTGGACCTTTACCGCGAAGCCCAAGTCAACGAAGACATGGATGCGGGAACTTATGTGGGCGGAACGGATAGCTACGGCGTTTCCCGCATCTTAGAGGCCATCGCTGAAATGGCTGGCTGGGTCCTCCCCCGAAGAATGAACCTTAAGGAACGCGAGAAGTACCTCCTTGATGCAGGACGCGCTGATGAGATCGAGTACCTTGGGGCTATGGGGGATGAATGAAGACTACCAATGAATACGGAGCGACACTCCTAGAAACGATGGGTACTGACCTCTCTGTAGTCAATGCAGCCAGGGTTAGCTTTGATAAGGAGAGCGATTGGGTATCTGACAATGACCCGGTTGAACCTAGTCATGTGGTTCTCTCGGCGCGAGACCAGAAGCTCATCCACTACCTAGCCAAAGAAGGCCATTGGTCGCCTTTCGCTCATGCGTTCCTGAAGTTCCGCGTCAAGGCTCCAATCTTTGTCGCAAGACAGCTTCAGAAACACCAAGTTGGCCTATCGTGGAATGAAGTCTCACGTCGCTATGTCGATAGTGAGCCTGAGTTCTATGTGCCGCGAGAGTGGCGAAAGAAGGCTGAGGACAAGAAGCAAGGCAGTAGCGATGAAGTCGTGTCCGTCGATCTCACATACGAAGACATGTTTCTAGATGCTCTGATTGGTGTTCCTCTAGCAAACTATAATGGCCTATTGGAGCAGGGAGTATGTCCAGAGCAAGCCCGTATGGTTCTCCCTCAATCTACTATGACCGAATGGATATGGAGTGGAAGCCTCTACGCCTTCTCTCGTGTCTGTAAGGAGCGCCTGCACCCATCGGCACAGCGAGAGACGCGATGGGTAGCGGAGGATATCTCTCAGGCCCTCGCAACACACTTCCCTGTGTCTTGGCAGGCACTGGGGCCTAAGGATTCAATCAATGTCAGTTAGCGACGTATTGCCCTTCAGCTTCATCATGCTCTCAGGGTTCGCGTTCGGTATCGGGTTTACCCTTGCCTCGCGGATCGTGGACTCCATGTACTATCGTATCATCCGGTAGTTAGTTCCTGAGCATACCGATAAAAATCGATACGACCCATAAGCCCATACCAAGCAGGAATCCGTACCAAACGATTTCCTTCAGGACGTACAACATTTCAATGCAACTCCTAATCGATGGGGACCTCTGCCTCTATCGTTCCGCAGCCTCCTCAGAGTTTGAGTGCGACTGGGGCGACGACACATGGGTCCTTTCAACCAACCTAACACAAGCCAAAGATTCCTTCAAGAGTCAGATAGATAAATACATCTCAGACATAGGCTCGAAGGATATCGTCATCATCCTGTCCGGGTCCAAGAACTACCGATATGACCTCGATCCTACCTACAAGAGCAACCGCAAGGGTGTACGCAAGCCTCTAGGCTTCAAGGCCCTCAAGGATTGGCTCTATGAAGAGTATGGCCCTGAGAGGGTCAAAGCCAACGACATGTTGGAAGCTGACGACTACATGGGCATCCTCGCGACCGATCCCCAGAGAGGCAAGGGCCGCTGCATCGTCTCCGAAGATAAGGACATGCAGACCATCCCTTGTAGCCTCTGGCGCAACGGCGAGATGCTTGAGATCACTGAAGCCCAGGCAGACCGCTATTGGATGCTCCAGACCCTCACAGGGGACTCGGCAGACGGCTATAAGGGCTGTCCGGGGATAGGCGCTGTGAAGGCTGAAGCGATCCTCTCGAAGCCTGGGTCCATGTGGGAAAATGTCAGACAGGCGTTTCTCAAGGCAGGAACAGATGAAGAACATGCTGTCCTACAAGCCCGACTCGCGCGTATCCTGCGATTCGGCGATTGGGACAGCGAAAGGAAGCAAGTGAGGCTTTGGACACCATCTCAGACATCACCGCGTTAACCAGGGAAGACCTTGTATCTCAGTTCCATATCGCAACGAATGATGCGGTGGACATCCCTCGTAACAAATGGACCACCACGCTCCTTAATCACCGAGTAAGGTTGATAAGGGAAGAGTTCCATGAGCTAATGGAGGAACTGGAAACTGCGGCTACATTAGATACACTTCCGTCTCGAAACGCAGCCGAAAGAATACTCAAAGAACTTGCTGACGTGCAGTACGTAATAAGCGGTACTGCCGTGTCCCTTGGTCTCGACCTGGAACTAGGGTTTCAACGGGTCCACGAAAGCAACATGAGCAAGATTGATCCCCTCTCCAAGCGGGTAGCCCGCGATGGGCGAGGAAAGGTCCTTAAAGGGCCACACTACCAACCACCTAATCTTAAGGACCTAATATATGCCTAATCACGATTACCCTTATAGCAACTTCATTTTCGGTGAAATTAACGACTTCCTCGGCAACTCGGAGCCGTTCGTAGCCTTCGAAGAGCCTCTTCCACCTGTTACCGGCTCTGCTTCAGTCTCTATCACTGACACCCAGTATGGTGCGACGGCTGTTGAACTCCTTGGCCCTGATGCCCTCGCATTGACCCAGTATGACGGCAATGAGGAGGCTGTAGTGGTCTTGAGCAAGGACATGATCTTTGAGTTGCTTGGAGTGCTCAAGAGTGCCGTGGCATAAGTGGGACGGCTCTAATCCATCTGGTCCTGACCTTCCTCGAGAAACTCCAGTCGTAGTTAAGTTCAGGGACGGCGAAATTGATCTAAATGGTTATCCTGCCGAAACCTGGAGGTGGACGCACGAGGATAATATCAGCGACATCATAGCCTATCGAGAACTTACAGCGGGTCTAGTTGATACACTGTATAACTACGGACCGGAGATGCTCACCGGCTATTCCTCAGACTACTACAAGGTCCATGTCTCCAACCCTACCGGAGAGCGTGAGACTTACACAGCCGAATGCAACGACATCATCGAAGCCCTCCAGATGAACTTCGCTGAAGGTAATGTCTTCAAGGCCGTGTGGAGACATGCAGCCAACCGCATGGGCAAAGGTAAGCCTGGGAACAGCCTCATCTATGACGCTGAGAAGGTAGAGTTCTTTGGGAAGCGAATGGTAGCGATGGATAGCGCCCAGAACTAATATATGAAGAAATTGATCCTAGACCTCTGTGGAGGTACGGGATCGTGGTCTAAGCCCTACGCTGAATGTCCTGATGAATATGAGGTCCTGATTGTGGACCCTCAGGAATGGCTACCGGACGATCCGGGGACCGGGGACGTAAGGCTCTTTGAGCATCTCAAGAAGCGTAAGGTGCATGGGATACTGGCCGCTCCCCCTTGTACTCACTTGAGCGGCTCAGGTGCCCGCTGGTGGGAAGCCAAGGGTGAGCAAGCCCTACTGGAGGCATTGTCTGTAGCTGATGCTTGTTGCCGTATAGTTCTTCTTCATAAGCCTGCATGGTGGGCCTTGGAGAACCCTGTAGGCAGGCTCAGGACATACTACGGCGATCCTCTCCATACCTTTCACCCTAACGACTACGGCGATCCTTACACCAAGAAAACCTTGATATGGGGCCGCTTCAATATCCCTGAGAAGGCGTGGGTGCATCCCTCAGAAGGCTCTAAGATGTGGAAGCTCCCTCCGGGTCCCGAACGCGCACGACTACGATCCGCAACACCTCCAGGATGGGCCAACGCCTTCTTTAAGGCCAACCCATAAAGAAATGACTGACACAACTAAAGTTACCTACGACCCTGATGGGTACGCTATAGCAACCATAGATCTCTCGCAGATAAAAGACACTAAAGAACTGCGAGATGTAACTGAAGCTATCATTGAGACTCTTGTTCTCCCTAGCGACTATGCTCACTCTGTCATCCAGATTAAGCTCAAGAATGTCGTTCAGTGGACTAAAATGTCCGGAGGCAGAGGCCTTAATACCCTAAATGGATGGATAGCAACAATACAGCAAGTGGCAGGCTATAGCGCCAACGTGCTTGCTGACAGGCTTGCTACAGCAAGGCCCGTGGTCACTATCGACATCACCTAGACTCCTACGCAGAGCTACTCGCATCTTATGGTGCTTGTGGCTCTGTGTTTTTGGATTTGGTAAATCATTTGATAGTAAGGCCTGAGATAAATCCTGATTGATGGCAATCGTGGACCTTTTCCGCCTAAGTGGCATATGCCTCTAGATTGCCCTAGGATGCCCGTAGAGAGGCGTCGGTAACTTTTGGCTACATGGGTGGCATCTAGTACACATCACGCGCCTGCGGTGCATTATAGAGGCGAATAGAGGCATACTGTGTCCCCTGGGTGCATTTTTATTGTTGACCAGGGGTTTCATATGTGGGACTGTCGCCATATTGAGATTGAACGAAAGGAAACAAATGGTTCGCATACTACTCGCCCCGTTCGTTGCCTTAGCAATGCTGGCAGCTATCGTTATCGGGATATTAGCTAGAGGGATTAGAAAGTAATGAAACAGGCCCTACACAAGATAAAGCAAGCATACAGGGAAGGCCCTATGCCTCTATCCGAGACTGTATTCCTTACCATTAGCTTGCCTATATTGATTTATATCACGCTCTTAGTTTGAGCTAAGGCGTTACAGAATGAGATGGTTTACAATGTGGTCAGTAATAGTAGACGCACCGAGTGGCCAACGTGCCAAGGTCACATTCAGAACTAAGGAACTTGCGACACTACATGCACAGAAAGCACGTCAGTTGTGCAAGGTTAGCTTGGTGTTTGTCTGTGGTCCCGATAGTCAACTGGTGGAAGGATAAGACAATGGACTGTGTATCAATAGCACTACAGTCTAGCGCCGAACATTGGATACATTCCATGGCTGAGGCACTAGGCTCCTATGATGACGCTATATTTGAGTATGAACCCCATAAGCGTGTTGAGGAGATAGAGACGGAAGCAAGGGACGGGTTCATTCCGTGGACTAGCGGTGGATATGAAGTTTGCTTACCTGCTAGCCTTAGCCATGCCTGGGGAAGCGGGAGCGCACCTGAGCCTATCCAGAAGATAATAGATAACGAAACTGATTTGATCGCTGATACATGGAAACAGCAATACCCTGATAGGCCTCCGTTCCTCGAGTGTGTCTTAGGTGAACATGGGCAGGAACTAGAGGAACAAGCACAAGAATATGAAATGGAAAGCTGGCAGGGTGATGATAGCTGCTACTTTTGGAAAGCTAGAGTCATGTTCCTTGCTCCAGGTGATCCACAGAATGAAACTGGAAAGCTTGAAGTCTACCTAGATGCATACCTGAACACAGACCTAAACTATGGCCGAGACCATATAAGCTGGCTTAGGTGCCACGGGTCTAATCCAAATCAAACTGTGGGGACATTCAAGCGAACAATAGACGCTGATGTGTTCGCTAGCATGACTGAAGAACAATTAGATGCATTGGTAACTGAGGCAATCAAAAGCCTGCCATAACTGTATCTAATCACTATCCAATTTGAGAGAGTATGAGAGATGAGACAATCCATAACAAACACAGACAGCATTATTGACAGCCGAGATATTATTGACCGGATAGGAGAGATTAAAGACCTGCTAGACGATGCAGGTGATGACCTGGAGGAGCTACAAGAGGAACTAACAGCCCTTGAGAAGCTAGCGGAACAAGGCGAGCCCTATTGTGACGATTGGCAGTATGGGGCGACGTTGGTCCATGAAGATTATTTTGAGGAGTACACCAGAGAGCTATTAGAAGAATGTGGTTACATTCCTAAAGACTTCCCGTCATGGATTGAGATCGATTGGGAAGCGACCGCGAAGAACGTTCAGAAAGATTATACATCGCTAGACTTTGACGGCGAAACATACTGGATAAGGTGAGGGCAGACCAATGAATAATCTACCAATGTGGCCGGGAGCGTCCGTTGTTTACACCCGCGTCCAAACAATCAATATCGCTAGGGCTAAAGAAGCCTACGTAGCTTGGTATAACAGCCATGCTACCAGGCACAAGAAACCTAAAGGATGGACGCTGCCTGAGGATATTCAAGAGGCAATTGAGGCATTGAACAACGGCAATGAGGAGTATCTTAAAGCCTACGCAATGAAATATATTGATTACTGGGCAACAAAAGAGAGGAAAGCAGCATGAACCCCAACGATATGGAAGATGCATTGCTTAAGGCTCTCCTGTGCGGCCTATTGCTTGCTCCAGTGGCGATTGTGGCGTTAGTGGTCTGGGGGTGCTATAAGGTCGTTAGGTGGCGTTTAGAGGCTTGAGAGGACATACGAGAACATGGGGCAGGCTATCACGTCTGCCCTTTTCTGTTGCATAAATGTCACACTATTTTTATTTTGCGGACCTGTCGAAAATGTCCAATGTCCCTCCAGATGTAACCGAAATTACATATGCCTAAATGGTAAGCGCATGTCCTCTGCTACCCCACCAGGCATACCCCACTCGACAGCTAACTTACTGACAACGTTACGTTCTCGTGTGGTTCTATGATCCAGTTACAAGACAATTTAGGTACCATTTCCTAGCATTTTGGTACCCTGGATCGGACTGAATTGGCGTTTCAAAAAGCGAGCCTAAAGCGCCTGTTGTTGTTGTTAGTTCGACTCTTCAGAGTGGCGAGAGTGTCGAGAGATACCCAGGAAAAATAATGCCATTTAATGTCTCTCGATGGGTCCCATTTAGCCTCGAAAAGACACTCCAGATGCCTCCCTGTAACGTATTGAAAACAAAGGGATGTTCTAAAAGGGCTACTTAAAGATCTAAACATAATTCCCAAGCCCCCTCCAGACACCTCCAAGACCTCTCCAGACACCTGACCGAGCGACAAGCCTCTATGGGGGACTATAGGGGGCATATAGTATCTATAGACACTATAGACACTACAGTTCTCTTTAGTTCTCCTTAAGTTTACTAGAAGTGATATATTATAGTTATATCTTATAGTAAGACTTAAGCACTCTAATGTCTCGATATGTAAACCTATAAGAGACTTCCAGTGTATCTCATATCGTATCATTAGATTAACTTAAGCTCTCCTTTAGCTCTCCATATATGGGTCTTCCTCCTTTTCTATGACCCCAACCATAAGAAACTTTAGATGGCCCTAGAATCTGCTACCTATATCTCTGATCTTGTGTCTTCCAATCCTGCCGCCACAGACGGCTTAAGACAGGGTGATGACCACATTCGACTCATTAAGGCTGCCCTCAAGGCTACCTTCCCCAACATCAATGGTCCCGTCTCTTCCACCGATGAGGAACTCTCAAGTCTCGCTACGATCCCTGTAGGCGTCATAAGCCTCTGGTATGGGTCTAGTGGGGCGGTCCCTTCTGGCTGGTCTATCTGCGATGGTTCCACGGTCAACAAGTCCGATGGCAGCGGCACGATCACTGTACCCGACCTCCGGGATCGCGTGGCTATTGGTGCCGGATCATCGTACACCCAGGGTACCACAGGGGGCGCAACGACCTCTGCCGCTACCTCAAGTGCCGCAGGGTCCCATAGCCATACCGCCCTTACAAGCACTGATGGGTCCCATAGCCACTCAGGCGCTACAGGCTCGACAGCCCTTACCGAAGCCCAGATGCCAGCCCACAAGCATGGTAACGGTGTTGCTTCTGGTGAGACCACGAACTTTGGCTATGGGTCTCTATCGTCAGGCGGTGGCTCATCTCGCCTCAACCTCGACAGTGGCGCAGGTGCCTATCAGGGCTACACATCCACTGTAGGGGGCGGTGAGGGTCATACACACTCGATCAGTAGCGATGGGTCCCATAACCACACCCTGACCACCACGACTGCAAGTGACCATACGCACTCGACCACTGTGTCCACAATCCAGCCGTACTTGGCACTTTACTACATCATGAAGGTCTAAATGCCTCTCAACGGTTCCCTTGGAAACTACGCGGCCCACGCGGCCTTAAGCCTCGCCTTGGGTGGTGTAATGGTCTTCCTTACAGGGTCTCCATTAGGTCTCCTGCTAGGCTCTCTCTGGTTCATCGCCAAGGAGGCCGGGGAGTTCTCAGCGAAGCATCCTGAGGCCCCCGGTAGACCTTGGGCAGACTTGAACCCTCTACATGCCCTCAGGACCAAGGACGACAAGCGCGACTGGTTCTCAGGTGTCGTTCCTCCTCTTGTGGTCTTGCTGGCCTTGGTACTCTTCTAGACACTGTGGACTACTAACATTGAATACCCAGATACTTCCCGTCCGTGGGCTGGGGGGCGCTGGGATCATCTCAGACATAAACCCCTATGACCTCCCGCCCAATGCCTTCTCTGGAGGCGTAAATGTTCGCTTCGAGAACGGTAAGGTCAGCCGGGCACCTGTCTTCAGGCGTGTCCATGAGTTCTCGGATACCTTCTATCCCAGGCACATGTTCGCCATACCCCCGGTGTCCACTGGCGGCTACTACACGATGGTTGTCCCCAATAACGACTTCTCAGAGGTCGCTAGTTACTCGGGGGCCACCGAAAGCGACGTATCGCCTACAGGCATCGTAGGGGTCTCAAGCACCGAACCCTTCACCGATACCTTCCTTGGGGCTGTAGCGTACCTCAATCGCTCTACCCATATACCCTACTACAAGACCCCCTCTGACACGATCTTCAAGCCCCTCACGGACAGCGATTGGGACAGCGGGTGGCGTTGCGGGTCTCTCCGTTCATACAAAGACTTCCTTGTGGCTCTGAATGTCACGAAAGGGGCCACCAGCTACCCTACGATGGTAAAGTGGTCGGATATAACCGGCTATGGTGCGCCCCCCGCTTCATGGGATGAGACCTCGACAACCAACAGTGCAGGCGAGAACATCCTGAATGAGATGAGGGACCAGCTAATCGATGGTCTTACTCTCAGGGACAGCTTCATCCTCTATGGGGCAACCGAATCCTGGGCTATGGACTACATTGGTGGCTCATTGATCTTCAGGTTCCGCAAGCTGTTCGATAATGCAGGGATCATAAACCAGAACTGTGTCGTGCAGATTGATGGTGTCCACTACGTCTTTGACCGTAACGACATCTACATGCACGATGGGGCCACCAAGAAGTCTATCGTACATGGTGCCAACAAGGACTTCATCTTTGAGGGCCTCAGGTCAGACCTCACCAAGTATGCCTTTGTCACCCATAACCCGGTCCTCAATGAAATCTACTTCTGCTACGCCTCTGACGACGCCCAAGTTGGCTTCTCGAATCCCTCAGGAGGCTGCAATCGCGCTTACGTCTACAATTACAGGCGCGGAATTGGGTCTTTTGTTGACCTCGCTAACGTCACCGGCAGTTGCTTGGGGTCTCTTGAGACAGGCGATACCTGGACGAGCATCGATGATGTAAGCTGGGAGGACATGGGAGGCACATGGTCAGGCGCAGAGGACGACAAAGGACTTCTGACGCTGTTCACAGGGCCTCTCGACACTACCCAGGGTCTCACAAAGAACCGCCTGTACGGGTTTGACCTGATTACAGGTGGCCGTCTTGTGGCTCCTATCGAGACTGAAGCCCTCAAGGACGCGTATATCGAGCGTGTAGGCATCGATCTTGACGAAGTAGGGGCCAATCTGACGCTCTACAAGGCTCTCCATGCCATCTATCCACAGCACTCCGTCTCCGAACTCCCTTCAGGGACATCGTTCGGCTTCGGAGGGTCCTCGATAGTCGGCCAAGAGCCTAACTGGAGCGACTACACGACCTATACGCCCACCACAGACAATAAAATCGATGTCAGAGAGACCGGAAGATACCTCGCGTATCGGATGCTCCATACAGGCTCTACCGACTTCGCCCTTAGTGGCTTCGATATCAAAGTAACCCTACGCGGCAGACGCGGCTAATAATAAGAAACAAGAAACATCACCATGCAGGACCCTTATCAGAGGGAACGCCGCACCGATATGGATGCGGCTAGTTCTTCTATATTCCTTATCACCCCTCACGACACCAACGAGATTACCAAAGGCGTTAAGGGTCTCCGCATCTGGAACCCTGAGGCCACGGCAGGAACTGTTGCCCTTCGAGCGATTGGCGACGGTGCCGATGTGTCCCTGACGATTCCAGCGGGTGCGCTCGTTCAGGAGCCGGTTCGCGCTCAATACATCAGAGACACAGGCACCGGGGATACTCTCGTCATCCACGGCTACTCAGACAACTAAAGGGACGGCTAGATGTCTTTGACCCCTGGCGTCCGCTACGGCATCAGCCTTCGTGCAAACTCCGGCTATGTCACCGATCCGACGAACATAGCCTTTGCCAATGGCACGGTTTACCCGGTCAGCGGTGTTGCGTTCGCGGGCGGTACGACCGTCTGCCCTGACCACGGCTGGTCTGCAAACCTCACCGCTTCAGACGCGGACAGGAATACGACCTATCCAAGAACGGCAGGGCAGGTCTTCGTTAACAGCTCCGTCACCTATTTTCGGATCGATCTCCCCAATGGGAACTACAAGCTCTGGCTGGCCATCGGCGGCATCGCCGTAACTTCGACCAATAGCTTCATGGTCCGCGACGGGACGACGATCACCCTTGCCGAGCAGGCGACCGGCGTGTCTATCGACGGTGCCAGCGTGATGGGCATCGATACTGTCATTCAGTCCCGCGCAGACTTTGAGACGACGCCGGCAGAGATCGATGTCACGGTCACGCAGGGCTTCATCACGATCAAAGCCGGTTCGTCGTACGGCCAATGGCGCTTGAGCCATATCGGCTTCATGCTGGTGGACCTGACGCCGCTTGGTGCAGCGGTTCTGACGGACGACCTTGGCGATCCTGATGCAGACCCGAAAGCGGTCTGGACGCAACAGCCGGAAGGCACCCGTGCGTTCAAGCTCACTTGCCCGGCAGGCGCAGTTACAACCAGTTCCATCGCGCTCACTGGTGATCTTTCGTCCTACTTCGATGTCGTCGACATCAGCGGTGACTTGTGGCTCGTTCACAACGCCACATCACTCCCCGACGCGCTGGCAGGCTCGCGCTCGCTCTCGGTTGTCCAGACCGATGCAGGGTACAGTGGAAGCCCCTACACCACTGATTTCACCTGTAACGTCATTTCGTCCGAAGGGCGCAATACGACAGGCTGGCAAGGCAGGATCACCACCCAGAACTGGCTCAACCGGCAACCGTTGGCGGACACGGTTGCCGACATATGGACCGGCTATGATGGCGAGACGATAGCTAATAACTTCATCGTCACTGACAACACCTCGTTCTCGGCTGCTCTTGCCTCCATCAACACCGATGATCGCACCGGCTGGGACCGCATTCAGGTCCAGGACGGGACTTACAGCGGCATCTATTCATTCAGCCGGTCCTATGGGACGGGCGGTGGGCTGTTGATAGAGCCTTATCCGGGCCATGATCCAGACTTCAACGTCTCATTCGCCAACGGCAATCTGTACGTTCATGGCCTCCATGTCCGAAACCTCCGCATGTCTGGAGATCAGGCATATTACATCTGGCGGTTCATCGATCCCGGCGCAACGGGCATCAACAGTACGGGTCGCTTCAACAAGGCCGCCTTCACGGGCAACCGGATAGGTAAAGGGTTCGCAACAGGAGGCTCAACCGACGCTGCCATTATCGCTGGTTACGGCCCGGCATTCATCGCCTGTGGACACGGCGAAAGCATCTACTTCCACGGCAATACCTGCGATGGCACCGGCAACCCTGTGGCGGCGAACGGCGTCCGCAAGCTGGTCATAACCGAGAACGATCTCCAGCGCGGTCTAGCCGACTGCATCGCGATCAACAACGCACTCAACGAGGGTTCGACCCAAGGGGTATTCGCCGACGATAATTGCTATGTCTGGATCGTCGGGAACACGCTGCGGAATGAACTGCGGGACACCGCCTATTCGAACGGCATCCACCCGGATTTCATTCAGATAAGGGCGTTCGGCACCAACGCGCTTTGGGACCCCGGCGAGGCGTATAGCGTCGGTGCCAAAACCCTCAACATGCTGGCACCCACGCCTGCTATTTATGAGTGCACAACGGCGGGCACGACAGAAGCCAGCGGCACTGGCCCGATGCGCACCACGCAGGGTGAGACTGGCATCACGGACGGCACTGTCGTCTGGACCCACGTGGCGGATTATACGACCGCCAGCGACATGTACATCGTTGTTGAAGACAATGACCTGAACAACGCTACTGATGGCAATACGACCGGCTACGGCTCGACGCGAAGCCTGTTCATCGACAGCAACTCAGGCAGGAACTGCCCGGTCCATGTGTCGTTCAACAACAATGCGCTCGGCTTTCTTGGCGCATACGGCATCCAGATAGGCGACGGCTTCGCGCACGTCGAATATAACACCTTCGCCAAGCCCTCCGGCATGTCGGCAGGGTCTGGGCCGTCCGTTCAGCTTATCCGGGCGCTAGGGGCGGATGGTAATGTCCGCGCCCGCTACAACGTATCCGAGTTTGCTGCCACAGCCACCGCTCCCAACGTCGCCAGCGACTACGGCAATGTCATCATCGATTGGGACTCGGCAACCGATCCGGGCACTGTCCTGGAAGGGACGTTCGCTCGCGATCAGGGGCCTTCAGGAAACTGGTGGGGCTATGCCCTAACCGACGATGGCTCGAACACTACAAGCGAGTTCCGTACGGCCTTCCGATCTATCCTACAGGCAACCGACACGACGGTTGGCATTCAGGCTGACGATCCGACGCCTCCGGTTGTTGCCACTCCGATCTCTGACCAGTCTAGCGATGAGAGCGATGTTATCAGCCTTGATGTGTCTGGTAATTTCACAGGGGCTACGAGCTACTCGGCTACCAGCCTTCCAACTGGCTTGAGCATCAACAGTGTCTCGGGCGTCATAGGAGGCACAATCTCCGTAGGTGCTGCCGCATCCAGCCCGTTCGCTTCTGAAGTGACGTCAACGAACGCGGACGGCTCTGTAGCAGACAGCTTTGTGTGGACCGTCACCGCTCCTTCCTCTCCTGTCACACTTAAAGGTCCCATCAGAGGCGCACTGTTCTCAGGAATGCGCTTCACAAGAGTCTTCTAAACCATGAACGAGTACATCAACTACATTAGGGCACCAAGGCCCGTCCTAGAGGAAAGCCTTCCGACCTACGTAGAGGATGAACTTGACAAGGTAGAGAAGGCTCTGACCTTCAACCTCACAGGCCGCAAGGGGGCCGCTACTCTGTCTTCGGGCACGGTAGCGGTCTCCCTGTACCCTGAGGAGCCTGACGACACCTACGAGGTCTTCCTGTCCACCGGTGTCAACGAGACCCTTTACGTGACCTCGAAGACTACCAGTGGCTTTACGATCAATTCGTCCAATGGGTCTTCTACGGCAGACGTAGCGTGGCTTGTGGTGCGATAGATGCTCCTGCCTCCTTCTGTCTCTGTGCGGAAGGTCCCGGTAGTCCAGACGCCAGAATACGTAATCAAGTTCGAGCGTGTCCCTGGGATGACCTTTGTTCACTGTAGTGTGAGTAGATGGTCTCCCAGTGTACACAAGAAGCTAAAAGAAGACTGGGGCCTTCTCAAGCGCCTCTACGGCGACACATTGTTTGCTCTCCACACCCCTGGAGACACTAAGCACGAGAAGTTCCTACGATTGTTTGGTTTCGAGTTTGTCTATCACTACGACGACGACTTGCACGGCCCAACTGACCTATACAAAACGAAAGAATAATACATGGGCGGTATCTTCGGCAGTAAGACGAAAACGAAGACCAATACAGACATGGGGCCTTGGAGTGGACAGCAGCCTTACGTAAAGGATGCGTTCGCTGAGGCTCAGAATATCTACAATAGCCAGCAAGGCACTCCTTGGTATCAGGGAGATATATATGCTGGCATGGACCCCTTTACGCAGCAAGCCGTGCAGGGGACCAATCAGTTTGCTACCGGCACAGGCTCTAACCTTGCCTCAGGGGTCTCCCAGAACGCCTTGGCGATGGGAGGCATGGCCCCTCAGTATGGTAGCGCCATCGATAGCTACTATGGGATGGCTACAGGCGACCCTACGCAGCAGAACATTGCCAATGCAGGCATGTACGCAGCCAACCCATACCTAGACGACCAGATTGATGCTGTAGGCCGGGACATCTCCCGCAACCTAAGCGAGAACGAACTTCCCTCTATCGACAGGGCAGCGACCGGCACAGGCAACGTCAACTCCACAAGGGCAGGCGTTGCGGAAGGAGTGGCCCTCAGAGGCGCTCAGGACCGCTTTGGGGACATCTCAGCCTCCATGCGCGGCGATGCCTACTCTCAGGGCCTCCAGATGGCTGAAGCAGCCCGCCAGTACAACACAGGCGCAACAGGCAACGCAGCGCAGCTTTACGGCCAAGGGATCGACAGGCAGGGCCAACAGTCGGCTCTTGCCAGCGACCTCGCCTACCAGAACCTCTCCAAGCAGTCCACAGCCGGTCAGATGAACCAGCAGGACCAGCAAGGGGAGCTTGATGCTCTCTTCAAGGCTTGGCAGGGAGGCGACACGAGGGCCGCTGACCTCCTCAATCGCTACTATGGTATCGTAGGGTCGAATAACTGGGGCCAGACAGGCACGACCAACACCACTCAGAAGTCTTCTCCGGGTATCGGACAGGTCGCTATGGGTCTCGGATCGATGGCCGCAGGTGCCTTTGGTCTCGGAGGCGGCGGAGGTCTCTTAGGTCTCGGAGGTGGTGCTACAGGTGGCCTCTCCGCAGGCTTAACGTCTGCCATGAGTTCACCTTTGGTAGACTTCGCTTCGATGGCTCCATCCTCGCTGAACTTCGGCAAAATCTCACTTTAAGGAACCCATAGATGGCAGGTATATTAGACCTCATCGGTAAGGGTCTCTCTGGTGTTGGCATTCTCGGAGGAGGCGATAAGGACCCTATTTCCCCAGAGGACCGCAGGCTCAACAACGGCTTTAGTGGCGCCTCTACCTTTGCAAACGACCGTGTAGGCCAAAAGCTAACCGGAACAGAGCAGAAGTCCGGCCTATTCAACCGCCCAGGCGCTTCAGAGGCCCTCATTGCCTTTGGTGCCAACATGCTCGCAGCCCCCTCTTTCGGGCAGGGCATGGGCGCTGGAGCTTCTGCCTTCCTGGATACGCTCCGAGAAGAAGAGGACCGCAGGAAACCCAAGACGCAGTTCCTTGCTGATGGGGCCATTCAGGCTTCCGTCGATCCTATGACCGGCAAGGTGTCCTACGCCCCCGTTGAGGCGGTCCAGGATTGGCAGTCCGGCCTTGCGAACCAGAAGCTCGAAGGCCAGCAAGCGTTGCTGGATGCTCGCGGCGATCAGCGTATGGACCAGATATTGGCCCAAGGCGCTATGGCAAACGAACGAGCCGCAATGCAGCAATCGGCTGCTATGGAACGTGCCATGATGGCACAGAGTGGCGCTATGGAACGTGCGTATCTTGCCGCTGCATCTCGTGGCAATCAGCCCTCGTTCTTCGAGAAGAGTGTTGAGAAGGCCGACGCGAAGCAGTTCGAGAAGGGCTACGACAACTTTCTAGCAGCAAGCGATGCACTACCTGTCTACCGGCAGTTGCGTCAAGAGTACGGCAAAGCAGGGGTAGGCGCAGGCGTTGTGCAGGGCGGCGTTCGTCAAGTTGCGCAGGCGTTCGGTATGGACGTTGGCGACGTTGACCTCACAAGCAAGAACTTTGCTGAGGCACTCCTTTCTAAGATTGAGCTAGGCGCAGCCCAGAGTCAGCGTGGTCTAGGCCAGTTGACCGAGATGGAACGTGCGATCATTCGTCGCTCTATCCCGAACATGGCGACCGACCCCAAGGCGTTCAACAAGGTTCTCGGGGTTCTTGAAGCAAACGCAATCCGAACTACTCGGATGTTCAACTCTTACGTCAATAAAGCCCAAAAGGACCCCGGAACAAGTTACATCCGGTACACAACCAACTGGAAAGATAACTATGAGAAGGCGTTCGAGAAGCAGGTCACAGGTGGCGGGAAGTCTAAAGGCGTCGCTAAGATTACATCCGATGCCCAGTTTAACTCTCTGCCAAGCGGTGCCACTTTCATAGGCCCCGACGGAAAGATAAGGAAGAAACCCTAATGGGATGGCAAGACGCTCCTATAGTGGGCGAAAGTACGCCTGCGTGGGCGTCAGCCCCTGTGATCGGAGAGGTCACTAAGACCAAAAAGAAACCAAAGACCAGTAAGGTCGGCTTGGTAGGCGGCTCCATCAACGAAGGTATCGCAGACACGCTAGGTGCCCCTGTGGACCTCGTTACGGCAGGCCTTAACGCTTTCGGTGCGGGCATAGAGAAACCCTTAGGCGGCTCAGAGTCTATCCGTTCCGGGCTTCACAAACTCGGCTTTGGGCAGGTAAAAGAAGAGTACAAGCCCCAAACGAAGGGCGAAGAGTATCTCTCGTCTCTCTCACGCGGCGTAGGGCAGGCGGCAGGTGGGCTAGTGTCCACAGCGCCTATCTCTATCAATGCTGCCAAGACCCTAACCAAGACCTCTGGAGCCGCCAAGAGGGCACTGGCGCAACTCACGCAAGGCTCTACCGCAACCCCTACGCGCTTTGTTGCTCAGGAATTGATGGCAGGCGCTGGGTCTGGAATAGGCGGACAAGCTGCTCGTGATGTGGCCCCCGGAAACCCTTGGGCTGAAGGTGCAGGTATGCTCGTCGGCGGTATTGCTGGGGGTCTTCCGGTCCAGACAGCCAAAGGCATCAAGGCAGGCGTAGACGCAACCGGAGATGCTATAGAGCGGGCAGGGGATGCCAAGCGGTACGTTAAGGCTGGCCAGATAGCGAAGGACCCGGATGCACCTTACGTCGCTGAGTTCGCGCAGGACTTAGCCGACCTAGCAGGCAAGAGGTCAGCCAACGCTCCCAAGGGCCGCGCTGTGTTCACTGCTAAACAGGTGAACGACGTTATTGACGGCTACATGGAGCAGTACGGTAATATGATAAACCGACTGCCCATCAAGGAGAGCGAAAAGACGGCGATCAGGACAGCCATAGGCCAGAAGTGGTCTATCACTCCCGACAAGCTGGACGCCCTCCTGGACCCTGTAACCGACCCCGCGGCCAAAGAGGCACTAAAGCAGGGCATCAAGAAGACCCAGATAGCCTACGACTACACCCCAGAGCTTCCGAGAGGTGGCTTTGGACGTGCAGCGGCTAATGTGGTTGAGGGCGCTGCTACAGCGGGCGGTGCCATAACGGGTGGTGTACCAGGGGCGTTCATGGGTTCTGGTGCAGGCACTGCCATAAAACGCCTCCTTAGAGGCTTTAGCGCAGACGCTGGTGAAGCTGCTCGCGTCAACAGTGCCGAAAAGCTCGCTAAGAAGGCCAAGCTCTATCGTTATGTCCAAGATAGGACAGGACCTTCGCCACAACCGGCAGCCGATCGCGCCTTCAAGCAGCATTACGCCGACATTGTGGATGCCCCGAAGCTACCGAAGACGAAGGCACCTGATGCTCTAGATGAATTGGTACGCAAGAACATAGCCAACGGTATCGAAGGCAACCCGGCAATCACCGCGAACTACGCTTCTAGGTCTCTTGGGGTCCCGCCAGAAGATGCTAAACGTGCCCTTCAGTTCATCGCAGAGAAACACCCAGAACTGGCCGATGATGCTAATGCGCTCCGCCTTGGTTACGCTACATTCACCCCGAAGGGTAAGTTTGGACGTGCCGCAACCCCTCTGATGCGAAAGTTCCTTGAGGACGACGGAACGTACCAACGCCTTAAGCAGCAGGCAATAGACGGGGGCATAGAGGCTCCTATCGTTGAGGGTGTCCGCAAGGGAAACCAGACGCCTCTACAGGTGGACATAGGCGACCCAGGCATCCGCAACCCGGAGGCTTATAGAGCAACCGCCCAAGGCAACCAGAATAGGGTCTCTCAGACGCTCTCTGCCATCCAAGGACACGCGGCTCTCCCGGAGCCGTCCAAGGCCCTCCTGTCAGAAGCAGCGACGACGCTAGGCAACACATCCAAGAAGGCAGACGCAGAGGCAGTCGTACAGACGGCCCTTGAGTCCCTTCCAGACGACCAGAAGGCTCTAGGCGAACTGTTCCTCAAGCCTCTACTGGCTCAAATCAAGAAGTAAACACACCTATCGGGAGGGCTTCGGTCCTCCCACCTCCTCCAAGGATTTTATGCTGAAAGCTACTGAAGCTGTCTCTCTGTTGCGGGACTGCGAAACCGTCTTGTTGTCTAAGCTCCTCTCAGATGACGAAAAGAAGCAGATAGTCACTGAACTGGGCGAACTGCTTAACCCAACATTCTCTGGGTGTCCCAACGTCATCACACCGATCAAAAACGCTATAAATAGGAGCCTTTATGGAGAATCCAGAAGCTCCCGTCGAATTGATAACACGGAAGCGCGGGAGACCGAAGGGATCGAAGAACAAGCCGAAGTGGTGGCCGAAGCCGGTCCCGAAGCCGAGGGGCAGGCCGAAGGGATCGACGACCAAGAGGAAGCCCGAACAACTAACGGACTTCATTCTACAGTCCCTCGACGAAGCAACAAAGCGGCCCCCAAGACAGCCAAAAGAACTAATCGAAAAACTTAGGAAGAAGCGCAGGTCACAGCGCAGGAACCACACGAAGAACATGACGCCTAAACAGCGTTCTCGTGCTGGCAAACTGTTGCATGAGAAGTCGATAGGAAAGACAGGCCGCAAGACCGGCGTTCCTTCTGGATGGAATTACAAAGAGTACGCTGTTGAGGTCGCTGAGGCCGAGAAACAAGCAAGGAAAATGTTTAATATCATGGCTGACGAAGGACTTGTCCCAGACGACCAGATGGCCCAAGCGGCCCTCCTGGAAGCCCTCACCATTATGAAGAACAAGGCGACCTCTACGGCCCACAAACTGTCCGCTAGTAGGCTCGTTCTTGATTATACCAGAGCCAAGCCCGCGTCCAAGAGTGACGTAACGATCCACAAGGCCGAATCGCTGCTTGAGGCTCTCGCCGCGCAGGAAGCCGATGGACCCGAAGACTCTTAAGGTACGAAAGCGGCTCCTGGAGGATTTCAACTACTACGCTCCTGTCGCCCTCCAAATCAGGACCAAAGAGAGCGAAATCCTCCCTCTCAAGCTGAATGAAGCACAGAAGCGACTACTGGAGGTTATCGATACTCAACTCCGCACAGACGGGAAGGTTCGTATCGTCATCCTGAAGGGCCGACAGATGGGCCTTTCGACGGCTGTTGGTGCCTGGATGTACTGGTGGGTCTCGCAGCGTAAGGCTCAAAAAGCCCTCGTTATGACCCACAAGGCAGACAGCACCGCAGCCTTGTTCGATATGACCAAGCGGTTCTACGACAACACTCCTGTAGAGCTTAAGCCTCAGACCAAATACTCATCCAAGCGAGAACTCAAGTTCGGCGTTCTGGACTCTGGGTACATGGTGGCGACTGCTGGTGGTGACTCGGTGGCTCGTGGTGAAACGATTAACGTTGCTCACCTGTCCGAGTTGGCCTTCTGGCCTAAGTCCAGCGCCAACGACATCCTGAGTGGACTTCTGGACGCCATCCCTAACTCTAGAGGCTCTGCGGTCTTCATCGAAAGCACCGCCAATGGTGTCTCAGGGCCTTTCTATGAGTTCTGGAAGGGCGCAGAGCAAGGAAAGAATGGCTACTATCCGCTGTTCCTCCCTTGGTTCATTGATCCAGGCTACAGGGAAAAAGTACCTACAGGCTTCCAACGCACCCCTGACGAAGAGGCATTGGTAGAACGCTTTGGTCTCGACGATGCCCAACTTCAGTTCCGACGCCGCAAGATCGCAGAGAAGGGTCTGGACCTCTGGAACCAGGAGTATCCTAACACCCCTGAGGACGCCTTTCTGACCTCTGGCCGTCCTGTGTTCAACTCCCATGTCCTCGCAAAGCGCCTCCCTGATGTCCCTGACATTGTGGATCGCATGGCCCTTGTGCAGACTGGAGGCCACTATTCGGACTTCCACTTTGAACCTGACCCTCGCGGCGAGCTTCTACTATACAAGCACATAGACCCAGGCGAGAAGTACTACATAGGCGCTGACGTTGCTGACGGTACACGAAGCCTGGGCATCAACAAGTCTGACTGGTCTGTCGCTCAGATATTGGACAGTAAGAAGAGACAGGTAGCTATCTGGAGGTCACAGGTTGACCCGGATTACTACAGTTATGTTCTCTACCATCTAGGTATGCTGTTCAACGAAGCGCGGCTTATCGTCGAAAGAAACAACCACGGTATCCTTCCCAACACCCGGTTAGGTAAGGATTTCAACTATCCGAACCTCCATACCGAAGTGGTCTATGACAAGATTTCAGACACAGAGACCGTCAAGCTAGGTTTCCAAACCAACGTCCAAACCAAGCCGCTCATTATCGACCAGTTGAGGGCGGAAGTCCGCGAAGGTGTCATTCAGTTAAACGACAAGACTACTATTGAAGAACTGATGACCTTTGTTGTTGACGATGCCGGAAAGATGACTGCCGAAGCAGGCTGCCATGATGACTGCGTAATGAGCTTGGCGCTGGCTAATCATATCCATGAGGGCGCTTTCGACCCTGTGGAATCCACTGACGAGTTTTATATTGAAGCACTGTAAAGAATGGCAAGAAAACAAAAGAAACTGACAGATGAAGAACTGCTTTCCATTCTTCGCAGCGCCGTGTCATCTGGAGAGAAGTACAATAACACCAAGCTCTCCAAAGAGCGAGAGCGGGTTCAAGACTACTATGAGGGCAAGAAGCCTCTCCCTGTCCACGGTGGTAACTCCAAGTATGTCTCAACGGATGTCTACGACAGCGTAGAGTCTGCCAAGGCTATCCTCGTTGAGACCTTCAGCAGCGGTAGGGACATTGTACAATTCAGTCCTACCGGCCCTGAAGACATTGAAGCAGCCAAGGTCTGCACGGACTACACCAAGTACGTCATCTTCAATCAGAACGATGCGGACCATGTGTTTGGCTCTGTGATCCATGACGGCCTCATCGCTCGCGCAGGTGTCGCACGTGTCTATTGGGACGAGTGCGTCGAAGAGATCGAAGAGGAGTTCGAAGGGTACGATGAGGACAAGTTCAATGTCCTCCTGAGTGACCCTGAGGTTGAGCTTCTCGAAGCCGAGATCGACGACAGCGGGGCCATCAGCGGTACGATTATCCGGAAGATGGACAATAGCCGCGTCAAGATCGAGCCGGTTCCTCCAGAGCAGTTCATCGTCAACCCGGCGATCAAGAGGTTCACTCGCACCACGGATTGCTCCTTTATCGAGGAGAAGACCCGCAGCGAGCTTCTGGCCGAGGGATATAAGTCCTCCCAGATTGACAAGATTGGTCCTGTAGAGGGTGAGCTTGGTCTGGATTCCGAGAAGCTGGCTCGTTACGATCCCGTAGGTGGCGATAACCTCTCTCTCCGAGACGAAAGCACACAGGCGTCCTCAGAGAAGTTCCTTGTCCGCGAAAGCTACACATGGCTGGACCTGGACGGCTCTGGACGCAATCGCTTCTGGAAGGTCATTTGGTCCGGTGGAGTGGTTCTGGACAAGGAGCAAGTGGATAGGCATCCGTTCCTTACCTACGCTCCCGTCCCGATTCCTCACAGGTTCCACGGCAACAACTACGCTGATCGAGTGGTCCCTACGCAGAACGCTAAGACCGTCCTGACGCGAGGGGTCCTTGACCATACCGTAGTGACGAACAATCCTCGCTATGGTGTCGTTAAGGGCGCACTGACCAACCCTCGTGAACTGATCGACAACCGCATAGGCGGCTTGGTCAACGTCACGCGGCCTGATGGTATCTTCCCGCTCCCTCAAGCCTCTCTAAACCCTTACGTCTTCCAGACGCTCCAGATGCTTGATGAGGACAAAGAGGACAGCACAGGCGTCTCCAGGCTCTCTCAGGGTCTCAACAAGGACGCGGTAAGCAATCAGAACTCCGATGCAATGGTTGAGCGGCTTATGTCGGCCTCCATGCAGCGCCAGAAGATCATGGCCCGGCAGTTCGCTAACCAGTTCCTCAAGCCTCTCTACCTCGAAGTCTACCAATTGGTTATCGAGAACGAGAAGAACGAGAGGGTCTTTGAGGTCGCTGGGGCCTATATCCCTGTCACGCCCTCCAAGTGGCGCAAGCGTATTGATGTCTCTGTAGACCTTCGCTTGGGCTATCGTGAGGACGAGAGGCAGGTTGAGGAGCTTCTGGCTTTCCACAACATGCTTACCAGCGATGAGGGTTCCTCGCGTCTCTACGATGAGGCCAAGAGGTTCAATCTCTTCAAGAAGGTTCTTGGCATCAAGGGTTATAAGAACCCCATTGAGTTCGTCAACGATCCTACGAAGATGAAGCCTCCAGAACCCGATCCTATGGCGATGGCAGAGCTTGAGAAGGTGAAGGCTGAAACCCAGTCTATTGCCGTCAATGCTCAGGTACAGCAGATGAAGGCCCAACTCGAAGGGCAGCTTGAGCAGACTAGGCTTGACATGGAGCAACGCTTCAAGACCATCGAGTTCATGCTTCAGACACGCGAAGCTGACCGCAAGGACGCTGAGACCCAGAACCGCATTGAGACGGCTATTGCCGAACTTGCGCTGGCTCAGGAAACAGCCGCTGACGAAGGTGCCGAGAAGAAGACTTCGGCTATCATCAGCCCGAACAGTTAAACACAACATTAAGGAAATATATGAACTTTGGAGATGCACTTGCCTATCTTAAAGACGGCAAGCGTGTAGCCCGTGTGGGATGGAACGGGAAGGGGATGTTCCTCTTCCTTGTCCCCGGTTCTACTTTTAAGGTCAACCGCGCCCCTCTCCTTGGGATTTACCCGGAGGGCACGGAGATTAACTACCACGCACATATCGACATGAAGACCGCTCAGGACACTGTTGTCCCTTGGTTGGCCTCCCAGACGGACGTTCTGGCGGAAGATTGGGAGCAGGTAGTTTAATGGACCTCTCCGAACAGGAGCAGGCGATTGTCGAAGGGGGTCTCCAGGCGGAGGCCCTCTTAGGCAACCCTACATTCGTATCAGTAATCCAAGGCATTGGCTTTCAGTGCTTTGAAGCATTCATGGCATCAAATCCCCACGACACACCGGGGAGAGAGAATGCCTACAATCTCTATCAGGGTCTCAAGGCTATCGAAGCTGAGTTGCGACATAGGATCAACCAAAAAGATCAGATTGCAGCACGGCTAGACGCTGAAGACGAAGACCTAGATTAAACACATAACAAGGTGACTATTACCACGATGACTACCCAAGACACGGGCGTCTTCAATGCAACCGGCTCATTTGATTCTTTGGATGACGGAGCCGAAGCCATACTCAAGCGTTGGGTGGACGCGGGATCGCTATCCACAGACGATGGAGGGGCAAAGAAGCCTCAGGTCGACGAGACTGACCTTGAGGACGACAATGAAACAGACGATGAAGAAGGCAATACCGACGAAGAGACTGATGGCTCCGACGACGCAGACCAGGACGAAGGCTCCGATGAAGGTGACGATAGCGACGAAGAGGAAGACGTACAGCCTACCAAGGCTGGCGACGATGCTCTCGTTGAGGTCACTATCGATGGGGAGACCCGTACTGTATCGGTCAAGGACCTTAAGCGTCTCTACGGACAGGAAGCCTCTCTAACTCGTAAGTCTCAAGAAGTCGCAGAGCATCGAAAGAAGGCAGAAGAAACAGGCGCTAAACATGCCGCTGCCCTCCAGTTGCTTGTGGAGAGAGCTAATAAGAAGTTCGAGCCATACGCCAATGTTGATTGGCTTGTAGCTCAACAGCAGCTTGATCCAGACGACTTCGCCAGTCTTAGGCAGCAAGCCAAAGAAGCCCATGACGAAATCCAGTACCTCAACACAGAGGTCGATAACTTCGTCAAGCAGAATGAGGCCAGACGCCGCGAGGACCTCCAGGCAGCAGCCAAGGAAGCGATTGCTGACATTACGAACCCTGAAAGCCCCAACCATATCAAGGATTGGTCTCAGGATATCTATAATGACATTCGCTCCTATGCCGTCAAAGAGGGCCTCCCAGAAACAGAGGTCAATCAGGTGGTCAACCCGACCGTCCTGAAGCTCCTCTACAAAGCCATGAGATACGACAAGGCAACCAAGGAAGTCGTGACTAAGAAGAAGGCACTAAGCCCGAAGAAGGTTATGAAGTCCGATAAGAAATCTGCCAACATCACCAACAAGAATGGTGAAGCGCAGGAGGTTGCCAAGAAGTTCAAATCCTCAGGCACTGTGGATGACGCTGTTGAACTCATGCTGGCTCGCTGGAAATCCCAAGCCGAAGACTGATAGCCCCATAACAACCAAAACCATAAGAAACAGATAATATGGCTACTTACACTACCTACGATACCGTTGGCATCAAAGAAGATGTCTCGGATGTCATCTCCAACCTTAGCCCGACGAAGACCCCGTTCCAGACCATGATTGGCTCTGAGACCACGAAGAACCGAACGTTCCAGTGGCTCGAAGATAGCCTCCGTGCTGTGCAGGTCAACGCTGCGGTCGAAGGTGCCGACGCTTCGGATGCAACCCTGACGCCCCCGACGCTCCGTGATAACACCACGCAGATTCTTGAGAAGACCATCAAGGTCTCCGCTACCGAAGATGCTGTGGACCAGTATGGCCGCGCCAAGGAAACTGCCTACCAGTTGATGAAGGCTGGCGAGGAAGTGAAGCGTGACCTTGAACACGCGTTCGTTGGTCTCGCCCAGGCGAAGGTGGTTGGTGACTCTTCGGGTCCGACGGCTCGTAAGACCGCTTCGGCCTCGCAGATGGTCACGACTGCCTCGAACCGCTGGTACATGGGTGCCGGTACGCCGCTTGGTGGTACCACGGGTACGGCTGCGGCCTTCTCCGAGACGGCGCTGCTTGGCATCGGTCAGGCTGTCTATGACGTTGGTGGCGAACCGTCGATCCTGATGATTAAGCCCGCTGACGCTCTGATCGTCGCTGGCTTCACGGGTGCCTCTGGCCGCTCGCGCAACTTCAACGACGGCACCAAGTCGCTGGTGAACGTGGTTGACCTCTATGTCTCGCCCTTCGGTGAGTACAAGGTGGTCCTCAACCGCTTCCAGAAGACGACTGACGCATGGCTCCTCGATCCTACGATGTGGAAAGCCGTGTGGCTGCGTAAGTGGACTCGTGAGCCGCTGGCTAAGACCGGCGACGCCACGAAGAACCAGCTTGTTGGCGAAGTTGGCCTGAAGCATAAGAACTATGCTGGCGACGGCCTTGTGGTGAACCTCACCTAACCAGTGGAGGCGGGGAGTTTACGAAAGTGGCTCCCCGTCACCCTACAGTTTACATTTGATGCAAGACATAAACTTAATTGACGTTGAGACCAAAGTGCGTCTCGATGATGACCGGGCCATCTTTAAGCGTAGCCAAGAGATCGACTCCGGCTTCCTCTCCAACTTGTCGGACATGAAGACGGAAAGCTCCTCTGAGTTCCATAGGACCGGGGATTTCCACAAGGTTGCATCCATCCCGACCGTTGTTGTCGAAAAGTGGTTCGCCCAGGGCTTCAACATCTACGACCCTAACGTGAAGCTCGAAGACATTATGAAGCGCATCCACAAAGAAGACATGGAGCATTTCATCGCCACCGGCAAGAGGCTCTTCTAGGAACATAAATGAACTACGGCGAATTAAAGTCTTACCTTCAGTCGCTCATAAACAGAACAGACATTACCGATACTCTCGCCGGTCAGTTCATCAAGCAATCTATCGACCGGCTTCAGCGCGTATCGCGTCCCCAGTTCATGGAGAGGACGCAGCAGTACACGGCTGACGGCACAAACACTTTGGTCCTCCCATCGGACTATGTGGAGCTTGCGAACCTCTACACAAGCCAAGGCGAGCTTGAGCAGATTGATATGCGAGAGTTCGTCAATACGACTGAATACGTTGGCACTCCTCGCTACTTTGTGAGGGTAGGGGCCAACATCAAGCTCAAGCCTACGCCCGAAGAAGGCACTGAGATCACCCTTCACTATTATGGGACCGAACCGGACCTATTGAACTCCACAGATGAGAATGGGTGGTCCGTCAGTGCTGTGGATGCGGTGGTCTATGGTGCCGCTGAGTTGGCCGGTGACTTCTACGAGGATGACCGGACACAGCGGTTTGCCCAGAAGTACGCAACGGCCCTCGCGGAACTCCAAGAGCAGATAATCAACGACTCCTTCTCAGGCCCCTTGAGTATCCGTCCAGCCTACAGTTTCCAAGACGATTGGGATTACTAATTAGTGTCTAACTCATTCTACCAGCTAATCGGATCGTCTGACGACTTCTTTGTGAACACCGCAGGCGACCTTGGCCTTGGTGGCTCTCCCGCTGCTCGCTTGCACGTACAGAAGCTAGAGCAAGCCGATGTTGCCATCAAGATCACCAACGAAACCACGGGCCACGATACGACCGATGGCCTTAACCTTGAGGTCCTCCAGAATGGCTCAGGCAGGCTATGGCAGCTTGAAGCCTCCAGCCTTATCTTCGGGACTGACGATACTGCCAGACTTACTATAGGTGCCTCTGGGACCGTCACGGTCGATACGGACCTGTCAGTTGCCGGGGACATCGATGCGACTGGCGATGCGGACATCACAGGCAACACAACGGTCGGAGGGACGCTAGATGTCACGGGTGATAGCACCCTGACCAACCTGTCACTCTCCGGCACGTTAGGCGTCACTGGCGCTACGACCCTGGGCACCGCAGAGATCACGACCGCTGACATTAATGGCGGTACGATTGACAATACCAACATAGGGGCCACTACACCCGGCACAGGGGCCTTCTCGACCCTTAGCGCCACGGGGCAGATCACTTCGACACTCTCGACAGGTACGGCACCTCTCGCTGTCTCCTCGACGACCAAGGTAACGAACCTCAACGCTGACCTCCTTGATGGTGCTGATTGGGCAAGCCCTCAGAACATCGGGACAACTACGCCCGGGTCTGGAGCCTTTACGACCCTTACCGCTACGGGAAACGTCACATTCGATACGTCCACTCTCGTTGTTGATGCGGCGAATGACAGGGTGGGTATAGGCATTGCGACACCCGCCACCCGTTTTGAAGTTAAAGCTGCCGGTGCAGATACATGGGCGCAGAAGTGGCTTAACTCCTCTGGCGTTCAGATTGGCGGTCTATACCAGACAACCGCAGGGAACGGCCTGTTCGATATGCTATCGAGCGGCGTGACTACGGTTCGGCTGAACAGCGAGTCGGGGGTCTCCACGACCTTAGATGTCCAGTGTGATGGCTCCATTCTCGCGGGGGTCACCTCCAGTCTGTCCGGAACCAGACACAACTTCGCCAATGCCTCCGACCGGCAGCTTGTCGTTCGGTGCACAGGGACGACAGCAGGTAAGTTCTGGATATTCGGCCACTCGACGGACGCATCGTTCACTATTGCCAACCAAGGTGGCGCAGGTGTCACGCTTGCTGATGGTGCAACTTCATGGGCGAGTGCTTCCGATGAACGCCTGAAGAAGAACATCGCCTCCATCACGGGGGCGGTTGCTAAGGTCGCTGCCCTTCGCGCCGTGACCTTCCACTGGAACGCACAAGCTGACGCAGAGCCTAAGACTCCGGGGGTCATTGCTCAAGATGTCCTTGCTGTTCTGCCTGAGGCTGTCGTCCAGCAAGTCACCGACGATTTCCCCGAGGGCCTATTGAGTGTGAAGTATTCCGAACTGGTTCCTCTCCTTGTGGCTGCCGTTCAGGAACTCTCCGCCCGAGTGGAGGCTCTTGAGACACCATGACCTCACTAACGAATCACCAGAGTACCGGGGAGTATCTAATGGACGCAACCAAGGCCGCTCCCCCGGTCGCCGTAAGCACAGCAGCCCTCGCAGGGATGTCCCTTCAGGACTGGGTTCTCGTAGCCACTCTTGTCTACACGGTCATCCAGACGGCTCTCGCTCTCTATAGAGCGTACCGCAACCATAAGGACGGCAAGCTATGATCTTCGAGATCATAAAGACGATACTGGGCATAGGCGGAGCAGCCCTCCAGAATATACAGGCCCGCCAAGCTGCCAAGGCTGAAGCTGAAGCCCGTATCATTGTTGCCAGAGCAGAAGCCGAGGTAAAGCGCCTTGAGAAAGCTCAGGACGCAGAGATAGCCTGGGACAGCGAAGCGGTCTCCCAGATGAGAGGCTCATGGAAAGATGAGTGGTGGACGTTCCTTGCGTCCCTTCCGTTGATCCTTGCCTTCCTAGGGGATAGCTCACGACAGCGAGTGACCGAAGGGTTCGCAGCCATCTCGCACATGCCTGATTGGTACATTGCAATCGTGGGCGCGAGTGTTGCTGCGAGCTTCGGTATCCGTGCGCTCGTCAGTCGTTTCGGCATAAGAAAATAATTACATCCGCATAGGCTTTACATATTGACACTGATCCCACTTTGCTACTATGCAGGGATCAGTGTTTTTCGTAATGGCAGTGAGGGATCAATGCTCGACCAAGAGGTACCTATAATATGGAAGATAGTCGATCGTCGGTGGTTAAACGACTGGATAAGACGGTGAGCTATCTCTTGGACTTGGATCGGTCGCTCTCAGTAACCGATGTGAAGGTACTTCTCCTCGTGATGAGAAATACTTTACAAGATGGGAGAGTATCGGAAGGTATAGACTCTTTCGGCCCCTCCGATGTTGCAAAGGAAGCATCAATACCCATGCCTACTGCAAGTCGTATTCTGCTCGACATGAGCGAGAAGAACCGACACGGCAAGCCTGGGAGGGGTTGGCTGCTACGCAACGCGAGTGACACGTCCTTATCGCGGACCAAATACACCCTTAGCCCATCCGGCAAGAAGATTCTATCTGATCTTGTAGCAATCTGGAGTTAGCCCAATGCCTATCTACCCTGACAAAAAGAACGGTAAGCTGACCGGGCGCTGGAGGGTAGAGACGCAGAAGGGCACATTCAGGCTGCGGGGACGCTTTGATACCTACGAGGAAGCACAGGCCGCTGAGGTGGACTACCAGCGGCGATTGGACACTGGAGAGGCACAGGAGGCCAAGAGGCGCTCTGAGGTCCCTGAGACGCTCCTGGAGGGCTTGAAGAAGGCCCCTGCCATCTGGAGGGGCAAGAGGAGTGCCCATACGTCCATGAGCAGACTTACGATTGCTGCGGACATCCTAGGCCACTCTAAGAAGATCGATGATATCACCACTACAGACATCGATAGCCTTGTCGATAGGCTATACGAACGTAAAGTCTCTGAAGCTACAATCAATCGCTATCTGTCAACTGTCCACACATTCATGAAGTGGGCCAAGGACAGAGGGGCGCGGACCAAGGACCTCCCTAAGTTCCCTTGGAAGGACGAGGACGAGGGGCGTATCCGGTGGATCACTCCTGCCGAAGAGATGGCCTTGAAAGATAATCTCCCTGAGAACGTCTGGATGACCGTCAAGGCAGACATTAAGACCGGAATGAGGCGGAGCGAGATACTGACGCTTGAGCGTGAGCAGCTTCAGGATCGTTGGGTCCACTTATGGAAGACCAAGAGCGGGTCCCCCCGGTCCATCCCGGTAGATGAAGAGACCTTCGAGAACCTCAGTCAGATTGTGATCGACCGAACGATCCCTAACGTCCATCAGCTTCGGTATGCCTGGGAGCAAGCGAGAGAGGCAATGGGCCTCAAGAGTGACCCTTGGTTCGTCTTCCATGCCTGTAGGCACACATGCTGCACTCGGCTTGTGATGGCGAATGTCAACCTGAGGGTCATCCAACGTTTCATGGGCCACAAGCGTATCGAGACGACGCTCAGGTATGCTCACGTCAACGATGGGATGCTGGTGGACGCGTTGGCTACCCTCAATTCTCACTTTACCAGTGTAAAAGTGACAGAGGTTGACACGTCCCCCACCGCGCTTATAGCAGCCTCTCCCATCGTGGGAGCCTTGGGATGAGTGGCGTAAAACTGAGAGAATCTTGTGATTTCATGGATTTAGGTTCCAGTATCGCAAGATGTGGGGGTTCGAGTCCCTTCGCCCGCACCAGACCGCTGCGAATGCGGACGGGCGCGCCCCAAAGGATTACGATTTCAGGAAGGTTGCCTTGAGCATGCAGACTGCCGAGACGCTGAACGAGGGTTTGAAGCGCGCCTACAAGCTGGTGATTCCGGCGAAGGACATCGCGCAGCGCGTTGATATCCAGCTGGCCGCCGTGGCCCCGCAGGTGCGTATGCCGGGCTTCCGCCCCGGCAAGGTGCCGGCCAATCTCGTCCGCAAGATGCACGGCCCGGCGCTGGAGCAGGAAGCCTTGCAGACGGCGGTTCAGGACAGCGTTCAGAAGCTGCTTGCCGACAACAAGCTGCGCCCCGCGATGCAGCCTTCGGTCGATCTGGCGGAGGGCTATGAAGCCGGCAAGGACGCCGAGGTGACGGTGGAGCTGGAAGTGCTTCCCGAGATCCCGACGCCGCAGATCGAAGGCTTGAAGCTTGAGCGGCTGATGGTCGAGGCGACCGGCGAGGAAATCGAGGCGGCTCTGGAGCGCATCGTCTCCCAGCAGAAGAGCTTCGAGGAAGCGCCGAAGACCCATAAGGCCGCCTTCGGCGATCTGGTGGTGATGGATTTCGTCGGCAAGGTCGACGGGGAGCCGTTTGAAGGCGGCACCGGTGAAGGCATGTCGGTCGAGATCGGCTCCGGACGGCTGATTCCGGGCTTTGAGGACCAGCTTGCCGGCGTGAAGGCGGGGGACGAGAAGACGCTGAACGTCACCTTCCCCGAGGATTACAATGTCGATTATCTGAAGGGCAAGGCCGCGACCTTCGATGTGAAGGTCACCGAGGTGAAGTCGCCCAAGGAGGCCAAGGCCGATGACGACTTCGCCAAGTCGCTGGGCCTTGAGGGCGTGGACCAGCTTCGCGAGCTGTTGAAGGGCCAGGTCGAGCAGGAACTGAACGGGCTGACGCGCACGCATATGAAGCGCAAGCTGCTCGACCAGCTTGCCGCCACCCATGATTTCGATGTGCCGCCGTCTATGGTGGAGGCGGAGTTCTCGCAGATCTGGCAGCAGCTTCTCCATGAGGCGAGCCATGAAGACGATGTCGAGGCCGCCAAGGCCGAGTTGGAGGCGGAGCGCGAGGACTATCGCGCCATCGCCGTGCGCCGCGTGCGTCTGGGGCTTTTGCTGTCGGAGATCGGCCAGGCCAACGACGTGCAGATCAGCCAGCAGGAGATGAGCCGGCTGATCGCGCAGGCCGCGCAGCAGTATCGCCCGGAGGACCAGAAAAGGTTCTTCGAATATGTCCAGCAGAACGCGATGGCACAGGCGCAGATCCGCGCGCCTCTGTATGAGGAGAAGGTCGTCGATTTCCTGCTGGAAAAGGCGGAAATCACCGACCGGAGCGTGACCCGCGCCGAGCTGGAAGCAGCGATCGAGGAAGAAGAAGGCCATGTGCATGGCCCCGGCTGCGGTCATGACCACGACCATGATCATGCGAAGCCGGCGAAGAAGCCTGCCGCAAAGGCCAAGGCGAAGAAGGACGACGAGGCCGAACCGGCGGAAGCCGCAGCCAAGGCGAAACCCGCCGCGAAGAAGCCGGCAGCGAAGAAGCCGGCAGCGAAGAAGGCGGAAGGCAGCGACGCTGCCGCAAAGCCTGCGGCAAAGAAGCCCGCGGCGAAGAAAAAGGCCGAAAAGCCGGAAGGCTGACATTCGGCACGGAATGAGCAGAGGCCCGGCGTGTGAAAATGCGTCCGGGCCTTTGTCTTGTCACCGGGCTTGCCATGCAGCAGATTGCGCGGTGACAGGACGGGGAGCGCGGCGTGGACGCCGGTATGAATGAAATCATGTCAGAAGAAGTGGTCGCGGCCGTCATGATGGACCGGCCTCGCGTCGCCGTGATCCTGCCCTGCTATAATGAGGAAGCGGCGATCGCGCAGACGATCCGCAGCTTCAGGGAAGCCCTGCCGCACGCCGACATCTATGTGTACGACAATAATTCCGGTGACCGGACGCGCGAAATCGCCGAGGCGGCTGGGGCGGTCGTCCGCACGGAACGTATGCAGGGCAAGGGCTATGTCGTCCGCCGCATGTTCGCCGATGTAGACGCTGACGTCTATGTCATGGCTGATGGCGATGCGACCTATGACGCTTCCGCCGCGCCGCTGATGGTGCGCCGCTTGCTGGAAGACCAGCTCGACATGGTGGTGGGCGCACGCGCGTCCGAGATCGATGCGGCCTATCGCCGGGGCCATCGCCTTGGAAACGTCATGCTCACGGGTATCCTCGCCCGCATGTTCGGCCGCAGTTTCAGCGATATTCTATCTGGTTATCGGGTCTTCTCGCGTCGTTTCGTCAAGAGCTTCCCCGTGCTGAGCGAAGGCTTCGAGATCGAGACGGAAATCAGCGTCCACGCGCTTGAACTGAAGATGCCGGTCGCCGAGTTGCGCACGGCCTATGGCGCGCGGCCGGAAGGATCGGCGTCCAAGCTCAGCACCTATCGCGATGGCTGGCGGATATTGAAGACGATGATCAACCTCTACCGCATCGAGCGGCCGATCGCCTTCTTCGGAGCGATCGGGGGCATGCTGGCGCTGATCGCGGTGGTCCTGTCGGTCCCGCTGTTCATCACCTTCTTCGAGACAGGCCTCGTGCCCCGCGTCCCGACCGCGATCCTCTGCACGGGCCTGGTGCTGATCGCGGTCCTCAACGGATTCAGCGGTCTGATCCTCGATACGGTCACAAGGGGCCGCCGCGAGATGAAGCGGCTCGCCTATCTGGCCCATGCAGCACCACGATCGGCGTCGGCGCTTTAGGCGGCCAAGGCGGTTCTTGGCCTTGTAGCAGCCAGACGAGCGACGAAATCCGCCGCCAGAAACAGCAGGAGCGCGAACACCAGATAGCGGTATCTGAGGACCGGCTGGGCCAGCATATAGGGCAGGGCCGGTATCAGCGCCCCGAATGCGACGTAGATGAAGCCGCGCCGCCTTTGCCACAGGGCCATGGCCAGTCCGGCGAGGCCCAGCGCCGAAATCAGCCAGTGGCTGAGCGCCTTGACCCATGTGCTCCTGCTCCGGTCGCTATAGATGTGCCACAGCCATTCCGGCGGGAAATAATATTGGCGAAGATAGCCGAGCGCGATCCCGAGGCTCTGCGTCGGATGGGCGCTGATCCAGGCCTGCGCCCGGCCTGCCAGTTCCCGGTTATAGGCGAGTTCGCCCATCTGCTTCATCCGGGCATAGGCGGTATCGCTCATCAGCGGGTCCACACTGTCCATCCGGTCGACGAACGCCTGCCGCTGGTCCTTCCCCGACATGCCGTCATGGAAGCCGGTGGCGAGAACAAGCCCGAAATTGCTGCGAAGCCATAGCCGCTCGCCCATGGTTTCGCCGTTCCGCAGCATCCAGGGAGTGAGGACCAGCGCGGTCAGGACGAGGGACAGCGCGCCCGTGCCGACGGCCGCCCGAAGCCCCGAACGCCGCCATGCGAGCAGGCCCAGCATCGCGAAACTTGCAACCCCCACAGCCTGATTCACGACAAAGCTGATGACGCACAGCAGGGAAATGCCGGCGTACTGCGCCTTGGTCGGCCGCGTCTCTCCCGCATCAAGCCTGACCGCCAGCAGCATCATCCAGGCCATCAGAAAAACGGCAAGCGCGCCTTCCCAGGTTCGGAAGGCTACGGCCTCCAGCGAGAGATTGACGGGCAACAGGCAGGCAAGGGCCAGTGCGGCCAGACAGGCCCACAAGGGCGTGCCGAGCGTGCGAAAGATTTTGTAGACCAGAAGGAAGGAGCCGAATGTAAAGCACAGAGAAACAAGGGTGAGGACAAACTCGGCCGCTGGCGTTCCAATACCCAGAACCCGATAGACCGCGCCCGCCAACATCGGGCTGAGCGGCATTGCATGAGCCGTAGGCCCCTGGCCCGGCCTGAAGGCGTCGCCAAGCACACCGTCGATCGCGAACCGACCCGAGATATTGTACATCTCGCTGATCACGGGCGCGAGATGTCCTCCGGCCATAACCCAGGCGATCCGCAACGCGACACCGGCGGCCACAAGCAGCGAGATGACGAGAATTTCACGCCTTGCAAACCAGGACATTGGCCGACTCCGACGCCACCGGCCCGGCTAGTTATGCCATGAGAATCGGAACTGGAAAGGCCGTTCATTGCCGCAGCTAAGCCCCACGCTTGCCAAACTCTGGGGGCGGGCTATTGAAACCATAGCCGTTTCGCCCGATTTAGAGGGGCGTCCTATGGAGAGCTTTATCCGATGATCGACCTGCCTCACTCCGCGCTCGTTCCCGTGGTTATCGAACAATCGAGCCGCGGAGAGCGCTCGTTCGACATCTTCTCGCGCCTGCTGCGCGAGCGGATCGTGTTCGTCACCGGTCAGGTCGAAGATCACATGGCCTCGCTGATCGTGGCCCAGCTGCTGTTCCTCGAATCGGAAAATCCGAAGAAGGACATCTACATGTACATCAACTCGCCGGGCGGCGTGGTGACGGCCGGAATGGCAATTCACGACACCATGCAGTATATCCGCCCGCGCGTCGGCACGGTGTGCGTGGGCCAGGCTGCGTCGATGGGTTCCTTCCTTCTTGCAAGCGGGGAGCCGGGCATGCGCGTGGCGATGGCGAACGCGCGGATCATGGTGCACCAGCCCTCGGGCGGCGCGCAGGGCATGGCGGCCGACATCGAGATTCAGGCCAAGGAAATCCTGCGTATCCGGCACCGGATGAACGAGCTTTATTCGAAATACACCGGTCGGCCGCTTGAAGAGATCGAAAAGGCGATGGACCGCGACAAATTCTATTCGGCGGACGAAGCGCAGGCGTTCGGCCTCGTCGACGAAGTGTTTGAAAAGCGTCCGGCGCCCGCCGAGGGAGAGGCGCAGGCCGCCTGATTTTGTCGCGGCCGTTAAGGTGCTATTTTGAATATGTTCGCTAATGTCGGAAACTCGATGGAGGTATACCTATCCATTTTTCGCCCAAAGGCGGATTGCGGCCTTGGATGCTGCCGGTCTAGGATAGGGCTGGTGGTCGCGCGTGCCGGTAGGTCCGGCCGAAAGGAATTGTAATATGACGAAGCTGAGCGGCGGGGATTCGAAAAACACCCTCTACTGCTCCTTCTGCGGCAAGAGTCAGCACGAGGTCCGGAAGCTCATCGCCGGACCGACGGTGTTCATCTGCGACGAGTGTGTGGAGCTGTGCAACGATATCATCCGCGAGGAGACCAAGACCTCGCTGGTGAAGACGCGCGACGGTGTGCCCACCCCGCATGAGATATGCAAGGTGCTGGACGATTATGTGATCGGACAGAACTATGCCAAGCGCGTGCTGTCGGTGGCGGTCCACAATCACTACAAGCGGCTCAACCACGGCGCCAAGGGCGCGGAGGTGGAGCTGGCGAAATCGAACATCCTGCTCGTCGGCCCGACGGGCTGCGGCAAGACGCTGCTTGCGCAGACGCTCGCCCGCATCCTCGATGTGCCCTTCACCATGGCCGACGCGACGACGCTGACCGAGGCGGGCTATGTCGGCGAGGATGTCGAGAACATCATCCTGAAGCTGCTCCAGGCGTCGGACTATAACGTCGAGCGGGCGCAGCGCGGCATCGTCTATATCGACGAGATCGACAAGATCAGCCGCAAGGCGGACAATCCCTCCATCACCCGCGACGTCTCGGGCGAGGGCGTGCAGCAGGCGCTGCTCAAGATCATGGAGGGCACCACCGCCTCCGTGCCGCCGCAGGGCGGGCGCAAGCATCCCCAGCAGGAGTTCCTGCAGGTCGACACCACCAACATCCTGTTCATCTGCGGCGGCGCGTTCGCCGGGCTGGACAAGATCATCGGCGACCGGCTGCAGGGCAAGTCGATCGGATTCGGCGCGCATGTCGCCGCTCCCGACGAGCGCCGCACGGGTGAGGTGCTGAGGAAGTGCGAGCCTGAGGATCTGCTCAAGTTCGGCCTCATTCCGGAGTTCATCGGCCGTCTGCCGGTAATCGCGACCCTGGAAGACCTTGACGAGCCGGCGCTCATCAAGATCCTCACGGAGCCGAAGAACGCGCTGATCAAGCAGTATCAGAAGCTGTTTGACATGGAGGGCGTGAAGCTGAGCTTTGCCCAGGATGCGCTTTCGGCGATCGCGCGGCGCGCGATCGAGCGCAAGACGGGCGCGCGCGGGCTTCGTTCCATACTGGAAGGCATATTGCTGGACACCATGTTCGACCTGCCGTCGTTCGACGGCGTCGATGAAGTGATGATCGACAAGGATGTGGTCGAAGGGCGCAAGGAGCCTGTCCGCGTCTTTGCAAAGAAGGAGAAGGAAGGCGCGGCCTGAGCAATCAGCGGCGTGTGTTGCATCAATCCGGCGTTAAGGCCGGGTATCGGCGGTTGCTGGGCCGCCGGACCTGGATGGACCGGAAGCTGTGGCGGGGATGCGGTACGGGGCATGGTTGCTCGGGGACTGACGACTGATGTTGTACAATGCATATGAGTTGCAGCGCCTGTGGTTCGCAGGTGCAAGCGCATGGGCCGATGCTTCGGCCGAATGGCTGAATAATCCCAGCAATCCGCTGTCGTACAGCGCCATGGGTCCATTGGTGGCGTCTGCGCTGGATGTGTTCGCACATGCGTCCGCGCCCAGAGGCAAGCCCGCTTTCGGTTTCACCAGCGTGATGGTCGACGGCGAGGTCTGTCCCGTCGAGGAGGAAGTGATCCTCCGCAAGCCCTTCGGCCAGTTGAAGCACTTCCGCCGTGTCGGCGCTCCGGGCGGCGCACCGAAAGTGCTGATCGTGGCCCCGATGTCGGGCCATTTCGCCACGCTGCTGCGGGGCACGGTCGAGCGGATGCTGCCGGGCCACGACGTCTACATCACCGACTGGCGTGACGCCAAGCTGGTGCCGGTGGAAGAGGGCCATTTCGACCTCGACGACTATATCGATTATCTGATCGAATTTCTGGACGTGATCGGCCCTGGCGCGCACATGCTTGCGGTGTGCCAGCCATCGGTGCCGGCGCTTGCGGCCGTTGCGCTGATGTCGGCCGAAAAACATCCGATGCTGCCTGCCTCGCTCACCATGATGGGCGGCCCGGTCGATACGCGCGAAGCGCCGACGGTGGTCAATGAGCTGGCGACCACCCGGCCTCATGCCTGGTTCGAGCAGAATGTGATCGCCACCGTGCCCTATCTCTATCCGGGATCGCGGCGGAAGGTTTATCCCGGCTTTCTCCAGCTTGCGGGGTTCATGACGATGAACCTTGGCAGCCATCTCGAGAGCCACTGGTCGATGTTCAGACACCTTGTCGAGGGCGATGGCGAAAGCGCCGACGCAACGAAGGCGTTTTACGAGGAATATCGCTCCGTGTGCGATATGACGGCGGAGTTCTATCTCCAGACGATCGACACGGTTTTCCAGCGGCACCTGTTGCCGAAGGGCGAGATGCGGCACCGCGGCCGCCATGTCGATCTCGCAGCGATAACCGATGTCGCCCTGCTTGCCGTGGAGGGTGAGCGGGATGATATTTCGGGTCTTGGCCAGACCAAGGCGGCGCTCAAGCACACGGTCAACCTGCCGGAGAGCAATAAGAAATATCTGATGGCTCGCCGCGTGGGCCATTACGGCATTTTCAACGGCCGGCGCTGGCGCGAGGAGATTGCGCCCGTGGTGGAAAAGTTCATCAAGACCCACCATCGGGGCTGAAGCCGGTCAGATTCTGCGGGGTTCCTCGATCTCGATCCGGGTCGTGGCGAGCTGGTCGACTTCCCGTTCGTCATGGGTGACATAAAGAATCGGCAGGCGCAGATCGTCGCGGACGCCGCGGATCACTTCCATGATCTCGCGGCGGCGGGGGGCGTCAAGCGACGACAGCGGCTCGTCCATCAACAGAAAGCGCGGACCCGCCAGCAGCGCCCGCCCAATTGCGACCCGTTGCGCTTCACCGCCTGACAATGTCGCGGGCCAGCGGTCGAGCAGATGCGCGATTCCAAGGAAATCCAGTACCTGATCGAGGCCGAACCTGCGTTCGGGTGACGGGGTGAGCGCTTCTCCATAGGTGAGATTGGCCCGCACCCTCAGATGCGGGAACAGCCTGCCATCCTGAAAGATATAGCCGCAGCGGCGCGTCTCGGGGGCAAGGTTGACCGCGCCCGCGCTGTCGAACAGCATCTGCCCGCCCACCGAAATCCGGCCCTCGTCGGGACGAAGCAGGCCGGCGACCATGTTGAGCAGGCTTGACTTGCCCGAGCCGGATGGGCCGATCAACGCGGTGAGACCGGGCCCCGCGGCGATGTCGAACGCCAGCGAGACATTGCCCAGCCGCCGCTTTACCGCAATGTCGAACGCCAGATCGGCTTCAGAGGACATGAGAGCGTCCACCCGTCATGCGCCGGGCCAACCATTCCGACACGATCAGAGCCCCGATGGAAAGCAGCACCGACAGAACCGCAAGCCGCACCACGCTCGCCTCTGCCCCAGGCACCTGAAGCGCGGAGTAGACCGCCACCGAAAGCGTCCGGGTTTCGCCGGGGATGTTCGAGACAAAGGTGATGGTCGCGCCAAATTCGCCGACGGACTTGGCGAACCCCAGCACCGCTCCCGCGATCACGCCGGGAAAGCTGAGCGGAAGGGTGATGGTTGCAAAGGTCCTGAGCGGCGACGCCCCCAGCGTGCGGGCAGCGCCTTCCAGCCGTCCATCCACCGCCTCGATCGACAGGCGGATCGCCCGGACGACGAGGGGAAGGGCCATGATGCCCGCCGCGATCGCGGCTCCGGTCCAGCGGAACATGACCGTGAGGCCGAACCAGCTGTCGAGCCAGGCACCGACAGGACCGTTGCGCCCGAACAGCAGCAGCAGCAGATATCCGGTGACGACTGGAGGGATGACCAGCGGCAGGTGAACCAGCGCATCCAGCAGCATGCGCCCCGGAAAGCGCTTGCGCGCCAGGACATAGGCGAGCGCAAAGGCGATCGGCAGTATTGCGGCGGTGGCGGCCAGCGACACCTTCAGGCTGAGGCGCAGCGTCTCGATTTCTTCAGGAGTCAGAGGCCAGATGGTCACTTCGCGCCGAATCCATATCGCGCGAAAACGGCCTTGCCCTGAGGCGACAGAAGAAAGGCCCTGAATCGTTCCGCGTCCGGGTGGCTGACGGTGCGGAGGATCGCGAGCGGATAGCTGATCCTGGAATGGTTTGCGGCGGGGAACATGCCCGCCACCGCGACGCCCTTCGTCGCCCGCGCATCGGTTGCGTAGACGATGCCGGCCCGAGCCTCCGCCCGTTGCACCAGGGCAAGCGCCGCGCGCACATTTTCGGCGCGTACGACCTTGGGTGCGACCTGCGGCCAGACGCCGAGGCTGGAAAGCGCCTGCCTGCCATATCTGCCGGCGGGCACGGCGTCGGGATCGGCCATTGCAAGCCTTCCCGCGCCAAGGCGGCGCGCCAGTGGAAAGCCGCGACGGATGGCGATGTCGAGCGGCGCGCCCGCAGGGACGATCAGGACCAGCCGGTTGGAGAGAAAGGATGCGCGCGTGCCCCGGCGGATCAGGCCCTTGCGCGCGAGTTCGTCCATCCAGGCCTCGTCGGCGGAAATGAACATGTCCGCTGGCGCGCCCGCTTCGATCTGCCGCGCCAGCGCCGATGATCCGGCGAAGGAAAGGACGGGACGTTCATGGCCCTTTGCAGCCCACGCATCGGCGGCGGCGTTCAGGCTCTCCTGCAGGCTGGCGGCCGCCAGCACAAGCGGCCCCGCCGCCAAAGCCGGAAGCGGTAGCATCAGGAGCAGGAAAGCTGCGAGCGCCCGGGTGTGAAGGGTCAGGCGAATGCGCCGTTCACCCTATCAGGCGGGCAGGGTGGTGGTGTAGCGGCCGTCGATATAGACGAGCGGGTCCACCTCGCCATGCTGGAAGATCTGGAGCACCTTGCCGATGAAGATGCCGTGGGTGCCATAGGACACGGACACTTCATTCTTGCAGACGATGCTGGCTTGAGAATTGGCCAGCACCGGGACGCCGTCGACGCCCTCCAGCCATTCGCCAAGCGCGAACCGTTCCTCGCCTTTCAGCTTGCCGCCACAGGCGCGGGATATCTCCTCCTGCTGCCGCGAAAGGACGTTGATGCAGAAATTGGCCCCGGCAGACAGCGGCGCATGCAGCGAAGCTGACCGGTTGACCGAAACGATCATCGACGGCGGGTCCATGGAAAGCGCGTCGGCGGCGGTCGCAGCCATGGCATAGCGCACGCCTTCGTGCATACAGGTAATGACATTCACCGATTTCGCCATGCGGCGGAGCGCCAGCTTTGCCTGCTCCGCCAAGTCCACAGTCGGCGGAGTCATGGAGGAACCCAAGGCAGCATTATTCATGGCAAATGTCCTGTTCGATGGCTGTCAGACCGTTCGGTGCCGTTGTTACAGGTCCGCAGGAACGTGAACAACCATCTATAAAGTTTCTCGTGCGAATATGGAGCCTGGCATATCCACAGGCAAGAAGGTGACGCGGATGATGAGGCTGTTGGTAGCCATGGTGGTTCTGCTGTTTGTGCTGGGCCTGATCTTCGCTCCGTCAGCGTCGCAGGAAAGCTCGTCGGCCGAGCCGGAACCGCGGACCCTTGCCGTCAGCGCCACGCCCGTCGCCGAGGAGGCCGGGCAGGTCGGCAACGGCATCGCTAAGGTGGTCATACCGCGGTCGGAAGACGGGCATTTTTACGCCGACGCCCAGGTTGGCGCTGCGACTGTGCGTTTCCTGATAGACACCGGGGCGACAGCGGTCGCCTTGTCCCGCGCGGACGCTCAGCGCGCGGGCATTTCCCCGCGTGCCGGCGAGTTTACCGGAACGGCGCGGACGGCGAATGGCACAGTGCCGCTGAAGCCGGTGACGATCGATCGCATCCGCATCGGCCCGCTCGAGGCGCGAAACGTCGCCGGAGCGGTGATCGACGGCGATCTCGGCGTATCCCTGCTCGGTCAGAGCTGGCTGCGGCAGGTGGGGACCGTCACCATCGCTGATGACAGGTTGATCCTCAACTAACTCTCTATCCGGAAATCGCGCGCGCAAAAGGCGCAATCGACGGTGATGAGGCCGTCTTCTCCGCGCATCTCGATGCGTTCGGATTCCGGAAAGCGGGCCAGCACGTCGCGGATATGTTCGATCGTGCAGCGGCAGCCGCGCGACAAGGGCTGAGTTTCCGTCACCCTGACTTCGTCTTCGTTGAACAGCCGCCAGAGCAGGTTTTCAAGCGGCAGCGTTGTGTCCGTCAGTTCATCGTCCGTCACCGTCTCGGCCAGCAGGCGGACATGCTCCCAATCCGGATGATCCTGCCGCACATGCAGCCGCTCGCGCCCGATCTCGCCCTCGGCAAGATGCTGGAGAAGCAGCCCGCCGGCGACATGTCCCGCATCGCCCATGTCCGCCATCGCCAGCCGCACGAGCGACGGTATCTGCTCGGACTGGCTGAAATAATGCTGGGCCGCATCCGCAAGGCTTTCGCCCTCCAGCGGGACGATGCCCTGATAGCGCTCGCCGGTGAGCGCCTGATCGAAGGTGAGGGCGAGATAACCCTCGCCGAACATGTCGCGAAGGCCCGACTTCTCGTTCAGCACCGAGAGCCGGTCCGGGTCGTGGCGTATATAGCCGCGCAGCGCCCCTGCCTGATAATCGCACACCAGCAGGTCGATCGTGCCACCCTGCGCCTGCGCCTGAAGTGTGAGCTGCCCTCCGGCTTCCTTCAGCATCGATCCGAGAAGCGCGGTCAGCGTCAGCGCCTCCGCAAGAAGGCCGGTCAGCAGGGGCGGGTAATTGTGGTTCGACAGAATGGCGTCGAGCACCGGCCCCAGCCGCACGATCCGTCCCCGCGCGTTGCGGCCCGGTATCGAAAAGGGGATACAGCGATCCGCGTCGCTCAGCGCATAATGGCCTTCCGGATAGCCGGTCGCGTTCACCCCAGTTTTCCCAGAGCCCACAGCAGGACGGATTTTTGCGCGTGGAGCCGGTTTTCGGCCTCGTCCCACACTGCCGATTGGGGGCCATCGATCACCGCGTCCACCACTTCCTCGCCGCGATGGGCGGGCAGGCAGTGCAGGAACAGCGCGTCGGCGGCAGCAGCGGCCATGATCGCGGGCGTCACTTGATAGGGCTCCAGCGTGCGCAGCTTCTCCTCGGCGTGCGACTGACCCATGGAAATCCAGGTGTCGGTGACGACGACATCGGCACCAGCGACGGCCTTTGCGGGATCACGGATGATGTCGACGGCGGCACCCAGCTTGCGGGCGGCTTCGACCACCTCAATCGACGGATCATATCCGGCCGGGCACCCCACGCTGACGCTGAAATCCATCAGGCTCGCCGCCTCGATGATGGAATGGAGGACATTGTTTCCGTCGCCCAGCCACGCCCAGCGGGTTCCCGCCAAACCGCCCCGGCGTTCCATCACCGTCAGCAGGTCCGCCATGATCTGGCAGGGGTGCGAGTCGTCGGTCAGGCCGTTTATCACCGGCACGGTGGCGTATCTGGCCAGATCGACGATCTTCTGGTGATCGTCGGTGCGGATCATGATCGCATCGACAAAGCGCGAGAGAACCCGTGCGGTGTCGGCGATGGTCTCCCCGCGCCCAAGCTGGGTGGAGCCTGACTCCATCACGATAGTGCCGCCGCCAAGCTGACGCATCGCCATGTCGAACGAAACGCGGGTGCGGGTCGAGTTCTTCTCGAAGATCATCGCCAGCGTGTGCCCCGCAAGCGGCGCATCCGCGTCGGCAGCGCCCTTGGGCATTTGAAGGCGCTGCTGCTTGCGGCGAAGCGCGTCGTCCAGCATCGCCCTGACCGCATCGCCGCCCGCGTCCGACAGGTTGAGGAAGTGCCGGGTCATGCCGCATCGCTCACTTCATAATTCCGCGCCGCCTCCGACAGCTTGTCCACAAACTCACGGATGTGTGAATCCTCGATGACGAGTGGGGGCAGGACGCGGACGACATTGTCGCCGGCCGCCACTGCGAGGAGGCCGTGCGTGCGCATATGGGCGACAAAGGCGCGGCTGTCGCTCTTGAGCTTGATGCCCAGCATCAGCCCCATGCCGCGAACGCTCTCGAAAAGCTGGTCGTGATTCGGGATCATCTGCTCCAGCGCCTGACGCAGCCTTTCACCCGTCGCCCTGACCTGCGGCAGGAATGCGGGGTCCAGCACCACGTCCAGAATCGCCTCGCCCGCCGCCATGGCGAGCGGATTGCCGCCATAGGTGGAGCCATGGGTGCCGAACGTCATGCCCTGCGCCGCCTTTTCGGTGGCAAGACATGCGCCCAGCGGGAAGCCGCCGCCGATGCCCTTGGCGACGGCCATGATGTCGGGCGTCACGCCATATTGCTCATGGGCGAAGAAGGTGCCGGTGCGGCCATAGCCGCACTGGACCTCATCCAGTATCAGCAGCAGGCCGTGCTTGTCGCACAGCGCGCGCAAGCCGGAGAGAAACTCCTGCGTCGCCGGGCGGATGCCGCCTTCGCCCTGCACGGGCTCCAGCATGAAGCCTGCCGTTTCATCGGTGATGGCGGCTTCGGCGGCTGCGAGATCGTTGAAATCGACAACGGTGAAACCCGGCAGCAGCGGCTCGAACCCGCCCCGCATCTTCTCCTGATTGGTCGCGCTGATCGTGCCGAGCGTGCGGCCATGGAAGGCGTTCGAAAAGCAGATCAGCGCATGGCGCTGCGGATTGCCGGTCGCGAAGTGATAGCGGCGCGCGGTCTTGATTGCGCATTCCACCGCTTCCGCGCCGGAATTGGTGAAGAATACAGTATCGGCAAAGGTTGAATCGACCAGCCGCTGCGCGAAATGTTCCTGCTGCGGCGAACCATAGAGGTTCGACACATGCATCAGTGTCGCCGCCTGCCTCTGGATCGCGCCGATCAGATGGGGGTGGCTGTGGCCCAGGATGTTGACCGCAATGCCGCTTGCGAAATCCAGAAAACGCTTGCCGCTCTCGTCGATCAGATAGCAACCGTCGCCGCGCACGGGACGTACGTCGCACCGGGGATAGACGGGCATAAGCGGCGAGATCGTCATCATGTCCCTCCTGAACGAGGCTGGATTCCAGAAACGCAAAAAGGCGGCCCGTTCCGGCCGCCTGGCTGAGCGGGGCTTTTACAGCCGGCCGGTCCGGCGTTCAAGCCTTGAGCTTCCACCCGCTGCGCAGGATGGCGTAGCACAGCGCGCCCAGCCCCAGATTGATCGCAAGCAATACCGTCGCCCCGATCAGAACCGGCGAATCGGCGACGCCGAGAAAGGCGTAGCGAAAGCCGGAAATGGCGTAGAAGAACGGGTTCAGGTGGCTGATGAGCCTGAACGTGCCATGCAGATTGTCGATCGAATAGAAGGTACCCGAAAGCAGCGACAGCGGCGCGATGACGAAATTGGTGACGGCGGCGGCGTGATCGAACTTTTCAGCCCAGACGGAGGTCAGCAGGCCAAGAAGGGTGAGCAGCACCGCACCCATCAGGCCGAACCAGATCAGCGCCCAGAAATGCCGGACGCCGACATGCACGTCCGGCCACAGCAGCATCGCCAGCCAGACCGCCACCCCGACCAGAATGGCGCGGGTGACGGCCGCCGCCGTCAGCGCCGTCAGCAATTCGCCGGTGGAGAGCGGCGGCATCAGATAATCGACGATCGTTCCCTGCACCTTGCCCACGAGCAGTCCGAAGCTGGAATTGGCGAAGGCGTTCTGCATCATTCCCATGATGATGAGTCCCGGCGCAATGAAATCGGCGAATGGCACGCCCATTACCGTCCGCCCGGCGCGGCCCAGCGCAACCGTGAAGATGACCAGAAAGAGAAGGGTTGTAAGCGCCGGACCCCAGATCGTTTGAAGCTGGACCTTGAAGAAACGCCGCACCTCCTTCAGATAGAGCGTCCAAAGTCCTGTCCAATTGATCATCGGGATTACCGGAGTGCCGGGCTCGTTCATCGTCCGGCGATCTGTCTGGTCGTTCATGGAATGACCGACTAATGGTTGCCGGGAGTCGCCGCAAGCGATCGCTTGCGCTAGGACGGCCGAAAAGTTTTGAAGGAAGTTGAATGTCCTGGACCGACGAACGGATCGACAAACTGAAAAGGCTCTGGGAACAGGGCATGACCGCCAGCCAGATCGCCGATGCGCTTGGCGAAGGCGTGAGCCGCAATGCCGTGATCGGCAAGGCGCACCGGCTCGGGTTGCAGTCGCGGCCGTCTCCGGTGAAGGCGACGGACGCCCCGAGCGAAGCGGCTCCGGCCGCTGCCGCCGCGCCCGCCCAGCCTCCAGCGCCGCCGCCCGCTCCGCCCAAGGTCGAACAGCCTGAACCCGAGCCGGCCGTCCAGGCGTCGCAGCCTTCCCGCATGCTGCGGCCGGGAACGCCGACCGGGCCGGTGCCGCCTTCCGGTCCGCCCGCGCCGCCGCGCCGTTCCATTCCGGCCAAGCCGAGCAAGGAGATCGAGGGCAAGACCACGCTTCTCGACCTCAGCGACAAGATCTGCAAATGGCCGATCGGCCATCCGGGCGAGCCTGATTTCCACTTCTGCGGGCAGCCCTCCAATCCCGGCTTTCCTTATTGCGTGGAGCATTGCGCAGTCGCCTATCAGGCGCAGCTTCCCCGCCGCGACAGGCGTCCGCCGCCGCCGCCCTATGGCGCGCCCAGGATACGCTGACCGCGCTGCGGCCCGAGTGACTCGAACCCGGATAAGGATAAAGGAGAGACTTTGGTGAGTGCCGAGACGGTGATTCCAGTTCCGGCCGAATGGGCCGCGCGTGCGAAGGTGGATACGGCGCGTTATGCCGAAATGTATCGGCAGTCGCTTGGCGCTCCCGACGCCTTCTGGCTGGAACACGGCCGGCGGATCGACTGGATCAAGCCATTCACCAAGGTATCGAACTGGTCCTTCGACGAGGCGGACTTCGGCATAAAATGGTTCGAGGACGGGGTGCTGAACGTCAGCGCCAACTGCCTTGACCGGCATCTGGAAAGCCGGGGCGACGACATTGCCATCATCTGGGAGCCGGATGACCCCAAGGCGGAACCGCGGCGGATCAGCTATCGCGAGCTTCACGCCGAGGTCTGTCGCTTCGCCAATGTGCTGAAGGCGGCCGGGGCGAAGAAGGGCGACCGGATCACCATCTATCTGCCGATGATCCCAGAGGCGGCGTTCGCCATGCTCGCCTGCACGCGGATCGGCGCGATCCATTCCGTCGTGTTCGGCGGGTTTTCACCCGACAGCATCGCCGGGCGCGTGCAGGACTGCGATTCCAACATCATCATCACCGCCGATGAAGGCCTGCGGGGCGGCCGCAAGGTTGCGCTCAAGGCCAATGTCGATGTCGCTGTCGAAAGCTGCCCCTCGGTCAAAAAGGTGGTCGTGGTGCGCCACACCGGCGGCGAGGTGGCCATGACGGCCGGGCGCGATTTCTGGTATCATGAGGCGGCAGCCGGGGTCAGCGCCGATTGCCCGCCGGAGCCGATGGGCGCGGAAGACCCGCTGTTCATCCTTTATACGTCCGGCTCCACCGGCAAGCCCAAGGGCGTTCTCCATACAACCGGCGGCTATCTCGTCTGGGCGTCGCTGACGCACGAACTGCTGTTCGATTACCGGCGGGGCGAAATCTATTGGTGCGCGGCCGATGTCGGCTGGGTCACGGGGCACAGCTACATCGTCTATGGGCCGCTCGCCAATGGCGCGACCACGCTGATGTACGAGGGCGTGCCGAACTGGCCGACACCCTCGCGCATCTGGGAAGTGGTCGACCGCCACCAGGTGAACATCCTCTACACCGCGCCCACGGTGCTGCGCTCGCTGATGCGGGAAGGGGACGGACCCGTCACCTCCACCAGCCGCAAGTCGCTGAGGCTTCTCGGCACGGTCGGAGAACCGATCAATCCCGAAGCGTGGCTCTGGTATCATCGCGTGCCGGGCGAGGGCCGTTGCCCGATCATCGACACCTGGTGGCAGACCGAGACGGGCGCGGCCATGATCGCGCCGTTCCCCGGTGCGACCGACCTGAAGCCCGGCTCTGCGACCAAGCCCTTCTTCGGAGTGGCGCTCGAAATTGTCGATGCCGATGGCAAGGTGCTGGAAGGCGCGACTGAGGGCAATCTGGTTGTAACCCGCTCATGGCCGGGGCAAATGCGGACTGTCTGGGGCGATCACGCGCGGTTCTTCCAGACCTATTTCTCGACCTACAAGGGCAAGTATTTCACCGGCGACGGCTGCCGCCGCGATGCGGACGGCTATTTCTGGATCACCGGGCGCGTCGACGATGTTATCAACGTGTCCGGTCACCGCATGGGCACGGCGGAAGTCGAATCGGCGCTGGTCGCTCACGCGAAGGTTGCCGAGGCGGCTGTCGTCGGTTTCCCGCACGACATCAAGGGGCAGGGCATCTACGCCTATGTCACGCTCAACGCGGGTGAGGAGCCGTCCGACGACCTGCGATCGGAACTGGTGAAATGGGTGCGAACGGAGATCGGGCCGATCGCGACGCCCGATACGATCCAGTTCTCGCCGGGCCTGCCCAAGACCCGCTCCGGCAAGATCATGCGGCGAATCCTCCGGAAAATAGCGGAAGGCGACACCAGCAATTTGGGTGACACCACCACGCTGGCCGACCCGTCGGTCGTCGACAGCCTGGTTGCGAATCGCGCCCGGTAGACCCGCGCCGTTCCACCAGGCCCCCGTCCGATTATTTTATTGCGGCGCAACATGATTGGCGTCATCATTCCGTAATGGAGCGAGGCCCGTGGATGGTTAAGCACCCATCAAGGCTTTGTGTCCTAATGTTCCTTCGGGACTATGGAGACGCGGGGATATGGGCAGCATTCACAGACGCAATGACGGCGCGGCGACCCTGAAGGAAATGCAGGAGTTCGCAGGCTTTCCGGCGGCCACGCAGCGCTATGTCCGGCGCTCGCTCGACATCGGATTGCATCGCGCGGACGCAATCCAGCTCTGGTCCCGCGATATGGTGGAAGCGGCCGCCATTCGCGCACAGGCTGCGGTCTACGACCTGCTCGACGAAATCCGGCCGATCATTCCGGACGGCCCCGACCTGGGCGACCTGATGCCCTTTTACGGCCCGTTGATCGCGCTCAGCGGCTTTGACCTGGGGCAGGGGCGGTTGCCGAGCTTTTCCTCCTATCGCTTTCTCTACGAACGGCTGCTCGGCGCGCGGGTCAGGCCGTGGCTGCCCGGCGCGTTCGCTTCGGCGGCGATGTTGCCGTCGCTTGATCCGACGCGGCGCAAGGCTCTGCTCGAAACCATTCCGGAGGCGGTTGCAACCGCGCCGGGTTGGTCTATCCGCGAGCCGGTGTTCTACCCTGAATGGGTGGAGAAGTGCGAACCGGCGTGAACGCCTGACAGTCTCCCGCCCTTTTCAGGGCGGGATACCTCCGGCGCTCTCGGCGTTGTGCCTGTGGGATGCGAGGAGGGGCGAAATGGCTGTCGTGAAACTCATCACCAAAAGGGTGGAAAAGCCCTGGGGCCGCCGGACCTTGTGGCCCGCTTTCGATGACGTGATGAACTGCGGCGAGCCGGTTGGGGAAATCTGGTTTCAGATGCCCGACGGAAGCGAGCCGGAACTGCTCGTCAAATATCTGTTCACCAGCGAAAATCTGTCCATTCAGGTTCATCCCGACGATGAGGGCGCTAAGGCGCGGGGCTATCCGCGCGGCAAGGACGAGGCATGGGTCGTGCTGGAGGCCGATCCGGGCGCGACCATCGCCATCGGTACGCGCCGCGTGATGACCCGTGAGGAATTGCGGGAGGCCGCCCTCAACGGCACGATAGAGGATGTGATGTTCTGGAAATCGGTCAAGGCCGGTGACGTGTTCTACTCACCCGCCGGGACCGTCCATGCCATTGGTGAAGGGCTTACCCTTGTCGAGATACAGCAGAATGTAGACCTCACCTACCGGCTTTGGGACTATGGCCGCCCCCGCGAACTTCATCTCGACGACGGCATCGCCGTGTCCGATCCGGTGCCCTATGTCACGCCGCATGTGCCGCGGGAGATCGGGGACGGAAGAACGATCCTGTGCGATGGTCCCAAGTTCGTGCTGGAACGCTGGAAGATGGAAGGCGCGGGCGAACTGCAACCGCCGCCCGACAAGCCCGTGTGGGTCGTGCCGCTCGTCGGCGGCGGTTCCCTGGCAGGTCAGCCCATCAAGGCCGGAGAGGCGTGGGTCGTCGATGAGAAGGCGGAAATCTCTCTGAAGCCGGGCTCGGATGTTCTGGTCGCCTATCCGGGCGAGGATGTTTTTCCCGGCGTCTGGACGAGGCGCTAAGCGCCAGCTGCTACTCCCGCTCGGCGCTGTCGAGCGGTTCGCGGGTGAGGGGATATCCCTGATCGTCGGGTATGACGAGCCAGCGCCGGCCTTCCGCTTCTTCGGTTCGTGGCTGGATGGTCCTGACAGTGATCGAGCGGGCATGCGCCTCCAGCGCTGCATAGTCGGCATGCACTGCAAGCCGTTCCAGATTTCGTCGGGTCGGAAAGATGATCTGCGCCGCGCCCTGGCCGGCGGACTCAAGCATATCCTGCGGTCGGGTCCAGAAGATGCGGGTCGTCTCCCTGCCATCAGGAAGGAAGGGCATGGGCGCATCCTCTGGCGCCCTGGCAATGTAGAATCGGGTGTCGAAAATCCGGCTCAGCCTTCTGGACGGCGGCAGCCAGCGGGCGAACGGCGTCAGGCTGCCCAGGTTCAGGCGCAACCCTTCGGCCATCAGCATTTCTGAAAACGGCTTTCCGGAATGCAGCGCAGCCCTCCAGTCCGCCCAGCGATGCAGTGGCAGCCCGTCGACACCTATGGCAATGCCAGTTTCTTCCAGGCTTTCCCTCATCGCCGCGATACGGGCGGCTGCGTCGAGCCTCTCCAGGCCGGCCGAGGCTTCGCCGATCGGGGCCGAGGCGGCTATCAGGTGATCGTCCTCGTCTATGCGGCCGCCGGGGAAGACTGCTGCGCCGCCGGCGAACGCCAGCTGGGCATGCCGTTCCACCATCAGCACTTCATAGCCGTTGGGCTGGTCGCGAACGATGATTACGGTTGCCGCAGGTATCGGGTCGGTCATGGCGTTTCGTTGCAGCAAAGCGGTGGCGCACACAAGTGCCCCGTACCTGCCCGATGCGTCGGAGCAACCGGATTAGCCCCAATGCCAGGCTTTACGTCCATGCGCGCGCGTGGATTGTGAATTTGGCAACCAATCGTGACCGGAACCATCCGTGGCGCTTCAGCAGGCCGCAGCAGAGAAGATCATGCACCTTGACGCAAGCCAGCTTGCGGCAGGCCGGCTGGGCGCGCTTTTTCGCGAGGGCGCCATCGGGGTCGTGATCAAAGGCGACCCGCGCATCCAGAAGGCCTGGGAAATGTTGCTGCCCCGCATGAGGGCGGCAAATGCGGGGGAAGAGCGGCTGCCGTGGGAAGCGCCGGTGGTCGACATGGCGCGGAATCTTTATTCCGATGGCGGGCTGAACTGCACGGGCGATGTCATGCACTTCTCGCCGGGGCGGATCGGCTATATCGGCCGCAAGCTGGAACTGGAGCCGGACCCCGCGACCGGCGGTCTGCGCTGCTTTCCTCCCGTGCTCGGCCAGGGCGCCGCTTCCTTTACGCCGGACCCGGCCGCGCTCGATATCTGCTGGCGGATCGTGACCGATCTGTTTTCAGGCCTGGTCGCGCCGGGCAAGGTGCCGACACCCTTCAAGGCGGTCGTCCAGCGCCTCAAATATCAGCATTCCTTTAGCGATATAGGCCGGCTTTGCGATCTGGTGGAAAGTGCGTCGGGGCGCTGGTCGCAGCTCGGCTACCGGCTTGACCGCTACCGGGAGATGGCGCGCGGACCGTTTGCGGCGCAAGGCCTTGCCGACATCTTCGCGCTTTTATGCCTATCGCCCTGGCTGAGGCCCGCCGTCATGAAGCTGAACGGCCTTTTCCACAAGGCGGATCGCAAGCATGCGGTGGCCGAAGGGGAAAGCATCATCGGCAAGCCGCATTATGACGGCCGCTATTTCAGCGCGCTGAGCGGTGAGCGCGACACGATTCTGACCCAGCTGTTCGACGGCCGCTGGTGGCATGGCGTGGAGTTGAACTCCGGCGAGCTTCTGGTGATACCCGGACTGGCCGCCCGCCAATTCGGTTTGCGCCCGACGCTTCACCGCGTGCTTCACGCCGGCGGGGAGGGCAGCGGGTATAATGCGTCCAACATCACACTCCTGCTGGGGGCGAAATAATCAGGCCATCTCCAACTGGTGATAAGCCTTGAACCAGTCGACGAAGCGCGGAATGCCCGCTTCGATCGACGTCGTCGGAGCAAAGCCGAGATCGCTGCTGATCGCGTCGATATTGGCGTAGGTTTCGGGGACGTCGCCCGCCTGTAACGGCTGAAAATCCCGAACGGCCTTTTTGCCCACGGCCTCCTCGAGCACGTCGATCATGTGCATCAGTTCTTCGGGCCGGTTGTTGCCGATGTTGTAGACCCGGTGGGGAGAAACCGACCCGCCCGCCTTCACGGCTCCGTCATCCGGGGACGGGTTGTCCAGGCAGGCGACCACGCCGGACACGATGTCGTCGATGAAGGTGAAATCGCGCCGCATGTTGCCGTGGTTGAACACCTTGATCGGCTGGTTTTTCAATATGGCGTCGGTGAACAGCCACATCGCCATGTCCGGACGCCCCCACGGCCCGTAAACGGTGAAAAAGCGAAGGCCCGTGAGCGGCAGCCGGTAAAGATGGGCGTAGGTCTCGCTCATCAGTTCGTCCGCCTTTTTCGTGGCGGCGTAGAGCGAGATGGGATGATCGACCCGGTCCTCCACCGAAAACGGCATCTGCTTGTTGGAGCCGTAGACGGACGAGGAGGAGGCATAGACCATATGGGCGCACCGGTCTGAATGCCGGGCGAACTCCAGCATGTTCACATGGCCGACCAGGTTGGATTGCACATAGGCATGGGGGTTCTCGATCGAATAGCGCACGCCCGCCTGCGCGCCCAGATGCACGATCCGGTCGATCGGGCGGCCCTTGAGCGTTTCCGTCAGCGCGGCCATGTCGGCGAAATCCAGATGGATAAACTCGAACGCGCCCGGATGGCGGCGCTCGATCTCGGCAAGGCGGGCCTGCTTCAGCGACACGGGGTAATAGGCGTTGAGGTTATCGATCCCGATCACCTCTTCGCCCCGTTCCAGCAGTCTCAGCGACGTATGGAAGCCGATGAACCCTGCGGCTCCGGTAACAAGCACGGCCATTCAAGCAATTCCCTTTTCTGCGGTTGGATCAAAGCTGCCAACGGCGGAGATCGGGCGGCAACTCGACGTCCCGCCATATCCCCTTGATATCGGCAACCAACCCGCCGCTTTCCACTATGCGCGCGATGTCCTCGCCGTTCCACCCGCGATAGCGGGCGTGCGGCACGGCTGCAATCACCGCGTCATATCGCCTGTCGAGCGCCGCAGCGTCGACGTGAAGGCCATATTCATGCGCCGCCTCTTGCGGATCGGCCAGCGGATCGTGGATCGTCACTTCATGGCCGATCCACTTCAGCCGTTCTATGACGTTCACAACCTTGGAGTTCCGCAGGTCGGGCACGTCCTCCTTGAAGGTGAGGCCCAGCATCAGCACGCGGCCGGCCTTGCCCAGGCGGGAGTGAACCTCGTCCGCCAGATAGTTGGACATGCCGTCGTTGATCGATCGTCCCGCCAGCACCACGCGCGGCAACATGCCGAGCTGCTGCGCCTTGTAGCTCAGATAATAGGGATCGACGCCGATGCAGTGCCCGCCGACCAGGCCCGGCGCAAAGCGCAGGAAATTCCACTTCGTGTTGGCCGCGTCCAGCACGTCATGCACCGACAGGCCGATCTTGCCGAAGATCTGCGCGATCTCGTTCATGAAGGCGATGTTGATGTCGCGCTGCGCATTCTCGATCACCTTGGCGGCCTCCGCCGTCTTGATCGATGCGGCCCGGAAAACGCCGCCACTGGTGACCGCGCCATAGATGGTGGCGAGCCTCTCGGTGACTTCTGCGTTTTCCCCCGCGATCACCTTTGTGATCCGGTCCACCGTATGCTCGCGGTCGCCGGGGTTTATCCGCTCCGGCGAATAGCCCAGGAAGAAATCGACGCCGCGCTTCAGCCCGGAAAGCCGCTCAAGTTCAGGCCCGCACACATCCTCGGTGACGCCCGGATAGACGGTGCTTTCATAGACCAGGATCGTCCCGGCGTTTCGTTTCAGGATAGCGGCGATGGCGCGGGTCGCCCCCAGCACCGGCCGCAGGTCCGGCTGGTTCGCGCTGTCGACGGGCGTCGGAACGGTGACGATGAAGATGTCCGTGTCCTGGGCGTCCTCAATGCATTCGCTGAGGCGGAGGCCGCTGTCGGCCAGCGTGTCCGGCGTCACTTCCCTTGTGCGGTCGTGTCCCGCCTTCAGTTCGGCGATCCGGTTGCTGTCGATGTCGATGCCGATGCAGTCGAACCGCCGGGCGAGCGCAACGGCAAGCGGCAGGCCGACATAGCCCAGGCCGATGACGGCGATGCGTTCTCCGCCGGGCGGACTGGATAGGGGCGTCGTCATTCTGCGGCCGTGAGCGAGAGCTGTGACGGCTGTTTGTGCGGCATGTTGAGGGTTACTTCGATGATGGGGGTCGGGCGTTGCTTCGATTGCATGAAGATGCGGCCCAGATATTCGCCCAGCACGCCCATGAAGAGCGCGTTCATGGAGATCGACATCAAGAGCAGCAGCGTTGTGGTCGCAAAACCGGCGGGCCAGTCCTGGCCGAAGATCAGCCGTCCCGCGAGATAGACGAACATCAGGACGAAGGTGAAGCTGCCGACGAGCAGGCCCACCGCCGATGCGATCCTGAGCGGGACCAGCGAGTGGTTGAGCACGCCGTCGACCGCCAGCCCCAGCATCGCCTCGAAGGGGAATTTGCTCTTGCCCGCCACCCGTGCCCGGCGATCATATTCGAAGCCGATCTGCGAAAAGCCCATCGAGCTGATGAGGCCGCGCATATAGGGGGAGGTGTCGTTCACCGTCCGAAGCTGGGCGAGGATGCACGCATCCACCAGGCGGAACTCACCCGCATTCAATGGAAGATCGTCCTCGCTCATCGACGCGATCAGCCGGTAGAAGGCGCGCCTGCTCCAGCTCGTCACCGCGCCTTCGTCGGTGGAACGGCGGATGCCATAGACGACCTGATGGCCCTGCCGCCAGAGATCGAGCATCTGCGGGATAAGCTCCGGCGGGTCCTGCAGGTCGCAATCGAGCTGGATCGAGCAATCGCCCGTCGCCGCCTTGTAGGCGGTGAGCAGCGAGCGCTGATAGCCGCAGTTGCGCGAAAAGCGGATGACATGCACCTTCGGGTCCCGCGCCGCCATGTCCCTCAGCAGCGCGAAGGTGCGGTCGGTCGAATGATTGTCGGTGAAGATGATCTCGTAATCATAGTCGGGAAGGGTGCGGAACACGCCGGTGACGGCGGCATAGACGCTCCCGACATTCGCCTCTTCGTTGAAGCAGGGAATGAGGATCGAGACCTTGGTCCGATCATTGTCGACGCCATGTCTCATGCTGCGATCCGATCATGGCTGCGCATCGCCGACACGGTCTTTTCGATCCCGTCGGCCAGGTTGAGGGCTGCCTTCCAGCCGACCAGCGACTGCGCGAGATCGGGCGCAGCGCGCAGTTCGGACGGGGTACGGCCGGGTTGTGTATCGGAAAGCGTCACGAGCGCGGGATCGGCGCCCGTGGCCGCGAGGACCAGTTTCGCCGCCTCGCGCATGCTGGGGGCCACGCCGGTGGCAAGGTTGACGACGGTGTGTCCCATCAGCTTCGCCTCTGAAAGCTGCATCAGCCCCTCCACTGCATCGTCGATGTGGAGCAGGTCGCGCCGGTCGTCGGGATGGCGGACGGTGAGGGGCTGGCCTTCAAGGCAGCGGCGGATCATCGCCGGTATCAGGAAGTCCTCGGACTGTCCCGGCCCATAGACGAGCGCCAGCCGCACCGTGACGACGGGGAAGGTCAGCATGGACGCCAATCTGCGGAGCTGTTCCGTGCCGATCACATGGGCGACGGCATAGGGCGTCTCCGGCTCCTCATGCTGGTCTTCGCGATAGGGAAGCGGCCCCGTGCCATATTCCGCGATCGAGCCTGTCCGGACGACCACACTTGGCGGCCGGTCCTGTTCGGCCAGCAATTGCAGCAGGAGCAGCAGGTTCCGCGCATCCGCCAGAGTGTCGGCCGCGTCCGCGCCACGGGTCCGCGCGGCAAGGTGGAAGACGCGATCGGGCGCGATCCGGGCGAGCAACGCCCGCAACCGGGGCTCGTCGCCAAGATCGGCCGTGTGGACGGTCAGGCGGTCGATCTCGCCGGCCAGCCGGTGAAGCGAGGACGACGGACGCACGATCAGATGCACGTCCAGCCCCTCGGCCACGCAGCGCCGCGCAAGATGGGACCCGATGAAACCCGCGCCACCTGTGATGACTACACGCTCGGCCATGTGCTTGATGAGTCCTGACCCTAACGCCCTGTCGGACTGCCTCAGTTCACCAGCGTCGGCTGGGGCAAGGGCACCAGAAACTGCCCGCCCGCCGCCAGGAAATCCGCCTGCTGGTCCTTGATCTCGTCGAAGAAGTTCCAGGCGAGCACGAGAAGCACATCAGGCTTTTCAGAAGTGATCGCGTCGGTTCCGCGCACCGGGATTTTCATGCCCGGCGAATAGAGATCGTGCTTCAGCGGGTTACGGTCGACCAGGAAATCAAGCTCGCTGGGACCGATGCCGAAATAGTTGAGCAGGGTGTTGCCCTTGGCCGGCGCGCCATAACCCGCGATCTTCAGCCCCTTCGCCTTCATCTCCTTCAGCATCTGGCGCAATTCCGTGCCGACATCGTCCACCCGCCGGGTGAAGGCGTCATAGCTTTCCTTGTCCAGCATGCCGGACGCCAGTTCCTCGTCCAGCATTTCCTGGACGACAGGCGCGGGCGTGTCGTTCATCGCCTTGCGGCGCAGGAATATCCGCATCGATCCGCCATGCACGCCAAGCCGCGTGACATCGACGACGTGCATGTCGAAGAAGGCCCCGAGCCTTGCAAGCGACAGCAGGCTGAACTCCGACAGATGCTCCTGATAGACAGTGTCGAACTCGTTCTTTTCGATCAGGTCCTTGGCCCAGGGCAGTTCGAGTATGAAGGTGCCGTCATCGGCAAGCAGAATGTCCACGCCCTTCATGAAATCATGCAGGTCGCCGATATGGTTGAAGGTGTTGGTCGAGCAGATTACCTTCGGCGCTTCGTGCTTTTCCAGCACTTCGGCGGCGGTCGCTGGGTTGAAATAGGCGACGTGCACATCGACTCCGCGCTCGTTCGCGATCTCGACGATGTTAGCGGCGGGGTCGATCCCCAGCGTCCGCGCGCCCATGCCGTTCGCCGCCATCAGCATCAGCCCGTCATTGCAGCCGATGTCGATGACCAGACCGCCGTTCGCCTTTTCGGTCACCACCTCTGCCAGCCCCCGGAAATGGGTGTGCATGGTGGCGGCGCCCGAGGGCACATAGAGATAGTGACGGAAATAATCGGCGGGGATCTGGTCGGCGACCTGGATCAGTCCGCATTCAAGGCAGACCTGCGTGTTGAGCGGGAAGGCCGGCTGATCCTTGGCGACGTCGCCAGACCGGATGAATGCCTGCGCCGGCGGGTGATCGCCCATCGGCAGAAACAGATAGGGATCGGGCGCGAGGCAGGCGCGGCACTGAGAGAGTGTGGTCATCGGTTGGGCTTTCCCGTTCTGGCTGGGCATGTTCAGGCGACTGCTGCTCGCGATGTCGCCATGCTCGCGACGAAATCCTCGAAGGTCTGGTGCATGAAATCGATCTGCGCGTCGTCGAGGCCGTGGTGGCAGGCCAGCAAGATGCCGCCCCGCATCACCGCATCGGCCACCGGATAGCCGCCTTCCGCCGTGCGCGAAGGCACGCTCTTCATGGCCGGCTGGCGCAGGATGTTGCCCGTGAAGACGGGTCGCGTCTGAACATCGCGCTCCTCGAACCAGATCTGCATCTGCGTGCGCGTGAACGGCGCATCGGGGCGGATCGTCAGCGGAAAGGCGAGCCAGCCAGTGCGCGATTCCGGCATCTGCCGAGGCAGGATGAACCACTCCTCATAGCGTGAGAAGAAATCGAGCTGACGCTTGAAGTTATGCTCCCGCGCGGCGATGTTCCGGTCGAGCTTGTCGAGCTGGACAAGGCCGAAGGCGGCCCCGATCTCGGACGGTTCCAGATTGTAGCCGAGTTCTTCGAACAGGAACTTGGCGTCATAGGGGATGCCGTCCAGCTCCACGTTGAAGCGTGTCTCGATGCTTTCGGACTGCACGAAGAGCGAAGAGGTGCGGCCCCAGGAGCGGAGCAGCAGCGCGCGGCGGCCAAGCTCGTCATCGTTGATGCAGATCATGCCACCGTTGCCCGCGGCGTTGATGACGTGCGATCCGTAGAAGCTGGTGGTGCTGATGTGCGACCGGGTGCCGGTGCTTGTGCCGCGAAGCGTCGCGCCAAGCGTGTCGGCGCTGTCTTCCACCACCAGCAGCCCGTGCTTGTCGGCGATGGCGCGGATACGGTCCCAATCGGGCAGGTTCCCGATCAGCGACGGGATCATCATCGCGCGGGTTGCGGGCGTGATCATCGCCTCGATCTGATCGACGTCGATGTTGTAGGTGCCTTCGGCCGCATCGACGAAGGCGGGGACCAGCTTCTGGCGCGCGATCGGAGCGACGGTCGTCGCAAAGGTGAGGGCGGGGGTTATCACCTCGCTGCCTGCCGGCAGGTTCAGAAGTTCAACGGCCAGGTAATTGGCCGACGAACCCGAATTGACCATCACGCCATATTTCTTGTCGAAAAGGGCCGCGACGTGCGATTCCATTTTCCGGACGCGGGCGCCCATCTGTGTGGAGGTGCGCAGCACGTCCACAACGGCGGCGATTTCTTCCTCGCCATGGACAGTCTGGCCATAATTCACGCGCATATCTTGAGCTCCGGTTCAGCAAGGGGCGCGCCGCCTGAATAGGCATCGATCTGAGCCAGGCTCAGCGCGCGAAGATTGGTGTCGCCATTCGCATGGGCGCGATACCATTGGGCGGTCAGCCGTATCGCCTCATCCGAAGACAGTCGCGGACGCCAGCCCAGCGCGGCGTGCGCCTTGCTGCTGTCGAGCGTCAGCATGCCCGCCTCGTGCGGACCGCCTCCCACGCCCAGCCGCAGCGGCGGCGCACCTGCGCCCCAGGCGTCGCAAAGCGTGCGCGCCAGCGTTTCCACGTTCAGAAAGGCTTGCGGCTCCGGCCCGAAGTTCCAGGCGTCGGCAAAGGACGCGCCATTGTCTCCAAGCAGGCGGGCGGCAAGTGTCAAATAGCCCGACAGTGGTTCCAGCACATGCTGCCACGGCCTGACGCTGCCCGGGTTGCGGATGTCGACGGGCGTCCCGGCCATGATCGCCCGGACGATGTCCGGCACAAGCCGGTCCACCGCCCAGTCGCCCCCGCCGAACACATTGCCCGCCCTGGCTGTCGCCAGCAGCGGCGCACCGGGCGCGTTGAAATAGGAGCGCCGGAACGAATTCGCGACGATTTCCGTGCAGCCTTTGGACGCGCTGTAGGGATCTGCGCCGCCCAATGCGTCGGTCTCGCGATAGGGCCACGGCCATTCGTGATTTTCATAGCATTTGTCGCTCGTGACGACGACGATCGCCTTCAGCGACGGCATGCGGCGGGCGGCGTCCAGCACGACGGCAGTGCCGGTGACATTGGTCAGGAAGGTGTCGACCGGCTCCTCATAGGAGGGGCGAACGAGCGACTGCGCCGCCATATGGATGAGCAGCTCCGGCTCTACCCCCTTTACGGCGCTTGCAAAGGAGTCCGGGGAGCGGATGTCGCCGATGCGATGATCGACCGACTGGGCGACCCCGGTGGATTCAAAGATGGACGGGCCGGGCGGCGGCGGAAGCGCGACTCCTGTGACATGCGCCCCAAGCCGCTGAAGCCACAGCGACAGCCAACCGCCCTTGAAGCCGGTATGGCCGGTGACCAGCACCCGCCTGCCTGCAAAGGCATTGCCGAAATCCACGGATTCCCGTCGATCAGACATGGAGCATGGCCGGCGATTCCGCCTTGAGGAGCCGCGGTTCGCGCGAAAACTCCATCCAGGGCGGGGTGCCCTCGCTCGCCAGCCGGTCAAGGTGGTCCCGGTCGCGGACGGTGTCCATCGGGTGCCAGAAACCGTTGTGCTTGTAGGCAAAAAGTTCGCCGTCCCGCGCAAGGTTGATCAGCGGGGATTGCTCAAGCGGTTCGGAATCGCCCGGCAGATAATCCAGCACGCCCGGCTCGAACACGAAGAAGCCGCCGTTGATCCAGGTTTCCTGCTTCTGCACCTTTTCGGTGAACTCGACGACCTGGTCGCCCTCAAGCTCCAGATTGCCGAACCGCGCGGGAGGCTGAACCGCCGTTACGGTGGCAAGCTTTCCGTGCGCGCGGTGGAAATCCAGCAGCGCATCGATGTCTATGTTGCCGACGCCGTCCGAATAGGTGACCATGAAGGTCTCATTGTCCAGCCAGTCGCGCAGCCTCAGCAGGCGGCCGCCGGTCATGGTCGTCTGGCCGGTATCCACGACCGACACGTTCCAATCGATCTTGCCTGTCGGGCGCAGCGTCATGCCGCCGCTTTTCAGGGCCACCGTGAAATCATTGTTCATCAGGTGGAGGTCTTGAAAAAAGCTTTTTATGAGCAGGCATTTATAGCCGCACGCCACGATGAAATCATGGTGGCCCCAATGGCTGTAGATATCCATGACGTGCATCATGATGGGGCGGCCCGCCACCTCCACCATGGGCTTTGGAATACGGACCGTTTCCTCGGCCAGTCTGGAACCAAGGCCGCCTGCAAGAAGCACTGTTTTCATATACGGCTCCCCCATTGACGCAACGTCATCGAAAGCTGTCTCCGGTTATACATCCGGGCCGTCGAAACGGCGGAGCGCAGGAGAGGTAAGCGCGGTGGGCAATTTGGCGCGCCATGCCCATCGGTGACGGCGGGACGCAAAAGAGTGTTAGCCAGAACGGCGAGTTGACACGGCGACATCACTTCTTCCCCGAATCTGGCCGGACAAGGACGCTGAGTTCGCCCGACCGGTCGAGAGGCACCGGCCGATAACCATTGGCGATGGCGTAATCGCGAAGCTCCCCGTCGGAGCGGCCGTTGTTTTTCACGATGATCGCTTGCGGAGGATCCGCGTCGAGGAAGGCGGGAAGCCGGGAGGCGGAGGTCGTCCGGAAGTGACGCCGGTCGGCCGCCGGTATGTGGTCCGCGATACGATAGACGAACGGCCCGGCGGCGAATTCGGGATAGATCGTCCCGCCGCCTTCCAGCGCATATATCGGCCAGAGCGTCGCCACCCTGGGCGCAGCCGTGCCGCCGATTTGACCCAACGCCGCGCGCGCGTTGTCGTGCACGACTATGCCGGTCCACTTGTGCGGCATGAAGAAGGCGGGAATGCCCGGAACCAGGCGGGAGGCGCCCGCCACCATCGACAGTGCGACAACGGCCGCCATCAACGGCAAGGCGAGGCGGCGTTCGCGCTCGTCGAGCCCCGCATGGGTGACGATGACGAGGACGATCACAAAGGCGACAGGCGGCGTGAAATATTGCGAAAAGGCGGGTGTCGGAATGAAGGACACGGCCGCGCCAAGCGCGATGAGGCCGATCGTAAGCCAGAACAGCCAGCCCGCCGCCACATGCCCCTCAGGCCTTTCCCGCGACGAGAGCGGCACGAAGAACTGGTAGAGTGCGAGGCATGCGGCGAGCAGCGTCGCGCCGCCCAGCCACATCTGTTCGGCGATCTGCAACTTGCCCGCCATGCCCATGACCTTCGGCTCGTCCAGCGTCTGCCAATAGTCGTGATGAGCGTAGGTGAAGTAGCGCAAGGTGTGCGCCAGAAAGCCATCCGGATCCTGAGCCAGATAATAGAGCGCGGGGAGCCCGCCGACCAAGCCGCCGGCGATCATCGGAAGCACCGCATGTTTCAACCGGGCGCCAAATGGCTGTCCGGCCGGAGCGAGAAACGCGGCGGCGGCGAACGGCGGCACAAGAAAGATGTTGTTGACCTTCAGCCCGATCGCCACCGAAATGCACAGGCCCGAAAGGAAGAACAGCCAGGGGCGGCCGCGATATTCTTCCATGCCCCTGATGAAGAAATAGAGTCCGAACAGCGAGACCGTGATCGGAAGCAGGTTGTTGGTGACGAGCATTCCCGCCGGGCCCAGCAGCAACGTGTTCGTCATCAGCAGGATGATGGCCGTCGCGACCACCGCGGGGCTCTTCGTTTTCTGCCAGGCGATCAGTCCCAGCGCTGCGGCGGCTCCTACCCAGGCAAGGCAGACGAGCAGCCGTCCGGCGAGCACATAATGATCGGTTCCGCTGAGCGAGAAGACGGCGTTCAGCATCAGCGGCAGGTTGGGCAGATGAACGAACCCGAGGTCGCGGTAGATGTGGTGATCCGACAGCAGAAGCGCCGTGGCGATATGGATATTCTCGTCATCCTGAACGGGGTAGGACAGCACGCGGCCGAAGAGCCCGATGGCCATGACGGCGATCGCGCCGACGGCGGTGTTTCGCAGGGCGGAGCCGGGTTGCAGCGACAGCAGGCGCGAAATGGCTCCCATCAGCGTTTTCCGGACCGTCAGAACAGTTGACGTCATAGCTACTCCTGAACCCGGCGGACTCTGACATTGCGGGGAGGCGGGCGATAATGGGCGGACGGGTAGCGCCTGATCCAAAACGGATTACGGCCGGTGCGATCTCGCCAATCGGACTATACGGAGGGGGTAGGCGCGCCTGCGAGCGGTGCGTGGCTCAGTTCCCGCCGCAATAGCGTACCCAGCATCACCAGCCAGACAAAACCCAGCAGGATATGCGCGATATTCGCCCCCATTGCGCCGATGAGCGGGATCAGCGCCAGCGCCGCGCAGTGGAAAGCGACCGTGGAAACCATCGCCACGTTCAGCACCTGCCGCTGATGACCCATGGCGAGCAGGGCGGAGCGGGCCGGAAAGCTGAGCAGCATCGCCGCCACGGCAATGCCCTGGACGATCATGAGCGGCGCGGCGCCAAGGAAGGCAGGCCCGGCGGTGTAGAGCAGAATCGGCTTTGCCGCAGCCAGCAGGAGCAGGACGACTGCTATCCCAAAGGCGGCGAGCATCACCTCGACCTGCAATATGGCGCGGCGAAACTCCTGGATTGCGCCCGCCGCCCACAGCCTTGCCACATCGGGGTACAGGACCGCCTGCACATGCACGCCGATCTGCTGCGCCATGCGCCCGACCTGCTTGGCGATATGATAGAAGCCCGCCGACGCCGGATCGGCGAGCGCACCCACCAGCAGCGTATCGAGCTGCTGCGCGCTGGAACGCAGGGTGAGCGACAGATTGCTCTGCCAGGCAAAGCTCCAGAGGCCGTGGAAGCGTTGGGTCACGCCCTTGATCGGCGCGGCGAGAACCCCCCTGATGCCGTTGGCGCGGAGGGCACGTATGCCGAATCCGAGGAAGGTGAGCGATCCGAGGATCTGGGTCGCCATCCAGACGAACACGAAATAGTCGAGCCCGGCCCCGTTGCGGATGCCGAGGTAGCATAGCCCGACGCGCAACAGCGCATTTCCAATGGGGCCATAGGCTGCCGCATGATACCGGCCATAGAGGCGCAGGATCGCGGTTGGCGTGCCGCTTATGTTGAACAGAAGCACGGTGCAGTAGATGGCGACCAGCGTCATCACCTGGTTGTCCCAACCGAACAGCGGGCTGGCCAGGAGGGCGAGCGCCGTTGCGATCACCCATGCGGCGACCGCCCCTGCAACATCGAGGAGAAGACCGAATTTCAGCAGCGACTTGAAATCCGCTGCGTGTTCGGGATCGGTGACCTCCGCGCCATATTTGATGAGCGGTTGCCAGCTCTGAAAGGTGACGAGGCGTTCGACAACGCGGACATAGGCGATGGCGAGCGCCAGAATGCCGTAGCTCGCCGGACCCAGCGCCCGCGCGGTCAGGGCGATGGCGGCAAGGCTGATCAGCCCGCTTGCCAGATTTCCCGACATCAGGTGAGCGATGTTGACCAGCCGGGTGCGCAGCGGCTCATCGCCGCGCCACTGGCCGGCGGCGCTCACGACCGACCGCCAGCGTGATTTCCCGTAGCGGATCATAAATGTCCGACCCCTAGTCGTTCCTGCCCATCAGGGCGACGACCTGCGTGCGGTTGGCTGCACCCAGCCGCTGCATGATTTCCTTGATGTGCGCTTTCACCGTGCTTTCGCTCATCTTGAGCTGGAAGGCGATGGTCTTGTTGGGCATTCCGGTCGCCAGGCACTTGAGGACCTGTTCCTGCCGCGGGGTCAGCCTCGGCGAGGCGCCATTCTCCCTGGGAGCGATAAGATGGCCGCCGTGGGGCGTCTCCTCCTGCTTGAAGGCAGGGTAGATCATCCAGCCGGACGACAGGAGGCGGATTGCGTCCAGCATCGTGGCAAGCGGCGTGTCGCTGGTGAGATAGGCGCTGACGCCCAGCTTCATCGCAGTTGTCAGGAACGAGGTTTCGGTGCTGGCGGCAAGGACGATCAGCGGTATGTCCTCAATTGCCGAAAGCACCGGTGATACCGCCTGCATCAGGCTGCCGGGATCGGGCGCGCTGTGATCGAGATTGTGTATGGCGACGTCGAACAGCGCCCCGCTATTGGTCAGCCTGGCGGCTTCCTCCGCGCCTTCCACGGCGGTTATGTCGACGAGGTTCGCGATATCGCGCATCGCGGCGATCAGGCAATTGCGGGTGAGCGGCTGCGGATCAATCACCAGAATCCGAAAGCCCTGAAGCGCCGCATCCGCCGTATCGGAGCGGCTGGGCCTGGCCGATACCCGCTTGGGCACGATGCGCGACACATTGTCGTGCCCGTCGCTCCAGCCGCGCTGCGCACGGCGCGTCTCCAGAAGCGGGATGATCTCCGCCACGCTCAAGCCGCCTTGCGGATAAGGCCGGAGAGCAGTTGACGCCATGCGGGCGCGGCCGGCTCGCTGGTCGTCTCGGCGTCCTCCGGCGCTGTTTCTCCATAATATTGCGAATATTTCGCATAGTGCTGAATGGCGTCGCCATAAACCAGCCCGGCGTGCTTCTTGTAGTCGACCCTATTGAGGATAGCGCCCGTCAGGGTGCGCCCCAAAATGCGGGTGGCGGACCTGACGGCGTCGGGTGGAGTCTTCGCCCAGTGCGCGATCATCAGCACCTCGTCCGCCTGCGCCGCGAGCAGCTTGGCGTCGCGCACGGGAAGAATCGGCGCGGTATTCAGAACGATGAATTTGTAGCGCTGGCGCAATTCCTCCAGAAGCGTGCGGAGGCGAGGAGAGGACAAAGTCGCGCCCGGGTCCTTGGCGGCGCGTTTCACGCCGATCATCGCCAGCTTCGGTACGCGCGGATCCCAGCGGAGGATTTCGTTGATCGCGCAATCCCCGTCGACGAAATCGAGAAGGTCCGGTCCGGCAGCGATCTGCTCCGACATGTTCTGCAGCCCCGGCCTGCGGAGATCGAGGTCGACGATGACCGATTCGATTCCGGTGGCGGCCGCAGCGGCGGCCAGGCTCATCGACAGGGTCGTCTTGCCCTCGCCCGGCAGTGGGGAGGTGATGACCACCGTCTGCGCCGCATTGTCCCGCGCCCGGGCGGCCAGTTCCTGCTGAACGGATCTGAGCGCCTCGGAAAAGGCCGAACACGGTCGTTCGATGATGGCCACATAGGGCGGCAGATCGCCCCAGTTTTCAGGCTTTTCCGGAACCATGGCGAGCGCGGGGAAGCCGGTCAGCGATTCCATCTGCTCGCTGGTCCGAATGCGGCCGTCCATGGATTCGGCAATGAACGCGAGGATCGCGGCCAGGACCAGACTTGCGACCAGGGCAACGGCCAGAATCCGCTTCGTCGCGGGATAGCTGGGCGACAGCGGCACTGCGGCGCGCGAAATGAAGTTCGCATCCGATTGGCCGACGTCGTCCTGCCGTTCCAGCTCCTTGAGGCGGCTGAGGAGAGAGACGTAGAGCGTCCGATTGGTCTCGGCGTCGCGCTCCAGGTCCATCAGCGCCACATTTTCCACGCCCTGCTGAAGCGCGCGCGCCTTCAGGGAGCCCATCTCGCCGGCAAGCTGCGCTTCCCGGCTTCGCCGTGCAGCAGCTTCAGCCTGAAGGCCAATGCTCGCGCGGGAAAGCTCTTCGGAGATGCGGGTCTGAACCTGCGAAAGCTGCGCCTTTGCGTTCTGCATGTCCGGATGGCCCTGGCCGTACATGGCCGAGAGTTCGGCGATCCTGCGCTGAAGCGTGATCTCCTGCGTCTGCAAGTCGGCAAGCAGGGGAGAAGCGGCTGCCCCGGCGGACGAGGCTGCTCCGATCGTGCTCGACCGGGCTTCCGCATCCGCCCTGGTGGCGCGCGCTCCGGCCAGTTCGGAGGCCAGCCGGTCCATCTGGGTCAGGTCGCTCATGCCCTGGGTGATGCCGTGCCGCTTCCTGTAGGTGGCGACGCGCTCATCGGCCTCAAGCACCTGCTCGCGCAACTCGGCTACCCTCTTGGTGAGAGAGGCGACCGTCTCCTCGGAGGCGTTTTCCCGCTTCTCGATCTGGTGAAGCATCGCCACCGACGCGAGCTTGTTTGCGATTCGCTGGGCTTTTTCCGCGCTCACCGAATAGGCGGTCACCTTGATCATGTTCGACTTGTTGATCTGGTCGACCGACACATTGTCGATTAGCCTGTCGATCACCGCCTCGCGCAAGGTCTCAGGCGTCGAGGCGATCGGCTGCGGCGGTTCCGCCGTGGTTGCGGGCGCAGGGTCCGACCCGGTGAAAACGCTCTTCAGCCGTTCCCAGAAGCTCGGTTCCACCATCGCAGGCTTGTCGGGGTCGGCGCCGGGATTGAACTCGCGGTCGTCGACCAGCGCGAGGTCATGGACGACACGCCCGGCCATTGCCCGCGACTGGAGAAGTTGCAGGAAGGTGATGACCCTGATCTCGTTTTCACGCGCCTTGGCGACGGTGGCGGCCGGGTCATCGCCCGGGGCTTCGGGCGATTCCACGATCACGATGGCTTCCGACCTGTAAAGCGGAGTCACCGTTTGCAGGACGAGCGCGGTCAGGCCCACGATAAGGCCGATCGTCAGGAAGATGATGAGACGCCGCCGACGCAATATCCGAAGAAGCTCGGAGGGCCCCATCACGCGCGAGCCATGAGGCCCGGAATCCGATGTCGTCTGATCCGTCATGAAGATTGGCGCGTTCATATCTCAATCCCGACGAAAAATACCCTGGCGCGGCTGTCCGACATTGTATTCCTCTTGGCTTGCCTGCTCTGCGGCGCGTGCCGCGCGGGCGGTCCTCTGTGGCTCTAGCCGGGCATGGTTGCGCAGCTTTCAGGCCATTGCCAGAGAGCATGATGGGTGTCGGCGGCGCATGCGACTAGCCTCCGGAGGTAGAAGAATTCCCGCCTGATCATGCGGCTACTCCTCAAGGAGTATATGCAAAGGGGCGCACTGGGCGGCGCCGGAGACGGGAATCAGGAAAACGATGCCGGGGCGCCCATGCGAGCGCCCCGGCATCGATATCGACAGTGCCTGGCCGGTCGTCAGGCTCCGGCGGCGCGGAGCAGGGGGCGCGGCTGGTCGGCGAGATTGTGGATAGACGCGGTCGCGACAGGCTCGTCCTGATGCAGCCCGCGCGTGACCGCCCAGATGGCCGCCTGCGTCCGGTTCATAACCCTCAATTTCCGGAGGATGGCCTTGATGTGAACCTTGACGGTCGCTTCCGTGATGTCGAGCCTGCGGGCGATGATCTTGTTTGCGTCGCCTGTTACAAGGCACCTGAGAATTTCGATTTCCCGGTCGGACAGGTTGAGATCGAGCTTGCCGGTGTCCAACGCCCTTGCGCCGTTGCGCCAGACCGGATCGGCAAGCGCCTCGACGATCTGCGAGGGGATGACCTTCTCGCCATGGGCGACCAGCCGGAGCGCGCTGCCGAGCGGCTCGCACGAAATGGCCTTTACAAGATAGCCGTCGACTCCGGCCCCAAAGGCGTTGGCGACATCTTCGACCTGAAACTCGTCGGCCATCAACACGATGTGCGACTGTGGAAACTGGCTGTGAAGATCACGGCATACGTGGTAATTCTTGTTGTCCGAGTGCCCGTCCACGATGATCAGATCAGGTGGATTTGAGCTGTCGATCGATCGGGAGAGCGTTTCGCTCTCCGCCACGGCCCATTCGACAATAAAAGATTGATCGAGGAGGATCCGTTTCAGGCCTTCTCTCACAATTTCATTGCGTCCTACGATGGATACACGAATTTCCTCGGACATGACTCAGCCTTCCCCTGTACGTGGCCGAAACCAATAGAAAATAAACCGCCCCGTTGTGGCAATGGTTCTTCCTATGCATTTGCCGTGCCAGATGAGGGATTGTTCAATTAGCTCTTATGGGAGGGCCACTTAAGGGATTTGCTTCCGTACCCGTTAGGAGGGGAGTGTAAAGCTGTCCGACAGATTGAAAGCCGATACCCGCGTCCACATGCTTTTGTAATGACTCTTGGGTAAGTATCAGAGCTTATTTGGATTTGTTGACGCTGTGCCAGCCTGAAACAACTCGACCAGAGCGGTCCACCTGCCGATGATCTCGTCCGGCAGGAAACGCCGCGTATCCATTTTTGCGGCCGATCCTAGCTGCGCCTGCAGTTGGCGCCTGCTCAAAAGATCCGTCATCGCGGTGGCAAGCAGGGCGACATCCTCCGGCGGAACCAATATGCCGTTTTGGCCAGGGATGATAAGATCGTGGGGTCCGTAAGCGCAATCGAAGGCGATGACCGGCAGTCCTGCTGCCATAGCCTCTGCAAGAACGTTCGGAAATCCTTCAAAACGCGACGATAAGATGAAAACTCCGGTTTCTTCGATCCAGCTTCCGGGCGTGGGTGATACGCCGGGCAGGCTTATTCGTCCCTGAAGGCCGTGCTCGTCGGTGAGCGCCTGAAGCCGCGTCCGTTCATCTCCTTCGCCCCAGATCACCAAATTCCATTGGGGGAACTGTCCGGCGACAGTTGCGAATGCCCGGATGAGAAGATCGAAGCCCTTTTGGGGGATAAGGCGGCCCACACCGGCAATGACGGTCGGCCGGTCGCCCGGAGCTGCGGTGGCAGGGGCGCTTACCGGATTGGGAATGACGTGCGCCCGTGCCCGCGCCGATGGCGGCAGGCATTCCAGGCTGTCGCGGGTCTGCATCACGATCGCGTCGGCCCGCGGATAAAGCTTCGCGAGAATCTGCGCCCAAAGCGGATGCGCGGCCTGCCTACGGGGATTGTTCCGTTCCGATACGATGACGGGGAGCGTCATTCCACGGCTTGCCAGCAGCGCAAGGACGTTGATCTTGGTTAGAAAGCTGACTGCGACATCCGGTCGGAGCCGTTTCAGCGACCGTCGTAGCGCGAAAACGCGCTGGAGATTCAACCAGACGCCGCTCAGGCGCCGTCCGGACGCGGGCGACAGGTTCAGCCGGACCAGTTCGATCGAAGGGTGGAAATGGTGATAGACGGGATCGGCCGGATCATCGAAGGCGATGACCGTCACCTGCCACCCCTTCGTGGCCCAGTCATTGGCGATAAGGCTTATGACTCTTTCCGCGCCACCAGCGCCCAGAGCCGCGATGATAAATGCGATCCGCATTGTTCATGGCGCCCCTGCAGCAGTGCGTTGGGTGGTGTCCTCCATGGGTCCGCAAGGCCATTCGGTCGGCAACTCATCAAGGCTGGAAATGACAAGATCGGGAACTCCGGGCCCGACAGCATTGTGGACGCCGCCGGGTCTGGTGATCTGGACCGTTCGCCAGCCCATGGCGCTGGGCGCTGTAAAATCCTTGGCGGGATTGTCGCCCACATAGGTGAAGGCCGATGGCGGAAGACCATATTCCGCCATGATCGTCTCAAAGCCCCGCCGGTGCGGCTTCCAGTAGTCCCGCCCCCACAGGCCGGTGATCACAAGCGGGTTGACGCCATAGGCGGCAATGCCGAGCGCCTCGATCTTTCGTTGCTGCGACACCAGATGCCCGTCGGTGAGCAGCGCGATGGCCTGACCCGGCCGCGATGCTTCAAGAAAGCGGCGGGCGTCGGGCTGCAAGGCGATGTCGGGGTGGTGTTCCCGATAGACAGTGACAAGCTGCGCGACCAGTTCCGCGCGGCTATCCAGCCCCAGTTCCAGAAGTCCCTGGTCGAAAATGTCGCCCCGGTGGCCGCCTTCAAACAGACGCCAGCATGTATCGGAAAATCCGGCCGCCGCCCTTTCCAGCGCCAGCCATTGCTCCACGGACTTGAAGCCGCTCCGCACATAATCCCGTTCCAGGTATAAGGTGTCGTCCAGATCGAGAACGACCACGGATGCAACGGGCGCTGTCATGAATCGATGAACACCGCTGCGTCATAGCGCAACATCGTCACGCCGTTGCGCCAGTCGTCATTCGCGCTGCTGGGCAATTGAAGGCGTTCTTCCATCAGCCAGCGCCCGAAAGCCGCCCCGGCCCGATGGGCAAGCGGGTATCCGCCGCCAAAGCGGGCGTTGATCTCGAACACCGAGGCGTCGCCATTGTCGTCGACGATCGCCTGAAAGCAGAGCGCGCCGCGAGGGCCGGGAAGCGCGGCTGCAATCCTTTCCGCAAGGTCTTGAAGCTGCGGCAATCGGCGGGTCACGCCTTTTTCGACTTCGCCCGCGCGCACCCTGATACGCTCATGGGGAACCGAGGTTCGCAACCGCCCGTCGCCGTCGAAATAGACATTGACCGTATATTCCGTGCCGGTCAGGCGCTGCTGGGCGACCAGCGGCTCGCTTGTCGTCAGGTCCGGCAGGTCGGAAGGCTCGTTCACCAGTCGCAGGCCGCGGCTGGCGCTGCCGCTCCTCGCCTTCACGATCAGGGGCCAATCCCAGGCGTCGGGATTGTCGCGCACATCCTCCGCCGCAGCGGTCGCGGGGGAAGGGATGTCATGCCGGGCCAGAAACCTGGCTGTCTCCAGCTTGTCGCGCGCAATCTCCACCAGCTCAGGGGAACTGACCGCGACGCTGGCGCCGATCTGCTCGAAACGCCCGCGCGCCAAGCTAAGCGGCAGAAGCTCCGGGTCGATCGTCGGCACGACAAGCCCCACCTCATATGTGCGGCATATCTCCAGCACCGCATCGACATAGTCGGCGCTTGTCACCGGGGGAACGGCAAAGCGGCGGTCGGCGAGATGGCAGGCGGCGCTCAGTTCCGGCTCCAGGTCGCAGGCGATGACTTCCAGCTCGATCCCCAGCGCGGCGGCGTCGGCGCGAAAGCACTGCACCAGCCCGGCGCGCCTCCCGGCGGAGGTGATGAGGAGACGCAGCGTCTTCACGGCCGGCACCCTCAGGCGAGTTCACGCAGGAGGACGAATGCCTCGGCCGCCTCGCGATGGACGGTTGACCCCCGAAGCATCGCAAGCGCCCGAAGCGCCTCCACCGAACGTTCGTTGGGGAAGGCCTGCACCTGCGAGCGATAGAGGCCGAACGCCTCCAGCTTCTGCGGAAGAAAGCCGCTGATGTCGACGAACATATTGGGCTGGAAGGCGGGCGTCACTCCGGGCGCGTACCAGTTTGTTTCCGACAGCGTCTCATAGGCGTAGACCCGGCGCGGATAGTGGCTGGCGCGGGGGCGCGCCGCAACCATACCCGAGGTGAAGATCAGCTGATGGTCGACATGCACGTCGCCGATGAACGGCAGGAACAATGTGTCGGGGTCGATTTCCTGCACCAGCTTGGCGATGCCGCCGTTGATCTCGGCATGGGAGACCTGATCCAGCCCGGCGGCCGGAAAATCGAGGAAATGGCTGCGGGTAACGCCAAGGAAATCATGGGCGGCGCGCGCCTCCTCCTCCACCCGGCGGACATGGGCGGCATCGAACCGGGGCGGCTTTCCGCGTGTGACGATAGCGACATGGACCTCGACCCCGGCCGCGCAAAGCCGGGCAATCGTGCCGCCGCAGCCCAATATCTCGTCGTCGGGATGGGGCGCTATGACCAGCGCCCGCCGCACATTCTCAAGGGCGCTCATCGTGCCGATCCAAGCATGCTGTGGAGCCGGGGCGGCTGCCCCGAGGCGATTGTGAAATCGGTTATCTCAAGCGCCCCACCATCGCCGCAGCGCACGACGAAGCCGCCTTCGTTGCGGGCGACCACCTGACCGGGCATTGCGGCGTGCCGGGCGGATTCGGGCCATGGACGCGCCGCCCAGATGGTAAGGCGCTCGGCCTTTGTCTCGGTGAATGCGCCCGGATAAGGCCGCCCCACAGCGCGGATCAGCCGGTCGATCTCGGCCGCCGGTAGCGTCCAGTCGATCCGCCCGTCGGCAGGTGTCCGCTTTGTCGCCCAGGTCGCGTGGCGTTCATCCTGGACGAGGCGCGGCGCAGACCCTTGGGCGAGCATCGGCAGACTTTCCCTCAGCATCCGATCCAGCGCTTCCATATGTTGCCGGTAGAGGCTCGCCGCCGTTTCATCCGGCGCGATATGGAAATAGCGCTGCGCCAGAATCGGGCCGCTGTCCACTCCATCGTCGATCCAGAACAGGGTCGAGGCGGTGATCTTTTCATCGAGCAGGATAGTCCATGGAATGACCGCGCGGCCGCGCAGGCGGGGCAGGGGAGCGGGATGATAGCCGATCACCTGACCGCCCGCAGCCTGACGGAAGGCCGGCTTGCAGATCTGGGACCAGCCGATGACGAACACGTAATCGGGGGCAAGGGCCGACACGGCCTCAAGCACGTCCGGCGCATTGCTGTCGGAGGCGTGGATCACGCGAGCCCCGGCTTCCGCCGCTTCGGCCGACATGTCGACGAAATCCGAATGGCGCGCCGCCAGCTCCGGAGGCAGGGTGATCAGCGCCGCCGCTTCCCAGCCGGGCGCATCCGCCAGCGCCCGCAACGTCACGCGCGTGCTTTCAACCGCGCCGACTATGACCGCCCGCATAGGCCCTCCCGACTTCGGAGCGGTTGATGCGTTCCCCCGCGAATACCACCCCGATGGTTTTCAATATGATCCGCAGATCGAGCGCGACCGAGGCATGATCTATATACCAGAGGTCAAGCGCCAGCTTGTCCTTGCCGCTGAGGCGGGCATTGCCGTTCACCTGCGCCCAGCCCGTCAGCCCCGGCCGCACCAATCCGCGCCGGATGCCGTCGGAACCCATGTCATCGACGGTGTCCGGCAGCAGCGGGCGCGGCCCGACAAGGCTCATGTCGCCCTTCATGATGTTCCACAGTTCGGGGATTTCATCGACCCGGCTGCGCCGCAGGAAGCGGCCAAGACGGGTCAGCCGCTCCTCGTCCGGCAGCAGCCTGCCGTCCCGGTCGCGCGCGTCCGTCATGGTGCGGAACTTGACGAGCCGGAACGGACGGCCGTTCCGCCCCGCGCGCGTCTGGGTGAAGAGCACGGGCCTGCCGAGGCCGACTGCAATCGCCGCGGCGGTCAGCAGCATCAGCGGAGCCGCCACTACCGCCGCCACGCCTGCGACGAGGATATCCACCATCCGCTGGCCCCGGCCCCGGTTTGGGGAGACGATCATCGGCGCGGCGCCGCCGCCATTCAGTTCCATCGCTTCCAGAAGCAGCGCGTTCACCTTGCGGACGTCATAGCGGTCTTCGGCGATGCGCCTCGATGCTGCGCCCATGGTGACGGCAAGGGTCGGGTCGGCGATGAACTTCGTCATGGCATCGGCCAGCCGTGCCGGATCGCGGACCGGGACGACATAGCCGTTCACATCCGGCTCCACGGGTTCGCGACAGCCCGGCGCATCGGTGGTGATGACGGCCCGGCCGGTCGCCATCGCTTCCAGCACCGTGCGGGGCAGCCCTTCGCGGTAGGAGGGGAGGACATAGGTGGTGCAGGCCTGCAGATAGGGTCGCACATCGCGCGTTGCGCCCAGATATTCGATATCGCCCTGGGCGATCCAGCCGTCCAGCTCGGCACGGCTGATACCGGCGGGGTTGGGGTCGAGCGGGCCGAGTATCTGGAACCGAGCCTCGGGCCGGGTCTGGCGCACGATCCGCGCGGCCTCGACATATTCGAAAAGCCCCTTGTCCCGAAGGAGCCGGGCGATCAGCAGAAACACCGGCGCGCCATCGGGCACGGGTGAGGCTTGAAACCGCCGCGTGTCGATGCCCGAACCCGGCACCTGAACGACTTTCTGGTCGGGCCGCAATATGCCGTGCCGGAGCATTTCGGCCCGGTCGTCGCGGTTGAATACGAATACCGCCCCCGCGCGCGATACGCCTGCGCGATAAAGCGACGCGACCAGCCGTTGCAGCCGCCGCCGGGGCTTTCCGCCATCGTCGGTGAAGACATAGCCAAGCCCGCTGACCATCGCGAAGAAGCGCCCGACACCGGCGATCCGGGCGGCGATGCCTCCATAGATGATCGGCTTTTGCGTATAGGCAAGCACCACATCCGGCCGCTCCCGCCGCATCAGCCGGACATAGGCCGAAAGCGTGCGAAGATCGGCAAAGGGGTTGGTGCCTGTGCGGGACATGGGAATGTCGCGAAAGCCGACGCCGATCCCGTCGAGCGCGGCGGTGATCCCCGCCTCGCCGTCATCGGGCGCGCAGGCGATCACTTCATGACCGGCGTCCGCCATCGCCGCAAGCAAATCGCGCCGGAAATTGACCAGCGAATAGGCAAGGCTGGCGAGCACCAGAACCTTCATGCCGCTTCCGCCTGCTGCTGGTCCGCGCTGCCGGGAACGGACTCCAGCCAGTGTTCCCGCCAGGACTGGAACATCGCGATCGTCCAGAGCCGGGCGCTCCAGTTCCGCGAGCCGGTGAGATGCTCTTCCCACAGCCTGCGGACGGGCGAGGGGTTGAGCAGGCCGTCGGCTTCCATTCTGGCCGGATCGAAGAGATGCTCCGCCCAGTCCCGCAGCGGGCCGCGCAGCCATTCGGCGACGGGAATGGCGAAGCCCTGCTTCGGCCGGTCGCGAAGCTCGGAGGGCAGATAACGGTCGAAGAGTTGGCGCAGCGGCCATTTGCCCGCGCCGTCGCGGCGAAGCATCTCCACCGGCAGCCGCCAGGCCAGTTCGATCACGCGCTGATCCAGCAACGGGCTGCGCACCTCAAGGCTCGCCGCCATGCTGGCCCGGTCGACCTTCACCAGAATGTCATCGGGAAGATAGGTCACTGCGTCGCGGTACATCATGCGATGGAGGGGCGATGAAAGCGGCGAGGGGCCGGACCACTCGCCGAACAGGGCGGACGGCTCGGCTCCCCCACGGACCAGCGTTTCCGGACGGGAAGTGACGCTGATCATCGCATGATAGAGCGCATCCCGATCGCGCGCATCGAGCAGCCGCGCCAGCTTGTGGACCCGGTCGCCGGATATGCCGCCCCTGAGGCCGGTCAATGGCGTTCCACGCAATCCGCCAAGCGCTGCGTCCCAGAAGCCTACCGGGAGGCCGGTAAGGCCATGGCCCGCGAGCCCGCGCAGCCAGCGGGGGAAGCGGTCGATCCCGTCGCCCAGCCGTGTTGCCAGTGCGTAGCGGCCATAGCCGCCGAAGAACTCGTCGCCGCCGTCGCCGGAAAGGCAGACCGTCACCTTGGAGCGGGCAAGCCGCGCGATCTGCATCGTGGGTATCGCTGAAGGATCGGCGAAGGGTTCGTCATAGACCGCCGCCAGATCCGGAATGGTGTCGCGCGCCTGGGCTGCGGTGACGACGAACTCGGTGTGATCCGTCCCCAGATGGCCCGCGACCCGCCGGGCGGCGGCCGCCTCGTCATAAAAACCTTCGTCAAAGCCGATGGTGAAGGTCTGGACCGGCTTTGCCGACTGGGACTGCATTATGGCGACGATCAGCGAAGAATCGATGCCGCCGGAAAGGAACGCGCCCAGCGGCACATCGGCGATCATCCGCTCCGCGACTGCATGGTTCAGCACGGCGTCCAGCCGGTCCAGCATCGCATCGGCCGGACCCTTCAGGCAGTGGTCGACACCGTTCGAGGACGCCGATTCCATCGACCAATAGGCGCATGGCAGATGCTGCAGGCCGTCGGCCCCGGACGTTCCGATATCGCTTGCGTCAATGGTGATGCTGTGGCCGGGCGGCAGCTTCGATATGCCGCGCCAGATCGACCGGGGCGCAGGGACATATTGATATCTGAAATAGGCGGTGAGCGCGTCGCGGTCCACCTCAGGCCGAAAGCCGGGGCAGGCCATGATCGCCTTCAACTCGGACGCGAAGATCAGCCGTCCGCCGCTCAGGCCGTAATAGAGCGGCTTCTTGCCGAGCCTGTCCCGGACGAGGTGCAGCTGCCGTTCCTGCCTGTCCCACAGCGCGAAGGCGAACATGCCCGAAATGCGGTTCAACGCGGCGGCGAGGCCATGCTCCTCGATGGCGGCCAACAGAACCTCGGTGTCGGACCCGCCTCTGAAGGCATGGCCTTGCGCGACAAGTTCCGCACGCAGGCTCTTGAAATTATAGATTTCGCCGTTGAAGGCGATCACATAGCGTCCGCCATGGGACGCCATCGGCTGATGGCCCTCCGGCGACAGATCGACGATTGAAAGGCGGCGGTGGCCCAGCGCTATCCCCGCCTCCGCATCTACCCACAGTCCGTCGTCATCCGGCCCGCGATGCTGGAGCCGGGCAGTCATCGCCGCGACGCCCTGCGCTATGTCGCCCCCCCTCGACAGAGGGTCGAATATACCGGTCAGCCCGCACATGCAGTATTCCGAACGTCATTCGACAGGGGAGACACGGTTTGCGCCGCAGCCGCCCTGTCCAGTACCCGATCGTAAAGGGCCTCATACTGGCGGGCGATCTCGGGCAGCGAGAAGTCGCGGATGATGCGCTGGCGCGCCTTTTCGCCCAGCCTTTGCCTGGCTTCGCTGCCGATGTCGTATAGCGCGATCAGCGCGTCGGCGAGCGCCTCCGGCTCTCCGGGCGGTACGATGCCGCCGTTTTCGCCGATGATCCAGCGCGCGTCCCCGACATCGGTGGCGACGCAGGGATTGCCGCAGGCCATGGCCTCCCCAATGACATTGGGGAAACCTTCACCCCAGCCGGACGACAGCGCAAAAATGTCTATCGCGGGCATCCAGTGGGCGACATTCTCCTGATGGCCGATGGTGGTGAACCGGTCGGCGGGCAGGCTGGCGTGGAGCGTGCGAGTGAGATCCGATCTGGGATCATCAGCCCCGTTACCCATGATGAGCAGGTGCATGTCCCGCCCCTTGGCGCGGGCGCGGCGGACCGCCTCCACCAGCACCTCGGGCTGCTTCATCGGGTGAAGACGCGCGACGAGGCCGACGATCGTCGCTTTCTCGTCCACGCCGAATCTGTTGCAGAACTCCGCCCGCGCGTCGGCACGGGGCTGGAACTGGTCGCAATCGAAGCCGTTGGGGATGACGACGGCCGCGCCTGCCGGAAACCCGAAGGCTTCGTACTGAAGGGCAGCGACGTGCGAGTTGTATATGATCGCCGACGGGATGCGCGACAGCTTTGCGCAGAGCCGCAGGACCGCGCGGGTCATGGGCTTTTCGTGCGAGATGTCGCTCAGCGAGTGCCGGATGTTCCAGACGACGGGCGGGCGGGATGGCAGCATCCTCTGCGCCGCCGTGGCGGCCAGCACCGCGTGGTGCATCCAGCCGATGATGATGTCGGGCCGAACGCGGCGGGTGACGCCGACGAGTTTCGCCAGCGCGCTGGGCGTCGGCAGCCCCTGGTGCATGCCGAGCGTGTCGATCAGCACACGGCAGTTCAGGATGCGCTGGGAAATGTCGCCCGGGGTCATCAGCGAAAGCACGGAAGGGTCATAGGCGGACTGGCGGGTGCTCGCCTCCTCGATCAGCTTGGCGAGCATGTTTTCGGCCCCGCCGACGCTCAGGCCCGTGATAGCGTGCAGGATTTTCATGCCGCGTCCGCCAAAAGCTGGTCGTAGATCGCGCTTATCTGGGCGCAGTGGCGCTCCACGCCGAAGCGGCTGAGCGCCTGCTCATGCGCCGTGACGGCGATCCGCTTCGCCCTTGCCGGGTCATCGATCAGCGCCAGCGCCGCCTCGGCGAAGCTCTCCGGATCATCGGGGGGGACAATCAGCCCGTTCTCCCCGTCTTCGATCGCCTCTGGATTGCCGCCCGAATTGGCCGCTATGACCGGCGTTTCGAGCAGCATCGCCTCGATCAGCGTGCGGCCGAAGGGTTCGTCCACGGCAGTAACCAGAAGGGCGTCGCAGGCCGCCATCCACGGCTCGGACGGGTGGCGAAAGCCCATCATCCGGATGTGATCGGAAACGCCCAACTCCGCCGCGCGTGCGATCACCGCCTGATAGAGGCCATCTTCCAGCGGAGAGCCGAACAACAGGCCGATTGCCGGATTGTTCGGGCGGCGGCGGTTGATGGCCGCGATCGTCTCCACGAACAGCAAGGGCCGCTTGCGCGTCACCATATTGCCGAAATAGCCCAGAATGGGCGTTTCAGCGGCGATGCCCAGTTCCTTGATCGCATCGGTCCGGCTGACGACACGGTCCGCCTTCGGCGCATCGGTGTCGAACGGACTGTGGACGACGGTGCATCTGCCGGCTGCGGAAAACACGCCTGGCCGAGGCGCGGCGAACCGGGAAACGGACGCGACCCGATGGGCAAGCAGCGGCGCCAGAAACCTGAGGCCTTTCGCCCGGGGGCTGCTGCGATGATGCCAGAGCAGCTTGCGACCCGCCAGGCGCGCCGCCGGGCCCCAGGTGACGTGCATCGGCCCTTCGTTGGTATGGACGATCCGGACCTCCCGCTGCTGGAGATAGCGCGCGAGCGAGGCCAGTGCCTTTGGCGCGCCCATCATCTTGCCGATGGTTTCGGCGCGGCTTGCCGGGGCCAGATGCCAGGGCGTGGGCGCATGCTCGAAGGCGACGCCCTCGGCCCGCAGGAAATCGGCGAACTGGCCGCGATCGTCGTGCAGGACGATCAGCGGCCGGTACTTCTTCCGGTCCAGCGCCCCGATGAGCTTCAGCGCGGAGATATGGCTTCCGCCCATGATGCCGCCGGCGAAGGGAAAACAGATGGTGGCGGGTTGATCGCTGTCCGTCCGTGAAGAACGGGGCACGGGGCGAGACCCCGCACGAGAGGTCGCGTCCTTCGCTTCTTGCGGGGAAAAGGCAGAGGTGATGTGGCCAGCATCCATGATGTTTGCACTTTACGAAAACGCCGTCGCCGGAACTTAGCGAGCCGGCTGCGACATCCTATGTGGAACTCCGGGCATCATCCTTTTGCGCTTTTGGCGCTGAATTGATCCGTCGTCGCGGCATCGGCGCCATGCCGCATCCATCGGGGCCACTCTCTTTCGCCGCGCCTACCCCTTTTGACCTTTCCGGGCATTTACGAACCCGGATGCTACTCCACCGACCGCTGGGTATCTACAAAGCATATTGCCCAAAATGTCTGGTTATGGACGCCGCCGCAGGGGCTTATCGTGGCGGCTTACAAGCGTTCGACAAGAATGAAACGCAGGACCGCCGGAGTTTGCCAGACCCAAGAACCGCAACCGGCACATTTTTTAGACCCACCATTGCCTGCGGGGGAAAATTAAAGTGGCCGCCAATGTAATGGCTTTGATGCAGAACGCACGAATGAGGTTCCTCGCGATCATCGCGATCGACCTCACAATGGCGGCATCGTCGCTCGTCTTTGCGGTATCGCTCAGGGTGAGCGGAGCCCTGGAGCCCGCCGTGGTGCAGGGCCTGTGGGTCGCAGCACCGCTTTTCGCCCTTATCGCCTTCGGTGTATTCAATACCATCGGGATCTACCGCCGTATGTGGCGGTACACTTCGCTTGCCGACATCTTCATGGTCGTCCAGGGCGTAACGCTTTCGATATGCGTCCTCCTCATTGCCCTGCTGGTGCTGGGCAGGCTGGACTGGATGCCGCGCTCGATCCCCGTCATCCACTGGCTGCTGCTGGTCGTGATGCTGGGCGGTGCGCGCGTGGCCAGGCGGATGTATTGCGAATATCAGCGGGGCGACCATGGCCGTCCCGTCCGGTCGACTGACAGCGCACACCGGCGGCCGTCGCTTCTGGTCGGCCCCTGGGACCGTGTCGAAACGGTCCTGCGGCTGCTGGAATCGAGCGCCGACGCCGAGTTCCGGCCCGTCGGTATTCTGGACGACAGCGGCTCCCACATTCGCATGAAGCTGCGCGGCGTACCCATTTTGGGATCGACCGATGCGCTGGAGGAAGTGGTCAAGCAGATGGAGGCCAAGGGCATGCGCCCGGCTTCCCTCATCATCACCGAATCGTCGGAGCGGCTGCGGGGACCCGCGATGCTGCGCCTCGTCACCCAGGCGGAAAGCCTTGGATTGAAGGTCGCATGCCTGCCGAAGCTCGCCGAGTTGGAGCACGGCCGCGTGGGCGAACTGGATCTGCGCTACATCGACATGGCCGAACTTCTGGGCCGCCCGCAGGCGGTGCTCGACAGCGAAGTGGTGAGCCAGGCGATCCATGGCCGGCGGGTGCTGGTGACAGGCGCCGGGGGAACGATAGGAAGCGAGCTGGTGCGCCAGATCGCTCCGCTCCGCCCAAGCCAGCTCGTGCTGATAGACAGCAGCGAATTCAATCTCTACTCGATCGATCTTGAGCTTCAGGAGAACCATCCGGACATCGAGCGGAAGGCCGTGCTCTGCTCCATCCGCCAGCGGCCGGCCGTGATGCAGGCGTTCGCCGAGCATCGGCCCGATCTGGTCTTCCACGCCGCCGCGCTGAAGCATGTGCCGCTGGTGGAGCAGCATCCCTGCGCGGGCGTGCAGACCAATGTCCTGGGCACGCGCAATGTCGCCGATGCCTGCAAGGACTATGGCGTTCAGGCCATGGTGCAGGTCTCGACCGACAAGGCGGTCAACCCGGTCGGCCTGATGGGCGCGACCAAGCGGCTTGGCGAACTTTATTGCCAGGCTCTCGATCTGGAGGGGCAGGATGATCCGGACGCCCCGCGTTTCCTCACCGTGCGTTTCGGCAACGTCATCGGCTCCAGCGGGTCGTTGATACCGCTTTTCCAGCGGCAGCTTCGTCGCGGCAGCTCGCTGACCGTCACCCATCCCGATATCCGGCGCTATTTCATGACCGTCCATGAGTCGGTGCAGCTCATTCTGCAAAGCACGGCGCGGGCATTGGTCGGCGGCGTGCGGCGGGGACGCATATTCGTCCTCGACATGGGTGAACCGATCAAGATCATGGACATCGCCCGCCGCATGATCCGCCTTGCCGGGCTGGAGCCGGAACGCGACGTGAAGATCGACATCGTGGGGCTGAGGCCCGGCGAGAAGCTTTACGAGGAATTGTTCGACGAGGGCGAACGGCAGCTTCCGTCCGTCATTTCCGGCATCAAGGAAGCAGAACCTATTCCGGTGCCGCTTGTCACGCTGAACGATGCGTTCGACGAGCTTGCACGAGCCTCGGCAAGCAATGACTCGGCAAAGACGCGCGCCCTTGTCCGCCGCCTGCTGGAGAGCAGCGCTCCAGCGAAGCCGGAAACGGAAGCCGAACCCCAGACCGAAACCGAAACGGTGCAGTTCGCCCGGTCGCGCCAGACGCGGCCGACGGGCACCGCCAGCCACGCGGCATAACAAAAATGAGCACCGTGCTTTCACATGAGGCGGCCGATTCGGCCGAGATCCTCCAGGCTCAACCGGCGATCCGGTCGCGCTGGCCCCATTATGACGAGGACGAGATCGCGGCCGTTGCCGATGTCCTGCGATCCGGGCGGGTCAACGCCTTGCAGCATGGCGACCAGTGCCGGGCCTTTGAAAAGGCGATGGCGCTGCTGTGCGACATGCCGCACGCCATTGCGCTCGCCAACGGCACCCTGGCTTTGGAGCTTGGGCTGAGGGCGCTTGGCATCGGCCCGGGCGATGAAGTGGTGGTCACGCCGCGCAGCTTCATTGCGTCGGCCAGCTGCGCGGTGTCGCTGGGCGCAGTCCCCGTCTTCGCCGATGTCGACCCGGTCAGCCAGAACATCACGGCCGCCACGATAGAGCGCGTCCTGACACCGCGGACCCGGGCCATCATCGCCGTTCATCTTGCGGGCTGGCCCTGCGAAATGGAGGAGATCATGGCGCTGGCGCGGGCGCATGACCTGAAGGTGATAGAGGATTGCGCGCAGGCGCATGGCGCGGCGCTTCGCGGCCGGCCGGTGGGTTCCTTCGGCGACGCGTCGGCATTCTCCTATTGCACCGACAAGATCATCTCGACCGGCGGCGAAGGCGGCATGCTCCTCTTCAGGGAGGAAGCGCCATGGGAGGTGGCATGGTCGTACAAGGATCATGGCAAGAACCGCCGGTCGGTTGAATCGCCAGCATCCGGCAACGCGTTCCGCTGGCTCCACGACTCCTTTGGAACGAACTTCCGGCTGACGGAGATGCAGGCGGCGATCGGGCTTCAGCAGCTCGGCAAGCTGCCCCAATGGCTTGCCGCGCGGCGGCGGAATGCGGCGATCCTGGAAAGCGCGCTGGCGGACCTGCCCAATGTAAGGCTTGCCGTGCCGCCGGAAGGCGTCGACCATTCCTATTATAAATATTATGCCTTCATCGAAACGGCCGGGCTTGCGCCGGGCTGGACCCGCGACAGGATCGTTGCCGAAATCAATGCAGCCGGTGCGCCCTGCTTCACCGGCACCTGCCCGGAAATCTATCGGGAAGGGGCGTTTGCGGGGGCAGGGGAGGCCACGGTCGCGCCGTTGGACCAGGCGCGGGCGCTGGGCGAGACAAGCATCATGTTTCAGGTGGATCACATGTTTCAGGAAATAGAAATGGTCAGGATAGGCCAGGTCGCGCGGTCGGTGCTGACGGCGGCAGCCCGGTGAAGGAGCAGCCAGTGCCCGGTCCCACCCTCCCGAACTTTATCGTGATCGGCGCTGCCAAATCGGCGACGACATGGATAAACTATCAGTTGCAGCACAACCCCTGCATTTTCATGCCGGGGCCTGAGCCGCATTATTTCAGCACCGAATTCCACCGCGGGCCGGACTGGTACGAAGATTTCTTCGCCGCCGCCGACGCGGACCAGGTGATCGGCGAGAAATCGGCCGACTATCTCGCCCATCCGGAGGCTGCGCGGCGCATTGCGCAGCGGCTTCCCGAAGCCCGGCTTGTCGTCCAGCTGCGCAACCCGATCGATCGCGCCTATTCGGACTATTGCATGTTTTTCCGGCGCGGCGCGGTGACGCCCCATCCCGAACGCTATCTGATCCGCTCGGAAACCAGCATCCCGCGCTTTCTGGAAGATGGCCTCTATTTTCGCCATCTGTCCCGCTTTCTGGACTTTTTTCCGCGCGAGCAGATCAGCATCATACTCTATGACGACATCAAGAGCCGCCCGGATGAGGTGATCGGCCAGGTGTGCGACCATATCGGCGCACCCCGGACTCCCTCGCTCAAGGTGGGTGGGCCGGTCAAGTTCAAGGAAGCGCCCATGCTTCCGCTCGCGCTTCGACGGCTGCTCCGTCCGGTGAAGCATCTTGCGGAACCGTGGCGGCAGAACAGCTGGTTCGAGGCCGCTCGCAGCAAGTTCGCCCGGCCGGTCGACTATCCCCCTCTGACCGATGATCTGCGCCGCCGCCTGAGCGAATATTACGCCTATGACGTGGCGGAACTGAGCAAGATGCTTGGCCGCGACATGGGGTGCTGGCTGGAAGCGGAGCCGCAGGAGGCTTGATGGCAGGCACCCGTCCCGCCTATTCTGCCGCCCCAGTGTACGCGAATACAAGGGAATCCTCTTCTTCTCTCCTCAAGCTGGCGCTTTTCTTTGCGGCGCTGGCGACATTGCTGTCGCCCTATGTCGAGTGGCGTCCAGCCGAGGTGTTCGTCACCACAAGCGACATCCTGTTCATGATCGCCGCAGCGCTGCTTATGAGCAGCGGCCATGTCCAGACGCGGCCGTTCGGGCCGACGACGCTCTACTGGCTGTCCGCCTACGTCATCATGATCCTGGGCCTGTTCATCGGCAGCGTGATGAACGGCGATCCGGTCCGCTGGCTCGTTGCGGCGGCGCAATATGGATTCGGCCTGGTCCTCCTGCCGTTCGTTTTCGGAGAGCCGGGGAGCGACAGAAGGGCGCTCGTCTGCGCGAAGGCGATGATCGCCGGTGTTGTGCTGATGGAGGCCTTTGGGGCGGCCATCTTCTATGGTTATGAAGCCAGCTATCAGGAATATCAGAAGATATCCGAGAATTTCATCACCGGCGGCGGCCGGCTGGGGGCGTTCGTCGGTCAGCCGAACTGGAACGCCGCCGTCATCGCCATGGCGCTGCCGTTCGCCTTCTATCTGCGGGCCAGGGGCCAACTTTCGCTGATTTCCGTGTACGTCACGGGAGCGGTTCTGGCGCTGGGCCTTGTGCTGTCCGCCTCTTTCACCGGCTTTGTCAGCGCGCTCATCGTGTTGTTCCTGTTCCTGATCGTCGGCGGCACGCGCCAGACGCTGAAGGCCGCGCTGGTGCTCGCCGTGGCGGGGGCGGTTCTCCTTGCCTCGGGCTTTGAGCTTCCGGAGGTTTTCCAGGGCCGCGTCGGCGAGGCGCTGGAGACGGGCGACATGAGCCAGGCCGGCACGTTCACGGGCCGGATGGACCTGATCCTCGAAGCCTGGGAGATCGTGGAGGACACGATGTTCGTCGGGATCGGGGTTGACCAGTATCGCGTCGTCAGCCCCACGCAGGTGCCCGTCCACAACATGTATCTGCTCCTCTGGGCGGAAGGCGGGCTGCTGGCCCTGCTCGGCTGGATGCTTCTCCTGACCATCGCCGGGGTGAGCGTGGTGCGCGTCTATTGGGTGGACAGGCAGGCGGCGGCGCTTGGCCTGTCGGTGCTTTCCACCTTCCTGATCTTCTCCGTCGCGAGTCCGCACATGTACGCGCGCATGTGGATGGTCCCATTGGTGCTTGCGTTGGTCATCGTATTGGGGAAATTATCTTCCCCAAACAACGCGCACCAGTAAGGGTACCTCCAAAGACAATGAAGCGGTGCGCGCACGATGGGGTAGGATGCGCTTGTAATTGCGCCTTTGTGGCAGGGGTGTCCAAGGAGGGGGTATGATGATCCGACATGTACTATTGATCGCGGCGGGCTCCGCCGTTCTGGCGGCCTGTTCGTCTCCGCAAGGTAATCTGCCGCCGATCCAGAAGATGGAGCAGACCGTTTATCGCCTTGGGGCGGGGGACGAAGTCCGCATCTCTGTCTTCGGGCTTGACGCGCTGACGAACACCTATGTGGTGGGCGATGCGGGGACGATCTCGCTTCCCCTCGTCGACGAAATACCGGCGCGCGGAAAGACGACGCAGGAGCTTGAGGCGCTGATCGCCAACAACCTGCGCCAGCGCGACGTGATCAAGGACCCGAGCGTCAGCGCTCAGGTGCTGAAATATCGTCCCTTCTTCATTCTGGGAGAGGTGCAGCGCCCCGGCCAATATGCCTATGTGCCCGGCATGTCGGTTCTGACCGCGGTTTCGATCGCGGGCGGCTATACCTTCAGGGCTGATTCCAAATCGGCCTCGATCACGCGGAACGAGGGCGACAAGATCATCAAGGGTCAGGCCACGCCGCAGACGCCGGTGATGCCTGGCGACACCGTATTCGTTCCGGAGGACTGGTTTTGAGCGTGGTGATGCGGTTTTCCCGGACTGGCCGCCCGGCCGTCATATCCGTTTCGCTGCTGGCTCTTTTCCTGCCGCTTGGCGCAGCCTCGGCGCAGGAGGTTGATCGGGGAACCTCGGCCCTTGATCTACCGCGTCCGGGCTATGAACCGCGCAGGATGCGTTTCGGCACGACCACGATCGCGCCGGAACTGCGCGTGCAGAGCGTGTATGAAAGCAACGTGTTCGCAACCTCGGCGAACGAGGACGACGACATCATCGTCAGCATCGCGCCACGCATCGACGCGACGTCGGAGTTCGGCGACGTGCGGCTGAAGTCCGACATCCATGCCGATCATCGCGAATATACCGACAACGGCCGGGAAAGCCGGACGACCTTCGGGCTGGGCACCAAGGGCGATTACGGCCTCAACCGCGCGCACCGCCTGACCTTTGGCGCGCGGTTCGACCGGGACGTGGAGAGCAGGGCCGATCCGGAGGCGACCCGCAACCCCAATCTGCCGCCGCGCAAGATCGACATGTTGAGCGGCGAACTCGGCTATAGCTACAAGCTCAACCGGATCGGCATCGGGGCGCAGGGCGGCGTGCAGCGCCAGAACTATCTCGCGCCGGATGAGAGCGACCGCGATCTCACCACCTGGCGCGGCTCGGTGCGCGTGTCGGCGCAGCTTGCGGCCGGGCGGGACGTGTTCCTTCTGGGCTTCGTCAACCGCCGCGATCACCGGCTCAGCGTCGACCGGAGCGGGCTTGACCGCGATGCAACGACCCTCGGCTTCCTCACGGGGGCGGGGTTGGACATCGGCACCAAGTGGCGCGGCGAGATAGGCATCGGTCTTTTCCGCACCAATTCCGATGACCCGACCCTCCGTTCCTTTTCCGGCTTTGCCGCCAACGGCAAGATCACCTGGTCGCCGGACGAGCGGACGGCGATCACCGCCGATGTCTTCCGGGGCGATGTCGCCACCGTGCAGTCGGGCGCGGGCGGACGTATCGACACGCGCATCGGCTTGCGGCTGGATCAGGAGATTCGCCACAATCTGCTGATGAGCGTTCGGGGGGGCGTGCGTCGCACCTCCTATCGCGGCGGGGCAGCCGATCAGCGGGAGACGACGGCATCGGTGGGCGGTGAAGTCGAATATCTGATGAACCGCCACATTTCGATCTTCGTGAACGCCAATTATGCGCAGCGTTACGCGCGGATCGATCTTGAAGACTTCAAGCGCACCGGGGCGGGGGTGGGACTGCGGCTGCGCTACTGACCGATGTTGGAGTATCCATGAGAACCGCCCGGCTACTGATCGCCTTCGCTGCCGTTCTTCCGTCCTGTACGCCTCCCGCCACGGCGGCTCCCGATGCCTTTCCCGGCGCGGAAGGCTTTGGCCGCAAGGCCCAGGGCGGGCGGGGCGGCGCGGTCATCAAGGTGAGCAACCTGAACGATTCGGGGCCTGGCTCGCTGCGCGCCTGCATTGACGCAAAGGGGCCTCGAACCTGCGTATTCACCGTGGGCGGCGTCATCCGCTTCACGGGTGAGCCGCCTGTCATCCGCAATCCCTATCTGACGATCGCCGGGCAGACCGCGCCCGGCGGCGGCATATTGCTGACCCATGCGGGAGGAGCCAATGGCTTCACCCCGCTGGTGGTCAAGCGCACGCATGACGTCGTCGTCCGGCACATTCGCGTCCGGACGGACAGAAATGGTGAGGAAAGGGGTGGAAACGACGCCTTCACGATCGAGGACAGCAGCAATGTCATCCTCGATCATGTCAGCGGCTCATGGGCGCTGGACGAGAATGTCAACGGACAGGGCCAGAACGATCTGATCACCGTGTCATGGTCGATATTCGCCGAGGGAATCCCTAGGCACGATAAATGCGCGCTGCTTGCAAGCGATCCGCGCGGCCCGCAACGCTTCAGCTTCGTGAAGAATCTGTGCGCGCACAATGGCGACCGCAATCCGGACGCCAATTTCCCGCCTGATTCGTGCGTGGAGATCGTCAATAACGTCTTCTACAACGCCGGTTCGCAGTTCGCCGAGATATGGGAGAGCGCCGGGGGAACGCCGGTCAACATCATCAACAACTATTTCCGCGCCGGGCCGAACACCTCGGGCGCGATCGGCGCGATCGACCGGCAGACAATCGGCTCCACGGGCATCGCCCGCATCTATCATTCGGGCAATCAGCTTGACGGCATATTCCGCATGACGACCGACCCCGCGACCATCGCGGTGGTGAACAAGCCGGTGTGTGCGCTCGCGTCGGGCGCGATGCCAGCCCGCCAGGCATATAATGCGGTGCTGGCAGGCGCCGGCGCATTCCCCCGTGACGGATTTGACCAGAAGATCGTGAGCGAGGTGATGAGGCGGACCGGCTCCATCATCGCCAAGGACGCCGTCAGGCAGCTTCCCTCCATTGCCTCGGGCACGCCATATCGGGACGGGGATGGCGACGGCATGTCGGACGCCTGGGAAGTCGCGAACGGGCTGGACCCTGCGCGTAACGATGGCTGGGGCGATGCGGACGGCGACGGCTGGGCGAATCTGGACGAGTTTCTGGATCACGCGCATCGCGAGGTGCGGGCGGGGCGTCAGCTCCGCTGAGCATGGCCTCTGATGGCCGGACATGGTGGCTTTAGGGCCATCGCCACCCCTTGGGGGTTGCAGATTCCACCGAGGTTATGTCAGATGCGCGGAGATCGTTAATGATCTGCCGCTGCTGGCCCGGCGTGTATAACCTCGCCTGCTGCCGTTCGTAGCTCGGCATTTGTCAGCGGCCAGATTTTCGGTATGAGGCGCCGCGCTTTTCACTCGCTACGAAATGCGGGCAACAGGGGTTGTGTTGAAGATGTCGTTACCAGAGAAGCAGGGTCTGTACGATCCTATTCACGAGCACGATGCCTGCGGCGTTGGCTTCATCGCCAACATCAAGGGCCGCAAATCCAATGAGATCATTGGACGCGGGCTCGAGATTCTTCTCAACATCGACCATCGCGGCGCGGTGGGCGCTGACCCGTTGGTTGGCGACGGCGCCGGGATTCTGATCCAGATTCCCGACGAACTGCTGCGCGACTGGGCGCAAGGCGCCGGAGTCGTCCTGCCGCAACCCGGCGACTATGCGGTGGCGATGTGCTTCATGCCGCGCGACGAGAATGCGCGGACGGTCGCGGTCGAACAGTTCAGCCGTTTCGTTCGCAACGAAGGGCAGGTGCTTCTCGGCTGGCGCGACGTGCCGGTGAACACCGAGGGCCTTGGCAAGACCGTTCTGGAAGAGATGCCCGTCATCCGCCAGGCGATCGTCGGGCGGGGCGACAATGTGAAGGGCCAGGATGCGTTCGAGCGCAAGCTGCTCGCAATCCGCAAGCAGACGCAAAATCCGCTCGCCGAGATCGCGAAAAAGCAGAACCTGCCGGAACTCAGCCAGTTCTACATGCCGTCCTTCTCAAGCCGGACAGTGGTCTACAAGGGCCTCTTGCTCGCGGGCCAGGTCGGCAGCTTCTACGCCGATCTGGCCAACCCGCTCGCCAAGTCGGCGCTGGCGATGGTTCACCAGCGTTTTTCGACCAATACCTTCCCGTCATGGAAGCTGGCGCATCCTTACCGGCTGATCGCGCACAACGGCGAGATCAACACCGTGCGCGGCAACGTCAACTGGATGAATGCGCGCCGCCGCACGCTGGAGTCGGACCTTCTCGGCCCCGATCTGGACAAGATGTGGCCGCTCATTCCGCATGGCCAGTCCGACACCGCCTGCCTCGACAATGCGCTGGAACTGCTGGTCGCGGGGGGATACCCGCTGGCAAAGGCGGTGATGATGCTGATTCCCGAGGCCTGGGCCGGCAATCCGCTGATGGATGCCAAGCGCAAGGCCTTCTATGAATATTATGCTGCGCTGATGGAGCCGTGGGATGGCCCTGCCGCCATCGCCTTCACAGACGGGCGGCAGATCGGCGCGACGCTTGACCGCAACGGCCTGCGTCCGGCCCGGTTCATCGTGACCGACGACGATCATGTCATCATGGCGTCGGAATCGGGCGTGCTCCCGATTGCCGAAGAACGCATCGTCCGCAAATGGCGGCTTCAGCCCGGGAAGATGCTGCTCATCGACCTGGAGCAGGGACGCATCATCGAGGACGAGGAGATCAAGCGCGATCTCGCCGAGGCCGCGCCCTATGAGGAATGGCTGAAGCAGACCCAATACAAGCTGGAGGAGCTTCCCGCCGTCGTTGAAGGCGCGGATGCACCCCCTGCGAACGATCCTTCGCTGCTGCTCGATCGTCAGCAGGCGTTCGGCTACACGCAGGAAGACGTCAGCCGTTTTCTGGAGCCGATGGCCGAGGCGGGCGACGATCCCATCGGATCGATGGGCGTTGATACGCCGATTGCCGTGCTCTCCGCGCGGCCCAAGCTGCTCTACGATTATTTCAAGCAGAACTTCGCGCAGGTCACCAACCCGCCGATCGACCCGATCCGCGAGGAACTGGTGATGTCGCTGGTGTCGATGATCGGTCCCCGGCCAAATCTGCTGGGCCATCATGCGGGCACGCACAAGCGGCTGGAAGTGTCGCAGCCGGTCCTGACCGATGCGGACCTTGCCAAGATCCGCTCGGTTTCCGAGACGCTGGACGGCGCTTTCCGCACTCAGACGATCGACATGACCTGGCCTGCGGCAGAGGGCGCCGAGGGGCTGCAAAAGGCCATCGAGCGCATCTGCCACGAGGCGACGGACGCGGTGCTGGCGGATCAGAACATCCTGATCCTGTCGGACCGTATGGCCTCGTCCGAAAGCATCGCAATCCCTGCCGCGCTGGCGACGGCGGCGGTCCACCATCATCTGATCCGCCAGGGCCTGAGGATGCAGACCGGCCTCGTCATCGAGACGGGCGAGGCGCGCGAGGTGCATCACTTCTGCGTACTGGCCGGCTATGGCGCGGAGGCGGTCAACCCCTGGCTCGCCTTCGAGACGCTCGAGGAAATCCGCATCCGGCGCAAGCTGCCGCTCTCTGCCGCGCAAGTTCAGAAGAACTACATCAAGGCCGTGGGCAAGGGCGTTTTGAAGGTGATGTCCAAGATGGGCATTTCCACCTACCAGTCCTATTGCGGTGCGCAGATTTTCGATGCCGTGGGCCTGAACTCCGCCTTTGTGGAGAAATATTTCACCGGCACCGCAAGCACGATCGAGGGCATCGGCCTGAAGGAAGTGGGCGAGGAAGTCGTTCGCCGCCACCGCGACGCCTATGGTGACAACCCGATTTATGCCTCCGCTCTCGATGTCGGAGGGCATTATGCCTATCGCATCCGGGGAGAGGAGCATGCCTGGACGCCGCAGTCGGTCTCGCGGCTTCAGCACGCCGTGCGCGGCAATGTCTCTTCGGAATATGCCGCCTTCGCAGCCGAGATCAACGAGCAGAACGAGCGTCTGCTGACCCTTCGCGGACTGATGGACTTCAAGCTTGCGGAAAACCCCATACCGATCGAGGAGGTGGAGCCCGCGAGCGAGATCGTGAAGCGTTTCGCCACCGGCGCGATGAGCTTCGGCTCGATCAGCCGGGAAGCGCACACCACGCTCGCGCTCGCCATGAACCGCATCGGCGGCCGCTCCAACACGGGCGAGGGGGGCGAGGAGCCAGACCGTTTCAAGCCGCTGCCCAATGGCGATTCCATGCGTTCGGCGATCAAGCAGGTGGCGTCGGGGCGTTTCGGAGTCACCGCCGAATATCTGGTGAACGCCGACGACATCCAGATCAAGATGGCGCAGGGCGCAAAGCCGGGCGAGGGCGGCCAGCTTCCCGGTCACAAGGTGGACAAGAACATCGCCAAGGTCCGCCATTCGACGCCGGGCGTCGGGCTGATCTCGCCGCCGCCGCACCATGACATCTATTCGATCGAGGATCTGGCCCAGCTCATCCACGATCTGAAGAACGTAAACCCCGGCGCGCGCATCTCGGTGAAGCTGGTGTCGGAAGTCGGGGTCGGCACTGTCGCTGCCGGTGTCAGCAAGGCCCGGGCGGACCATGTCACCATTTCCGGCTTTGAAGGCGGGACGGGCGCATCGCCACTTACTTCGCTCACCCATGCCGGCTCGCCATGGGAGATCGGCCTTGCCGAAACCCAGCAGACCTTGCTGCTGAACGGCCTTCGCAGCCGCATCGCCGTGCAGGTGGATGGCGGTCTTCGCACCGGCCGGGACGTCGCGATCGGCGCGCTGCTGGGCGCGGACGAGTTCGGCTTTGCAACCGCGCCGCTGATCGCCGCCGGGTGCATCATGATGCGCAAATGCCATCTGAACACCTGCCCGGTCGGCGTTGCGACGCAGGACCCGGTGCTGCGCGCGCGCTTTACCGGCCAGCCCGAATATGTCGTCAACTATTTCTTCTTCGTCGCGGAAGAGCTTCGCCAGATCATGGCGCAACTCGGCTTTCGCACCGTCGCTGAAATGGTGGGCCGCGTCGATCGTCTGGACATGCGCAACGCCCTGTCGCACTGGAAGGCGAAGGGCGTGGACCTCTCCCGCATTCTTTATCAGACGCCCGTCGCCGAAGGCGCGCCGCTGCACAACACGGAAGGTCAGGACCATGGCCTGGGAGCGGCGCTTGACCAGCAGCTGATCGAGGCGGCGGCTCCCGCGCTGCAAAACGGCGAGCCGGTCCGGATCGAGCGGGAAATCCGCAACGTCAACCGGACGGTCGGGGCGATGCTGTCGGGCGAGGTCGCCCGCAGATATGGCCATGCCGGCCTTGCCGACAACAGCATCTTCATCCGCTTCAACGGCGTGGCGGGGCAGAGCTTCGGCGCGTTCCTCGCCCATGGCGTGACGATCGAGCTGACCGGCGACGCCAACGACTATGTGGGCAAGGGGCTATCCGGTGGCCGCGTGATCGTGCGCCCGCCAGAAGGCGTGAAGCGCGTGCCGTCGGAGAACATCATCGTCGGCAACACCGTGCTTTACGGTGCCATCGCCGGCGAGGCCTATTTGCAGGGCGTGGCCGGTGAACGTTTCGCCGTTCGCAATTCAGGCGCGACCGCCGTCGTCGAGGGCGTGGGCGACCATGGCTGCGAATATATGACGGGCGGCGTCGTTGCCGTGCTGGGGCAGACCGGGCGCAACTTCGCGGCGGGCATGTCCGGCGGCGTCGCCTATGTTTACGACGACGATGGCCTGTTCCGCCAGCGCTGCAACATGGCGATGGTAGATGTCGAGGCGATCAGTCCCGATGCCGACGATGACGACGGTCATCGCCCGCAGCAGCGCTCGTTGAATGTCGACGATTGCGGCATGGGCAATGTCCTGCGGCACGATGCGGAGCGGCTTCGGGTTCTGCTGGAACGTCATCTGCTCTACACGGGCAGCGCAAGGGCCGCCGCCCTGCTCGACGATTGGCAGAACGCCGTCACCCGCTTCGTCAAGGTGATGCCAAAGGATTATCGCCGGGCCTTGCAGGATATCGAGGCGGAACGGCTTGCCGCCGCCTCGGTCGCTGCCGAATAACGCCCGCGCGCTGGAGAACAGATAATGGGAAAGCCCACCGGATTCCTTGAGATCGAGCGTCGCGACCGCGGCTATGAAAAGCCCGAGGAGCGCCTGAAGAACTGGAACGAGTTCGTAAAGCCGTTGCCCGAGAACGAGCTGAAGGATCAGGCGGCGCGCTGCATGAACTGCGGCATTCCGTTCTGCCATAACGGCTGTCCGGTGAACAACATGATCCCGGACTGGAACCATCTGGTCTATTCCGACGACTGGAAGGTGGCGCTGGATACGCTGCATTCCACCAACAATTTTCCGGAGTTCACCGGCAGGGTCTGCCCCGCGCCATGCGAGGCGAGCTGCACGCTCAACATCGATGACGCGCCGGTCACGATCAAGACGATCGAATGCCAGATCGTCGATCGCGGCTGGGAAGAAGGCTGGATTCAGCCGCAGCCGCCCAAGCGCCGGAGCGGCAAGCGGGTTGCCGTCGTCGGTTCCGGTCCGGCGGGGCTTGCCTGCGCCCAGCAGCTCGCCCGCGCCGGTCATGCCGTGACGGTGTTCGAGAAGAACGACCGCCTGGGCGGGCTGCTTCGCTATGGCATTCCCGATTTCAAGATGGAAAAGCATCTGATCAACCGCCGTGCGCAGCAGATGGAGGCGGAAGGCGTCGAGTTCCGCACCTCCGTCGAAGTGGGCGTGATGGTGTCGATGGATTCGCTTCGGGAAAACTACGATGCGGTCGTTCTGGCCGGAGGGGCGGAGCATCCGCGCCCGCTGGAGATTCCGGGCTCCGAACTGTCGGGCGTCCGCTTCGCGATGGAGTTCCTGACCCAGCAGAACAAGCGGGTGGCAGGCGACGACGAGGTGCGCGCCGCGCCGCGCGGATCGATCACGGCGACGGGCAAGCATGTCGTTGTGATCGGCGGCGGGGATACGGGGTCGGACTGTGTGGGAACCTCGAACCGCCAGGGCGCGGCGTCGGTGACCCAGCTCGAGATCATGCCCAGGCCGCCCGCGAAGGAAAACAAGACGCTGACCTGGCCCGACTGGCCGCTGAAGCTTCGCACCTCATCCTCGCATGAGGAAGGCTGCGAGCGCGACTGGGCGGTCGTCACCAAGCGCGCGATCGGAAGCAACGGCAAGATCGAAGCGCTGGAATGTGTCCGCATCGAATGGGTGAAATCCGACGACGGCCGGATGGAGATGAAGGAGATTCCGGGTAGCGAGTTCCAGCTCAAGGCCGATCTGGTGCTGCTTGCCATGGGCTTCCTCGGACCACGCAAGGCCGGGATGATCGAGCAGTCGGGGGTGGGTCTCG